>NZ_JBHSMH010000060.1:0-29676 GCF_042655365.1 Cohnella suwonensis | reverse complement strand
ATGACCGACCAATACTTTTCGGAATGACTGGCTAAGACTTTCCGGAATCGGTGACCATTACTTTCCGGAATGGGTGGCTAAAACTTTTCGGAATACGCAGTCAGCATTCGTTGACCAGGTTTTTTCGTCGCAAATAATGTAAAGAGAAAATAAAGCAGTAGATTGTATTCGTTGGTCCCATGTGACTTTTTAAAGCGTAAAATCGTCACATCTCGTAATATAAGGATTAGGCTGGACCCAAACATGAAAACAGCTGTAGTCATGGACGAGAAAATAAAGTCCTAGACAACCGCTGTTTTATTGAGCTATAGTTACCCGTTAGCAGAATGACCTGTATGTAACTATGATACGGTTCACCGCAATGTATCTAAGCACAAAGTGAAGTTTGACCACAAAGTATACATTTGTATATAAAGACAAGACGGGAAGGTACTCTTTCCCTTCGTTACCTTGCCGAGCAGGCGGTGGTAACTCTCGATCATATTGGTCGTGTAGATCAGCTTTCGGATCTCGAGAGCGTACTTACATCGCGTCTAATAGATAGATTGGAGAGATTACACAGTAAATTTTACAGTCCTTTTCGTCTAACTCCATGTATTAACTTTCGTATATGGTAGCTATATCATGTATTCTACGCTTCATTTCTGTGCGAATATGTAACGGCTCTAAACACTCGCATTTATCCCCAAAACTGAAAAGAATATTGTAGTAGTATTCGTTCTCTATGAAAGGAAAACTAACAATGCAATGCTCATCACCGTCTGGTGAAAAGTGTTCATAAGTGCAATAATCAAGTACCCTATCCATGATAGATTTATGAATACGAATTTTGATTTTTGTTTGCATAGTTGCCAAAATATCAGTAAATTCTAACTGCGTTTTTTGATAATCTCGTGGCGTAAAAAATTCCTCTTGTATTTGTAGGTTTGATGTGCGGGATAGTTTAAATAAGCGAAAATCATTTCTTTTATGGCAATACCCTTGCCAATACCAATGACTACTTTTCAATACAAGCTGATACGGCTCGGCTATTCGTGTGGTTTTACTTCCGTAGCGGTCTGCATATTCAAACGAAAGTAGCTTGCTTTCCTGTAAAGCTGTTTTGATAATTTCTAAATATGGTTGTATGTTTCTGTTACCCATCCACGAACTTAAATCTATATATATTTGATTTGCTTTGAATTCAATATCTTTCGCTCTGTCGGCGGGGATAAAACTCTTGACTTTTGCAAGGGCGTTTACCAGTTCATCACCTCGTATCATGTTGGAAAGACTGGAAAGCCCTATCAAGATAGCGGAAAGGTCGGCAGTCGAAAAAACCTTACTATCAATCTTGTATTTCTGCATGATTTCAAAGCCGCCGCCCACTCCCGATGTTGAGCGAACAGGAATACCCGCCATGTTGATAGTGTCTATGTCACGGTAGATTGTGCGGGGTGAAACTTCAAACATATCGGCTAACTCCTGTGCGCCTATACGCTTTTTATCAAGGAGTATCATAATAATGCTAACAAGCCTGTCAACTTTCATCTGATAGCCGCCTTCCAAAATTTCTTGTTATCATTATTGATTGTTGCCATACTGTCGTCAACAATTACAAGGTATATTCAAAAAGCAAACAAATCAATCTACCTATCAGGAGGAAACACTATGCAGAAAAAAGCCTTAGTAATAATCGATATTCAAAATGACATAACAAAGAATTACAAGGATATTATTGGCAATATCAATAAAGCTATTGATTGGGCAGTCAATAATAATATCCATGTTATTTATATAAGGCATGAAAATTTATCAGCCGGCACGAGGACTCTTAAACCCAATACATATGGGTCTGAATTAGCTTCAGACTTGAAAATAGTATCAAAAAATATTTTTACAAAATACAAAGGAAACGCATTAAGTTGTGAAGAATTTACAGACTTTATTAGTAAAAATGAAATATGTGATTTCTACATCGCAGGAGCAGATGCTGTTGCTTGTGTTAAATCAACCTGTTACAACTTACGCAAAGCAAATTATGGCGTTAATGTCCTATCAGATTGCGTTACCAGTTATGACAAAAGGAAAATTGATGAAATGCTTCGTTATTATGAAAGTAAAGGTAGTAAAATTATTTGTTTGAATGACCTATTAATTTAAGCTCTCTTCCATACACACAGCGCGGCGGGCGTTTTTCCGCCCGCCGCTGAAAGACCAAAGAAGCTCTAAGCTTATTCGGTCTCTCATTCTTATTTGTAATGGATCTCCCCAACCACTTTTATTCACCATTAGCTCCATTTTCCGCTTTACCACTACTTGTGATATGGTTCAGCTTAACGGATCTATCGGCGAAAAACGCTAAAGGAGCTGCCACGGCATGCTCCTTAGTTGATGTTCTTATGGATTTTTATTTTCATGATCTGCACGACAGGCTGACGATTCGGTGCCAAGGCACTTCGAAAAGTCGGCCTTTTTATTGATTTACCTTATTGAGTTAACCGGCACGATATAATAATCCCCAAACCTCATCCTGTCAAGAGATAATGTGCAAATGAGCGAAAAAGCGGGGGCGCCCCACTACTGGTTTCGAATTAGGAATGAATTTCCGAGAATGAGAAGCAATTTCGCTTTTTCCAATTCATCCAGTTTCACGTAAAATTCTCTTCAGATCAATGGGAGAGGGTAGACAGAAAAGGAGGGTCTGCATGAACAGAGTGGACAAAATCAGATTTATGCTCCTTTACGGTAAAACGCCCGAAGTTGAATGCTACGGGTACATGGAGTTGAATCGGGATGGCAATATGATTGCGCTCTACAATAGGTTTGGCGAGGAAATAGACATGAATGGCGGACATGAATTTGTCAGGGTACGGATAATCGGCAAATTCGATGATGAAGACCGCGATCATTTTTATTCCTTGTTAGAAAGCGATGATGCAGGATAATTTGCACGATAGGCCGGCCATTGGGTGTCAAGGACAGAACAAAAAGAACGTTCGGGAGGTACAAGATGAACGAGCAGGTTCACGAAGCAAGCGGATGGAGGAGAGGGCCGATGTTAGCCGCGCTGCTCATAGGCGTATTTGTTGCTTTTCTTAGCGAAAATTTACTTACCAATGCGTTTCCTGGTTTGATGCGGGAATTCAACGTTTCTGCTTCGACCATACAATGGTTATCGACGGGTTATATGCTCGTGATCGGCGTACTGGTGCCGGTGACCGCATTGCTGCAGCAGTGGTTCACGACTCGCCAGATGTTTATGTCTGCGATGGCGTTATTCTTAGCCGGCACCTGCTTGTGTGCAGGATCCCCTGGATTCGTAATTTTGCTGATGGGCAGGGTCGTTCAAGCTTGCGGGACAGGATTATTGGTCCCGTTGATGATGAATACGATTCTCGCTATTTATCCTCTAGAACGCCGGGGTGCAGCCATGGGGCTCATGGGGCTGGTCATTATGGTCGCTCCTGTCATCGGGCCAGCTTTGTCTGGTCTGGTCATCGATACGTTACACTGGCGATGGCTATTCTTTATGGTGATTCCTGTCGCATTGTTTTCGATTATTTATGCATTCCTGCACTTAAAGAACGTGACAGAAATAACCAAGCCAAGGGTCGATCTTTTATCCATTGTGTTATCGACCATCGGTTTCGGCTGCGTCATCTACGGCTTCGGACGAACAAATGTATGGTCTGAGCTTGAGGGTTACGGTTTGATTGCCCTAGGAAGCCTCTTCTTGCTCTTGCTTATTTGGAGGCAGCTCAAGATCAGAGAACCGTTGATCGATTTGTCCGTATTCCAGCATCGCACTTTTTCTTTAGTTGCGGTATTGGTAGTCGTCCTGATGATGGTTCTATTCGCCACCACGACATTGCTGCCGATCTATTTGCAGGATGTGATGCAGTTGACAGCCTTCGCGGCAGGTTTACTTCTGATGCCCGGCTGTATTTTGAACGCAATGATGATGCCGGTGACGGGAAAATTATTCGATAAATTCGGGCCGAGATTCGTCATAGTGCCCGGATTGCTCTTGATCGCTATATCCTTATGGCTTTTTGCCGGTATCGACAGCGATACTGCTCAAGGTTCCGTTCTTTTTAATCATATCCTCTTATTTGTTGGCATATCGTTTGTCGTCATGCCGGCACAGACAACGGGTTTGAATCAACTTCCGCGTCATCTAGTCGCCCATGGCACAGCCATATACAATACTCTCCAACAAATTGCCGGGGGAATGGGCATCGCTTTGTTCGTTGGCGTCATGTCATCCGGAGCCAACCGTTATCTTCAACATTCGCTCGATCCCACTGCAGTGCATGAGAAAACGCAGAGCGTTCTTACCGGCCTACAAACGGTTTTTGGGATTGAATTTATTCTCGCCACACTCGTTTTCGTGCTGGGGTGGTTTATAAACAGCCGTCTTAGTTCCAATTTTTCTCAAAAGGAAGAACCCAAAAACTTGTTGCCCTAGGGTCTTGAAACACTTATTTCGCCGTCATTTATGATACGGTTCACCGCGAATAATCTTCAACTAACCTGCCCGTTCGTATTATGAGGTCAACCAGATCTTACTGGTTGATCCTTTTTTGTTTTGGTTGGAGGGTTGAAGGTGGCCGGGTCGAACGTACCTGCCCGTGGGACTTGATCCCGAGCGCTATAATGTTCACCCCTACTTGTCATAACCATGATTGAGGCTGGTTGGGACATGGATCCCGTATCACATGCGATGCTATGGAGCGACAAGCAAAATCATAGGGGCTGCCGGTAAATTCACTTCAAGGAGAGATCGGATGAATCCTGTAATTGGTCTAGATATTTCAAAAGGAGAAAGCCATGGACAGACCTTTTTAGATCGGGGGAAACCTTTCAAGGGGACGTTTCAATTCGCACATACACGAGATGGACTTCTGCAATTGCTTCACGTGATTCAAGACGTTGAGCATGCGTCTGGTCAACATCCAACGATTATTCTTGAAGCGACCGGACATTATCAAAGTCCTGTCGTTCAATTCTTAGAGGAGCATCACTATGTTTACATTGTGATCAATCCGCTGATTTCAAATCGACTAAGAAAATCACAACTCCGTAAAGTAAAAACGGATGCTGCCGATGCTTATCTTCTAGGTGAACTCCACTACAAAGAAGAATTCGAGCCGTTTAGAAAACGAGGCGTGCAGTTGCTTAATTTACGCTATCTGACGCGGCAATATGAATCTCTTTCGAAGATGTGCGTGCAGACAAAATTACAATTCCAATCCGTTTTGGATCAAGTATTTCCCGCCTACAAGGGCGTCTTTGGGGCTATGTATTCAAGTGTTTCACTTCGTTTATTATATGAGTTTCCAACATCATATTCGGTTTTACAAACCGATGAAGAGATGCTCAAATCTAAGATTGAGTCCCTTCTTTTATCTAAACGAGGGCGCTCAGAGAACTGGATTTACGAACGCGTTCAGCGGTTGCTCGAGGCTGCAAAACAAAACCCTTTTCAACAAACCGTATATGCAAGCCACTTAATTAATTTTAAGATCTTAATCACCATTATTCTTCAGTACCAGGAGCATCTCGCCGAGTTGGAACAGAACATAGATGCCCTGGCAAAAGAAATTGAAGAGTATGATTTAATCCAGTCTATCCCCGGTATTGGTCATAAAATTGCTGCAACAATTTTATCCGAAGTTGGGGAAGTCGACCGATTTGATCATCCAAAAAAGCTAGTCGCTTTTGCTGGAATTGACCCGAGTGTCTTTGCTTCAGGGAAATTCACAGCGACTCGAAATCGAATCACCAAACGTGGTTCACGACAACTTCGTTATGCGCTAGTAATGGCTGTCCAGTGCGGCCTCATACGTTCACGTAATACTCGACTGAAAGAGTTCTACGAACGAAAAAGAGCTGAGGGAAAGCCACACAAGGTTGCTCTAGTTGCTTGCGCAAATAAGTTAGTGCATTGGTTACATGCCATTTTAAAAAGCAAAAAAACATTTCGTGATGCATAACAAAAAGCCTTTGGTATAACCTTCCAAGTTGAGTTGGAGGGTTATTTGGCGTTCTTATTTTTCAATATATCATATGAACTCAGTTAACTTTACTGGTAATGTTGACAAGCTATTAGCTGGTATAGCTTAATGAGGCTGCCGATCAATTTCGCGGCAGCCTCATTTTGTATTTTGTTGAACCAAAGTACTGCGTTAGTTGAACGTCCATCGGGTCAAGGGCTTATCATCCCATACTTGAACTTCTATATACCTCTCGGGTCCATTACTCCCTAGGCGAAGGTTATCCATTAAAGTCCGCCGCTCTCAAGTTTACACAGCAGTCGGCTCAAACTCGTTTCCTATAATCCTTGGCTCGCATGATTGCCTTAGCCCGGTTATTTACCCTTAACTTGCGATAAATGTTCTTCAAATGGAACTTCACCGTATCTTGAGTGACATTCAATTGATCGGCAATCTCTTTATAAATGAATCCCTCCGCAAGCAATTCAAACACCTTTTCTTCCTTCTCGGTCAGAGCCTCGTTAGACAAAGATTTAGGAGACAGATTGCTGTTCACAGCGTCGAGAAGAAGACGGATATAGTTCGAGGGCAACAATGTCAATGCTGTCTTTTGCTGCTGATTCAGAAGCTCAGCCAGCATCTCAACCATCTGAGGGCCTTCATCAAGGAAGCTGCGGATGTAGCCCAGCGGTTCCGAGAGCCTCAAGGCAATAACCAACGGCGCAAAGGCTGCTTGGGGCTCCTCAGATTGCCGAAGCACCATGCTATGCAAGATCTTCAGCCTGATCCGTTCTCGCAGACGATTTTCCTTGTCCGCAAGGCGCTCCAGCTTCTCGAACAATTGCAGCGCATTCTCGATCCGTCCGTTTTCCGCAATCACCTTGACCATTACTAGATACTCCTCGAAATACCGGGCCGAAACCTCGTCCGAATGCGACATTCCACTCTGTTCGAGCCAATCGTATGCCTTCTGACGCTGCCCTTGAAGCAGATACAGCCTCGCTTGTTCCGCCTTGATTCTTTTCCAAATAATAGGCTGATCCGGCGAGTTGACGCTCGAACCGAGATGGGTAAGCGCTTCGATTGCTTCTTCCTCTCTTCCGAGAGCCTGCTTGAGCCGGGATGACACAACGCCCAGATGAATCCAAGTCCATACGTTGGCACGAAGATCCTTTCGGCTAAGCGCTTGTCCAATGTACGACTCCGCCTCGTCCAACCGATTCCACTCGTGCATAAGCGAACTATAGGATAGATACGCGTAGCCGACAAAGGGATAGTTCGGCTTCTTCCCCCACATCGTTATCAGTTTAAGCTGGAATTGCTCCATCTCGTTCAGATCGACGGTCAGCGAGAGCGGATCCCCGAATCCCTCGTGACCTAAATACCGTTTGGTCGAGGCTTTCTGGAGACTACTCCCTTCTGGCAAATAATGCTCCAACAGCTCAAAATAATGAAGGGCTCGCGGCATATTCTGCTGCATTCGGAAGAAGAGTGCATTTAAGTAATAGAGATTGCCCATTAGTTGCTTCCATTCCAGCTCAGGGATGGACGCCTTCATGGCTTCGAACCGTCTCTCCGCTTGCTCGGCCTTACGCAGTCCTTGCTCCCAATCCCGATCCATCAGGAACTGCGAGATGCGGTACAGCTGAAACATCGGCCTGTGTTCAAAGCTGCTCTCCGGCAAGGCGTTAATCCATCTTCGAACCACATGACTCCTCGATTGCAAGAGTTCCGGCATGATGCGGTCGATAATCCGGACGGCATCTTCAGCCTGTTCCGTCCTAATATAATGCTCCACCGCTTCTTCATAGAGCCCCTCGTTCTCATGCCAGGCCGCAGCCCGATGATGGGAAAGTCTCCACAGTTCCGGGTAGTCCCTAGCGCACAGCTGCTGCAAGAACTCGGACAACAGATGATGATAGCGGAACCAATCGCGCTGCTCATCTAGCGGAATGATGAACAAATTTAGTTGCTCCAACTGCTCCAGTTGGACCTGGCTGTCGGCTTGTCCCGTCACCGCCGCGCACAGCTCCGCGTTCATGCGGCTCAGAACGGAGGTGGCCAGCAGGAATTCCTGCAAGGATTCAGGCAGATGCCCGAACACTTCTTCCAATAAATAATCGGAGATTTGCCGCTGCCGGCCGCTGAACTGGCGAATCGTATCGGCAATATTGCCGCTTCGTTTGAGCGTGATAGCCGCAAGCTGAAGTCCGCTTACCCAACCTTCCGTCTGCTCAAACAACGTAGAGATTTGCCTTATCGATAGCGATAAGTTCGTCGTCTCCCGGAAGAAGGCAACTCCCTCCTCCAACTCGAATCGCATGTCTTCTATTCGAATAACGTTGATCTCGCCCTTGGCAAGAAGTCTGGTCGTGGGAAAAGACAGCTCAGTGCGGCTTGCGATATAGAGATGGAAGTGAGGAGGCAGATGCTCAAGCATATATCGGATCGACTCATTAACGAACGCATTCTCGATGACGTGGTAGTCGTCCAGAATGAGTACAAAATCGCCACTAATCGAGCTTAGCTCGTTCAGAAATGCCGATACTGCGAAATCGATAGAAGCCGCAGACTCTTGCTCAAGCAGGAATTCGATCGATTCCCCGAACAGCGGCAGTCTTTCTCGTATGGATGCTAAGACGCAGCTCCAAAATACGCCCCAATCGTTATCGTATTTATCCAGGGAGACCCAGACAACCGAAGCTCGGCATTGCCTCGCCCATTCGCTTAAAGCTGTCGTTTTGCCGTAGCCCGCTTGGGCCGATAGCAAAGTCAGCTTGGTCTCCATGCCTTCCTCAAGCTTGCGCGTCAGTTGCGGCCTAGTCACCAAAGATCCGCGCGCTGGGGGAATGAGATATTTGGTTCTACGAATCATATTCAAAGCCTCCGAACGACTAAATAAAAAATTCCATATAATCGATTATATTCGATTATATCGGACAATTCTCTATGGAAATTTTGTGACAATTACAAAACCCCTGTGCTAAAGGGCACAGGGGTCTCTCGTCAATCCGGTTTATTTTTTTGTTTTCTGCTGCTCTAGCATGCGCAGAAGAACCGTCACCGCTTCCGCTCGGCTTGCTTTGGCTTCGGAATTGAACCGATTGTCTCCCGTGCCTTGCATCAGACCGGTCTCCGTGAGAGCGGCAACCGCTCCCTTCGCCCACGCCGGAATCTCGCTGTTATCCGCGAAGCCGGTCGCGGCATTCACTTCGACTGTCAGATCTAGCGCCTTAACGATCATCGCCGCCATCTCGACTCGGGTAACCTCAGCGTTCGGACGGAAAGTACCATCGTCATAGCCGGTGATGATGCCAGCTTGTTTAGCCTCCGCCACGGCATTCTTAGCCCATGCAGGAATTTGTGATGCATCCTTGAAGGCCAATTCCTCCGTTGCTCCTGCAGGCTTAATCGCATTCATTAGCATCACGGCGAATTGAGCTCGCGTAACCGTGAGATTCGGCTTGAATGTTCCGTCAGGATAACCAGCCGTGATCTCTTGGCTAGCTCCTTGGCGAATCGCTTCCTCCGCCCAGTGTCCGGCGATGTCAATGAATTCGACCGCCGGCTCTCCCACGGCCAGCACGGCGAACTTCGTGAAGTGATTGACTTCCGCGGTTATGAATTCGCCGCTTACGATGCCGCCAACCTCCATCCATTCTTTCTTCTCTTCATCATAATAGAAGATAGAAGCACGCTGGCCGTCGCTTAGCTTCGTCGGATCGAAGGCCAGCTTTAACGTAATGTTTTTCTTGAAGGTACCAGGGACATTCTTCAACACTTCGAATATCTCGCTTACCAGCACTTCGTTATGCTTCAACAATTCATTCGTATCCAACAAGGTCTCTACTGTCACTTGCAAACTCGCGTCCGTCGCGTCGGCTGGGATCTCGATGGTGATCTCGTCATCGCTCGAGCTAACCGTTCCCGGTCGACCAACAGGAAGCGTCAACTCTCCATCGTCGGAGATGACTGGGCTGTTATCCGGAACGCTTACGCCTCCACTGCTGCCTCCACTGCTGCCTCCGCCGCTTGGAACTTCCGTCCACTTCGCATACAAAGTCGTATTCGCACTTACCGTATCCGTTATGAAGTTCCAGGCCGTGGCGTAACCCTCATCCTTATACCAGCCCGAGAACGTGTAACCTGCTCTCGTCGGATCGGCCGGCTTCGTGACAGTCGCGCCGGAGACGATACCGGTCGCGCTCGCTACCGCACTGCCTTCCTTCGAATCGAACGTCACCGTGTACGTCGACACCGGAACTGCCGTCCACTTCGCATACAAAGTCGTATTCGCACTTACCGTATCCGTGGAGAAGTTCCAGGCCGAGACGTAGCCCTCATCCTTATACCAGCCCGAGAACGTGTAGCCCGCTCTCGTCGGATCGGTCGGCTTCGTGACAGTCGCGCCGGAGACGATGCCGGTCGCGCTCGCTACCGCACTGCCTTCCTTCGAATCGAACGTCACCGTGTATGTCGACACCGGAACTACCGTCCACTTCGCATACAACGTCGTGTTTGTACTTACCGTATCCGTCATGAAGTTCCAGGCCGTGGCATAACCCTCATCCTTATACCAGCCCGAGAACGTGTAGCCTGCTCTCGTCGGATCAGCCGGCTTTGTGACAGTAGCGCCGGAGACGATACCGGTCGCGCTCGCTACCGCACTGCCATCCTTCGAATCGAACGTCACCGTGTACGTCGACACCGGAACTGCCGTCCATTTCGCATACAACGTTGTGTTTGTACTTACCGTATCCGTCATGAAGTTCCAGGCCGAGGCATAACCCTCATCCTTATACCAGCCCGAAAACGTGTAGCCTGCTCTCGTCGGATCAGCCGGCTTTGTGACAGTCGCGCCGGAGACGATACCGGTCGCGCTCGCTACCGCACTGCCTTCCTTCGAATCGAACGTCACCGTGTACGTCGACACCGGAACTGCCGTCCATTTCGCATACAAACTTGTATTCGCACTTACCATATCCGTGGAGAAGTTCCAGGCCGAGGCGTAGCCCTCATCCTTATACCAGCCCGAAAACGTGTAGCCTGCTCTCGTCGGATCGGCCGGCTTTGTGACAGTCGCGCCGGAGACGATGCCGGTCGCGCTCGCTACCGCACTGCCTTCCTTCGAATCGAACGTCACCGTGTATGTCGACACCGGAATCGAGGTCCACTTCGCATACAAAGTTGTATTCGCACTTACCGTATCCGTCATGAAGTTCCAGGCCGAGGCGTAACCCTCATCCTTATACCAGCCCGAGAACGTGTAACCTGCTCTCGTCGGATCGGCCGGCTTTGTGACAGTCGCGCCGGAGACGATACCAGGCGCGCTCGCTACCGCACTGCCATCCTTCGAATCGAACGTCACCGTGTACGTCGACACCGGAATCGAGGTCCACTTCGCATACAACATCGTGTTTGTACTTACCGTATCCGTCATGAAGTTCCAGGCCGAGGCGTAGCCCTCATCCTTATACCAGCCCGAGAACGTGTAGCCTGCTCTCGTCGGATCGGCCGGCTTTGTGACAGTCGCACCGGAGGTAATGCCGGTCAAGCTCGCTACTGCGCTGCCGCCTTGCGAGTCGTACGTTACCGTGTACGTTGCTGCCGGAATCGGCATCCACTTCGCATACATCGTGACATCCTCATAGATTCCTCTTTCCGGTTCCCATGGTAGATTAAACTCCTGATCGCTGTACCACCAATCGAACCTGTAGCCCGCTTTCGTCGGTTCAGGCGGTTCGACCCCCTTCTTCCCGTAGCGGACGGTCTGGCTGTCTACAGGGCTGCCTCCTTGAGTATCGAAGGTCAACGTGAACATAATCGGATCCCACTTTGCATACAGCGTCACATTTTCCGTTACCGTATCGTTCAGGAAGTCCCATGGCTTTGTATAGCTTGCATCTGCGTACCAGCCCTGAAAGGTGTAACCTTCCCGATCCGGATCTTCCGGTTGATATACGGTATCGCCGGAATAGATGGTATCGACTACCGGTTCGCCTCCGTCCTGATAATCGAACGTCAACGTATAGGTGATGTACTCCCAGTCCGCGTACAAAACAGTGTTTCCTTCTACCGTATTGGAATCGAAATCCCACATGCCGTGGTCCTTAACGTACCAGCCTTTGAACGTATAGTTCTCCATCACGGGGTCTGCCAGCTTTGTGATCTTGCTCTCAGCGGCAACTCTTTGCGTTGCGACTTCACTGCCGTCACCCAAGTCGAAATAGACGGTGAACATTCTGATCCATTTTGCATACAGATCGGTATTGCCCTTCACTGTATCGGTCTCGAAATTCCATGGTGTAAGAAGTGCCGCTTCCTTATACCAGCCGTCGAACACAACATCCTCATCTCTGTGGACTGGATTCGGCGGGCGCTCGACCTTCGTTCCACGGGCAATATTGATTAGCCGGGTCGGAAAACCGTCCTCAAAGTAGCCGCCCGTCGTATTAAATGTTACCGAATGCGTGCTGTCCTTCCACTTCGCATACAACGTCGTATCGCCGTTTACCGTATCGGCCGCGAAGTTCCAAAGCGTTTCAAATGTCGGTTCTTTGTACCAGCCGTCAAAAACATATTCCGAGCTGCGCCATGGGTCTAACGGCTTCGGAATCTTGGCCCCAGGATAGAGTAAGGTGGCCGGTTCCAGGCTGTTGCCTCCGTTCGTATTAAAGGTCGCCGTGTAGCCCGGAGCAGAGAACCAGCCCGCGTATACCGTCATATTGCTGCTCACCGGTTCGGATGAGAAGTTCCACAGCGACGTCAACTCCGCGTCCTTATACCAGCCGGTGAAGATATAGTTACTCTTGCTAGGCGAATAGGGCTTAATCGTGCCATAGGTCGTCACAACAGGCGGGATATAGCTGCCTTCCCGCGTATCGAAGGTGACCGTGTATAAGGGATCCCATTTCGCATACAGAGTGAGATCGGCGTTCACCGTATCGCTGGCGGTATTCCAGGCTGTCGCAAAGCCTGGCTCCCTGTACCAGCCTGCAAGACGATAGCCATCCCGGGTCGGTGCCGGCATGCGAATTTTCTCGCCAGGGCTAACGCCAGTTAAACCTGCGATCGAAGGGCCTCCTTGGGAATCGAAAATGACCGAGTAGCTCTCACCAGCGGTCCACTTCGCATACAGCGTCATATCTCCATCTACGGAATCCGTTTCGAAATACCATGGGGTCACCGTGCTCGCATCCGTGTACCAGCCCCCAAAGGTGAAGCCTGCCTTGACCGGCGGTACCGGCGCCCTGATCGGTCCCTGTACAACAACGCTTAGATTCGCGCTTGAGCCGCTGCCTCCCTGTGCATCGAAGGTGACTGTGTACGCCTTGCCCCACTTGGCGAACAACATGACGTCCATATCGACCGTATCCGCAGCGAAATTCCATTGCTCTGTATATTCCTGGTCGGTGTACCAGCCCAAGAGTCCGTAGCCCTCCCGAGTTATAACCGGTTCGCTTACCTTCGTTCCCGGTATGATATCTGTGACGGTCCAGTATGGGTTGCCATCCTGCGGGAAGAAAAATACCCTAGGATAGAGTTTCTTCACCGTCAACGTATAGGTTGCTTGCGATGTTCCATCTTCCGAGATCACATCGATCGAAACCGTGTTGCTGCCAAAATTCAGCGCGATCGGTTCAGATGCTCCGCCGCTGGGTAGCGTGATCCCGTTTACTTTAACCGCTGCCAACTTTCCTTTCGGCTTCGGTGTAACGGTAATGCTGTCTACTTCGCTCGTCACGCTTGTGAGGAACTGCGTACTGTCTTCCGGATTCCTCCCTGTTTCTCTGTCTAGAATCATCACGGCTTCTAAGTCGGCGTCAGAGGTAGCACCTCGAACGTACTGCACCGTATAGGTCCTTGTTGTCCCCCCGTCTTGAGCCGTCACCGTTACCGTAATCGTGTTCTTGCCTAGATGCAAATCAACGGGATTCTCCTTGTTTTTCAGTGCCGGCTTCCCGTTGATCGTCACCGTGGCTGCGCTATCCGAAGTTTCCGGCCGCACTAGAAGCCTGCTTATGCTCACACTCGAGCCGATATCGAAATTCGGCAAGCTCGGATGGAAGCCGGTGGCGAACGGTCTCAAGTCCTCCGTATATACACCCAGAAAACTCAGCTTCGCGTCGCTGCCTGCAAGTCCCGCCCGGGTTACCGTCAAGGTGTAGGTTCTCTGCGTTCGTTCGTCCTCCGCGGTAACCAGAATGTTGATCGTGTTGACGCCAACGTCCAGAGCAATCGCTTCCGACGCGCTGTCGCTGGCCACCTCGGCACCGTTCACCTTGATCTTCGCTCCGCTGTGCCTCGCCGTCGGCGTGACTGTGATCTCACTCACCTCATTGACCACATCTGCATAGTAACTCGAGGCTATGATTTCAAAAGGATCTTCGACAGCCGTACCACCTGATATCGTCAACCCACTCAGAAAATTGTCCACGCTGGCAGCAGATGAATAAGAAGGAAGACTTCCTGCTGTAATGAACAAAATCATAAATAATAAAAAACTGCGTTTTATCACAAATTTCTACGCTCCTCTCACAAAACTATGGATCACCTATTGGCGAAAGCCAAAAAGGCACTATTCTTTTACTATAAAAGAAACCCGCTCTAGTGAGACCTACTCGAACGGGTAGGATCGGCCACTAAATCGGGTAGGCAGGCTTGGCCTTCGCTGCGGAAAGCCGCCTTGGTGATCAAACCCATCGCCTGCTTTCTAGCGAATACGGCGGGGACCACTATGCTAAATTATCCCACATTCTGTTGAATGTAACACCCATTTGTTACGCTAAACTGCCCGTTAATGCCATTCCCAGTCTAATACTATATTTTCTCAGTCTACAACTTTATTTTCCTAGTCTAATACTTTATTTTTTCAGTCTAATGGTTTATTTTCTTTTAACAATTCGGTGAAATTCATCGCGTAAGTGGTCGCGCCGACCCTGATAATTTGGCGATTTCTCTTTGATGTAGCCCCAAACCTCGTCTAAATTTCGGCAAGCATGTACGCAACGTGGAAGTAACGACTTTATTCTATCGTTCTGTATTACCCTCGCCCTCGTTTGACGATATGTCGTATCGTGAGCATCCCCGCCTGTCCCTCTCGAAACCATCATCGTCTTTAATGATTCAACATCTATAAGTAAGCTATTCATGCTTCGTCCTCCAATCCTCACTACTTGCATTGTTGGGAAAAGGAGGGAAAAGACGTACAATGGAGAAATAAAGCGTATCGATGATAAAGGGGAAAATTGCACAAATGACATTGTACCAACGTGACTATATGACACTCACAGTAGAAGAAAAATCAATTAAAGAAGCGATGGACGCCACTGAAAAACTATACAACACTGGAAAGCTCCGAAAAGCGGTTAACTACCTGAGGTATCCAAAAGCGGTAAGACATAATTTAAGTTTTTTCCCTAACTACTATTTAGACACCGTTGACTTAAAAGACGAAACACGACTAAATGACTTAATAGCAAAATTTTTAAGTGACCTCAATAGTTCAAGCTCGACCGAAACTACGCTCATGGCTAATATTAAACGAAATGAAGCCTACTTCATTATCGCATCGATATTAAAAAGTTACGACTTTGGACACCATGACGCGTATATAATTCCTGAATTTATGTTAGGGAATACGTATCGTGTCGACTATTTAATAATTGGGAAAAACTCTGGTGGGTATGAATTTATTTTCGTCGAGTTAGAAAACCCGTATAAAAATATTACCACTCAAACGGGAGAGTTAGGTGCGACATTTAGCAAGGGAATTAAACAAGTTAACGACTGGAAAAGATACCTTGCAGCCAACTTCAAGACGCTTGAAGAGACCTTTAACAAATACAAAAATCCTACGATGGAACTTCCTGACGAATTTAAGACTTACGAACCGTATCGCTTTCACTTCGCTGTAGTTGCAGGCAGACGAGACAATTTTAATGACACTACACGATGGCATAAAAGACGTTTAAGAAGTACTGATGATATTGAAATTCTCCACTTCGATAATCTGTGTGACTATGCGACAGAAAAAATCGGGCATACGACTTACGGTTAATAAAAGCCATAAAGCGAGAAGACGCCGGAATTACTCCGACGCCTTCTTTTTTAATCGTAAACTTCTGGGATTTAAAAACTCCATGTTGCATCATGGAGTTTTTAAACAACTTTATTGTAAATTAAATGACTTTATTGTAGATTAAACAACTTTATTGTCAGAGAACAGCAGAACTCAAACAACTTTTCCTCTTACTCCACCGTCACGCTCTTAGCCAAATTCCTCGGCTTATCCACGTCATGTCCCAGCGCCAGGGACGCGTAATAGGAGATCAACTGCAACGGAATAACCGACAGCGCCGGAGTCAGCAGAGGCAACGTCCGCGGGATCGCGAAGTAGCGGTCGACCGACTTGGAAATCTCGGCCTCATGGCCTTCGTTCAAGATGCCGAGAACGTCCGCGCCGCGCGCTTTCGTTTCTTTAATGTTGCTAAGCATCTTCTCGTACAGATCCTCTTGCGACAGGAGCGCGATGACCGGCGTGCCTTCCTCGATCAGCGCGAGCGTGCCGTGCTTGAGTTCGCCTGCGGCATAAGCCTCGGAGTGGATGTACGAGATCTCCTTCAGCTTGAGCGAGCCTTCCATCGCGACCGCGTAGTCGACTCCGCGTCCGATGAAGAACAAGCTGCTGTGGTGGGAGATCGACTCCGCCACTTCCTTGAGCAATTCCGCCTGCGCGAGAATCTTCTCGACTTGCTCCGGCAGAGCTTCCATCGCCGCCAATACTTGAGCGACCTGCGCCTCAGATTTCGTGCCGAGCGTCTGCGCCCAGAACGCGCCGAACAGGAAGAACGCGATTAGCTGCGACGAATAAGCTTTGGTAGACGCGACCGCGATCTCCGGACCGGCCAGCGTAATGATGACATCGTCCGCTTCGCGGGCGACGGAGCTGCCGACGACGTTCGTGATCGCGAGCACGCGGGCGCCGCAGCGCTGCGCTTCGCGCAAAGCCGCCAGCGTATCGGCCGTCTCGCCTGATTGGCTCACGACGATGACGAGCGTCTCCGGCGTAATGATCGGCGAACGGTAACGGTACTCCGACGCGACGTCCGTCTCGACCGGAATGCGCACCAGGCTCTCGATGACGTTCTTGCCGACGAGACCGGCGTGCAGCGCGGTGCCGCAAGCGACGATGTGCACGCGGTTGATGCCCTTCAACTGCTCAGCCGTCATCTTCAGCTCCGGCATCGCCACGGAACGGCCGTCGTCGCTAATGCGTCCGCGCATCGTGTCGCGGTAAGCCTTCGGCTGCTCGTGCACTTCTTTCAGCATGAAGTGGTCGAACCCGGCTTTCTCCGCGGTCATCAGGTCCCAATCGACGTGGAAAATTTCCTTCGAGATCAGGTTGCCTTCGATCGTCAGCAGCTCGACGCCGTCGCGAGTCAACACGGCCATCTCGCCGTCGTTCAAGATATAAATATCCCGCGTATGCTCCAAGATCGCCGGAATGTCGGAAGCGATATATTTCTCTCCGTCGCCTACGCCGATAATTAATGGGCTCGCGTAACGTACCGCTACGAGACGATCCGGCTCGTGCTCGGTCAGCACGCCGAGCGCGAACGCTCCGCGCATTTTCTTCACCGCGCGCTGTACCGCCTTCACGATGTCGCCGTCGTACTCGACCGCGATCAGGTGAGAGATGACCTCGGTGTCCGTCTCCGACAGGAAACGGTGCCCGGCCATCATGAGCTCTTCTTTTAATTCCAAATAATTCTCGATGATGCCGTTATGAACGACGGAAAATTTCGAAGAATTGTCCGTATGCGGATGCGAGTTCACGTCCGAGGGCTTGCCGTGCGTCGCCCAGCGCGTATGGCCGATGCCGACCGTACCGCGCAAAGGATCGCCGCTCAAGCGGTTTTCCAAGTTGGCCAACCGTCCGACCGTCTTCGTCACTTCCAATCCTTGTTCCGTGAACACGGCGATGCCCGCCGAGTCGTACCCACGGTATTCCAGCTTCTTGAGTCCTTCCAGCAAAATAGGCTGAGACTCTCTGTTCCCTATATATCCAACGATTCCGCACATAATTAAATTAGCCTCCGTCTCGGGTTATCCGATGAATTGCCGGAGTACCCGCAACCGAGCCGAATGAGCGGCATAAGCCGTATCCAAATAAGGGGGATCCGGTGTCTTTCGACATCCCCTAACCTTGCACGTTATGCCCCTCGAGCGACCGGTTCCAGGCCGCCGGACATTGTGGGCGTCATCATGGACGCCTATCGTCATCGTATCGGAATTTTGTCCGCCCGGTTGCCCTAAGCGTTTTGAGTTCCGATTGTCGGCTCCGATGCGTAAGCCGGAGGGTCCCCGCCGAAATTTCGAACACCCCCACCTCGTCAACTTGCCGGCGGCAATCGTCGCGCGCTTCGCGGTTTTCTCGCTCCGATCAGCTTTCCCGTCCCTGATCTTCGCCCCCGTCGCGGCCCGATGCTTCGACAAGCTCTGGCGCTTTGTCGTGCTTATTCTTCTCTACCCTGCCCTTCCTTCTAGAATCTATCCCTTATCTTATTCGTTTTGACACGTCCTTGCAACCTCCGGGCAAGCATTGCCATCGGCATATGCCCGTTTAATCGGGACGGCTGGTCCTGCCCGAACGCAAAAACAAGCTCCCGGCCATAACGGCGCGGGAGCTTGCGATCCATCAAATAACCAATATCCGAAGCTTTCTTATACCAGCTCCGCCTTCACGACGTCCACGATCGAGGCCACGTGGCGCTCGATCTCTTCCCGCTCCGGCCCTTCGGCCATGACGCGGATGAGCGCTTCCGTGCCGGACGGACGAACGAGAACGCGCCCGTTGTCCCCGAGCGCCGTCTCGGCCGCCGCCACCGCTTCCGCGATCGCTTCGTTGCCCGGATAGCGCGATTTGTCCGCCACGCGCACGTTCACGAGCACTTGCGGGTACTTGCGCATCATGCGTTTCAGCTCGCCCAGCTTCTTGCCGGAAGCGACGACCGTGTCGACGAGCTGCAAGCCCGTCAGAATGCCGTCGCCCGTCGTGCTGTAGTCCAGGAAGATGACGTGACCGGATTGTTCGCCGCCTAAATTATAACCGCCGTTAACCATCTCTTCCATGACGTAGCGGTCGCCGACCGCCGTCTTCGCGGTGCGCAAGCTCAGCGTCTCCGCCGCTTTGAAGAACCCGATGTTCGCCATGACCGTCGTCACGACCGTATCCTTGGACAGCGTGCCCGACCGGCGCATCGCGTCGCCGCAAATGCACAGAATGTAGTCGCCGTCCACTTCCTCGCCGTTCTCGTCGATGGCGATCAGCCGATCGGCGTCGCCGTCGAACGCCAGTCCCAGATCGGCGCCGTGTTCCTTCACCTTCGCGGCCAGCATCTCCGGATGCGTCGAACCGACGCCCGCGTTGATATTCAATCCGTTCGGCTCCGCTCCGTACGCGATCACTTCCGCGCCCAGCGCGCGGAACACTTCCGGGGCCAGCTCGTACGCCGATCCGTGCGCGCAGTCTAGCACGAGCTTCACGCCCGCGAACGAGCCGCTTACCGTCGTTTTCAAGAACTCGATATATTTCGCTTTCGCGGCCAGATCCGTCGTGACCGAGCCGATGCCGCCGCCGACCGGACGAGGAAGCTCGTCGATATCCGCGTCCATGAGCCGCTCGATCTCCGCTTCCGTCTCGTCCAGAAGCTTAAAGCCGTCCCCGCCGAAAAATTTAATGCCGTTATCCTCGACCGGATTATGCGAAGCCGAGATCATGACGCCCGCGTCCGCGCCCATCGTCCGGGTCAAGTAAGCGACCGCCGGCGTGCTGACGACGCCTAGACGAACGACGTCCGCGCCGATGGACAGCAGTCCCGCCGTCAATGCGCTCTCGAGCATCGCGCCCGATATGCGGGTGTCGAGCCCGATCAACACTTTAGGACGCTCCGCGCGTCCCGCCAGCACGACGCCGCCGCAGCGGCCGATCCGATACGCCAATTCCGGCGTTAAATCTGTATTCGCGACGCCTCGAACGCCGTCCGTTCCGAAATATTTCCCCATAAGCTGCAATCCTGCTCCTTCGTTCTGTCATTCTCGCGGAAGCGAACGCCCCCGAGCGCGATGCGCCTTATTGGCCGCTTTCGTCTACGGGCGTTCCTTCCGAACCGTTAGCGTTGCCCTCGTCCGGAGACGTGCTCGCCGGCGCGGCGTCCACGATCTCGACCGTAATGTTCTGCGTTCCTCCGGCCAACTCCATGAACTTCTCCAAGTTCACGATAAGAGGAATCGTGTAAATTCCCGGACCGCGGCCGCTCAAGTCGGCGATGACGTCGACGTCTCCCGGGCTCAGCCTGTCGAGCAGCGCCGGCGCCCCTTGAATCGAGATGTCCGCCTTGCCGGCCGCGGGGTCCGTGATTGTCGCCTTCAAGCCTTCGCCCAGACCGCTAAGCGTGATGGGCAGTCCCTCCAGCGTTCTCGTCGCGGACAGCAGCACCTCGACCGTGACTTCCGCTTTCGCCGGCGACACCTCGATGAGCGGCGGCGCGATGATCAGCGGCACGGTCACTTTACCCGATGCCGTTAACGCATCCAATTGGATGTTGGCTTCGACGAATTCGATCGTGTCAAGCGCTTCCTGCGGTCCGTATACGGTGACCTGCTCCACGTCCGGCTTGAAGGACGCGATGCTCAGTCCCGGCTTCATATGCCCGACGAGTTTGAGCTGCAGCGGCACCGTCTTGAACGGATTCGTGATCGGCACCTCGACCTCGAGCACCGCCGGATCGATGACCGCTTCCGGGAACGGATTGCCGTCCTTGTCGTATGCGGCCAGCTTCACGCTCTTGTTCTTGATCGTTTCCTTCTCGCCTTCGACGGAGATCGTCGCGCCGACCCGGTCGACTTTCTCGAGCTGGCTCTTCGGCAGCTTCACGTGAACCCTGTTGCCCGGCATCAGGATCGGCGTGCCGACCTTATAGCCCTTGGCAGGGGCGCCCTGCGTCTGGATCGCGACTTCGAATTCCTTGATCTGCAGCGCCTCGATGTCGACGACGACCGTCGAAGGCGACATCGACACCGACGTAATGCCCGGCGGCAAATCTTCTACTAATGGCAGTGTATGCTGACCTTCGCCCACGGTTCGCAAGTCGACCTTAAGGCGATATTCGTTCGGCTGCGCGGACGCGAGGGCGCTGCGCGTACCTCTGACGGTCAGCTTGACCTTCTGCGGCTCGAGGCTGAGCAGCACGTAATTTTTCTCGTCCATGCCGTAAGCTTGAACGATGACGTCGTCGATGACTTTCGTCTCGTTAAGGGAAGTCACGTTGTTCGGCGACGGCTCGTCCGGATCGAAATGCACGACCGCCCACATGAGAAGAGCGAGGCCGAGCGCGACGAGCTTGGACGCGGTCGGGTGGTTCAACCATCTATCCACGGTTGTCACCTTCTTTCCGCTTCCAGAACGCCTTCCATTCCGTGCCCTTCGACTTGAACTGCGGCCGAAGCTCTTCGAACAGCTTCGAGATGAGCGATTCTTCCTTGATGTCGCGGACGATCTGGCCGTTGATGGCGAGCGAAATCTGTCCCGTCTCCTCGGATACGATCACGCTGATCGCGTCGCACACCTCGGTAATGCCGATCCCCGCGCGGTGCCTCGTGCCGAGCTCTTTGCTGATGAACGGATTCTCCGCGAGCGGCAAATAACAGCCGGCGGCCATGATCGTATTGCCCCGGAGAATGACCGCCCCGTCGTGGAGCGGCGTGTTCGGGATGAAGATGTTGCACAGCAGCTCCGAGCTCAGCTTCGATTCCATCTTGATGCCCGACTCGATGTAATCGTTCAAGCCCGTGTTGCGCTCGAACACGATCAGAGCCCCGATTTTGCGCGGCGCCAAGTAATTGAGCGACTTCATGACCTCGTTGATGCGCTGGCTGACGTCCAGTTCCTCCGGCGAAGACCGGGTGAACAGCTTGCCTCTCCCCAGCTGCTCGAGCGCCCTTCTAAGCTCCGGTTGGAAAATAATAAGGACGGTGACAACGCCGAACGTGAACATCTGGTTCATGAGCCACTTCAGCGTGTACAAGTCCAGCCAGGTGCTGAGCGCCCAAGTAATGACGAGAAGGAAAATCCCCCTGAGCAGCTGGACGGCTCTCGTGCCGCGCACCATTTTAATAAGCATATAGATGATGTAACTGACGATCAGCACGTCGATGATGTCTTTTACGGAATTCTTTAGTGTCAGCCCGGCAAAATAGTCCAAGACGCGACCCCCCGTCCCGGCGCTGGAATAGTTACGACGAAAAATGTCGGATTTGCAAACGTAATCTTCTTTATTATCTTTCTCTACTCGCGCCAAGAAATCCTGTCATCGACGCAAAAAAACCTCTCCGTGGCCCAGAGAGGCGTAATTGCGCGTTCCGGATCGCCCGCTTGCTTTTTGTCGTTCTGCGTCGAACGTAATTATGAGCCGTAAGCGAGCGTTCCGAAGAACGAGCTGACTTTGTACCAGAACCAATCCACCGCGCGGTCGATCGTCTTGATCTGCCCCGCGATATGCGCCGTGGACGCGAGAGGCTTTAATTCCCCGTCGATGACGGTCAGATTGCCTTCGATGTCGCCGAGCACTTGAACGTCACCGTTCGTCACCGTCAGATCGCCGACCACCTTCTGTCCTTCGGGAACGATGACATTGTTCCCTTCGATGATGAGGTGCGACAGATCCGGACCGGATACGGACAATTCCCGGCTTTGGTTCCACATCGACATGAAGCTCGACAGCATCACGACGACGAAGATCGCCGCGGCCGAGACGGCCGGATGGCGGCCGACCCAAGACGTCCATGCTTTCGTCGGGCGCCGTTTGCGCGGCAACGACTTCATGATCTTGTCGCCCAGATTTTCGGGCGTTTTCTCTATGGGCAGTGCTTTGACCAGTGCGTCGGTGCGCTCGAGCGAATCGTATCGGGCTTGGCACGCCGGACAACCGTTCAGATGCTCCCGCAGCTGATTCGTGTCTTCGCGGGACAAATCCCCGTCCAAATAGTCATGCATGTACACGACGGCGACGTTGCACTTCATATCAGCCATCCCTTTCTCTACGGAACGTCAGTCCGCAATCGATGCTTCTATACTGTACGCGCGGCTAATCGACGCGGTTTCATAAATTTGACGAATTGGACGTCCGGTAGATGTTTACAGCTTATGCTCGAGCTTCTTGCGGAGAAATTCCCGTCCCCGGTGCACCCTTGTCTTGATCGTCGTGACCGGCATGTCCAGCACGTCCGATATTTCCTGCAAGCTCATGTCCTGCAAATATCGGAGGATCATGACCGACTTATACTTCACCGGCAAAGTCGCGATCGCGTCCTGAATCAGCTTCTGCGTCTCCGAGAGCAGCAGTTCGCTCTCCGGGGTGCGTTCGTCGCCCGGAAGCATCGCGTACCCGTCGAGACCTTCGTGCTCCGACGATTCCGCGTCCAGCGAGTAGACCGCTTTGCGTTTCCTTAGCCGGTCGATGCATAGGTTCGTCGCGATTCGGTAGATCCATGTGGAAAATTTCTGATTCTCGTCGTATCGGTCCAAGTTCTTGTATACTCTCAGGAACGTTTCCTGCACGACGTCCTCGGCTTCCTGACGGTTGCTCGTCATCCGGTAAGCGAGATGGTACAGCTTGTCCTTATACAGGTCCACGATTTCCGCGAAAGCGCGCTGATCCCCTTTGCGGGCTAATCGCGCCAATCGCGTCTCCACTGGCTTCAAAGTGACTCCTCACCACCCTTCCCGGATACTGCCGCTTCCGCCTTCTTGCGCTGCGCGGCCGCGATGCCCGCGATAATAATCGCCACGCCGAGCATCTGCCACGCCGTCAGAGGCTCGCCCAAGATGGCGAAAGCGCCGAGCACGGCCGCCGGAAGCTCCATCGCGCCGAGCAGCGCGGACAGGCCGCTTCCGATTCGCGGTATGCCGTAATTGAAGCAAAAGTAAGGGAACGCCGTTCCCAGAAAACCTAGCAATGCGCCCCAGACGATCAGCGAACCGCCGATATCGATCGTCGCGATCGAATCTTGGGCGTAGATCAGCAGCACGAACCCCATCGACGCCGTCGACATGACCGCCGACTTGGCCATCGGATCGAGCCGCTCGGGGAGGAAGCCCGCCAAGAAGAAAAACAAAGCGTAGCTGACCGCGGATAGCAAGCCATAGAGGACGCCGACGCCGTCGATGCGGCCTAGATCGCCTTCCAGCAAACCGACGGCCAGCACCGTCCCCGCCGCGATGAGCAGCGCCGAGAGCCACTCCGGCTTGCTCGGCCATTTCCGCGCGCGAATGCTTTCTAGCAGAATCGTAATCCACGTGTACTGAAAAAGCAAGACGATGGCGAGAGAGGCGTCCAATCTAGCGAGCGCCTCGTTATAGAAGTTCGTCGTGAAGCTTAAGCCGACGATGCCGATCGCGACGAGAGCGAGCATGATTTTCCAACCCCATGCTCCGCCCGTCTCGGCTCCGCGCCCTTTCAAGCGCGAGATAGCCATCGCGAGCCATAGCAGACCCGCGCCGAACAACACCTGGGCTTGCGTAATGGCGCCTATGCTCCAGCCGTCCCGAACCGCGAGCTTGACGACGGGAGACATGAGCCCGTAGCTTGCCGCCCCCGTTAGCACGAGCGCGACCGCCCATGCCCTATTCCTGATCTGACTCATGAACAACCTGCCCTCTTGTCCGATCGGTCGGATTGCGCCCGCGTCCGGCTTAGGCCGATTCCGATCTTACTTGCGCGAAAGGGTCCGGGGAAGTACCCGGACCCTTCCTATTCTCGCGGCGTTAAGCCTTTGGCTATCGCGACCGGATCAGCCCGTATTGCGCAGGCCGGCGGCGATGCCGTTGATCGTGAGCAACACTTCGCGGAGAAGGTCTGCGTCGTCGCCGTTCTCGTCGCGAATGCCGCGCAGCTCCGTCAACAATTGCACTTGCATATAGCTGAGCGGATCGACGTACGGATTGCGGAGACGGATCGATTCTTGAATGACCGGCACGTTGTCCAGAATATCGTCCTGGCCCGTGATGGAAAGAATCCATTCCTTCGTCTTCGCGTACTCTTCCTCGATCTGCGTAAAGATGCGGTTCTTGATCGTCTCGTCCTGGATCATCTCCGAGTATTGCCGAGCGATCATCAGATCGGCTTTGCCCAGCGCCATCTGAAGGTTATCGATCAGCGACTGGAAGAACGAGTATTCGCGATACATCGTGCGAAGCGTCTCCAAGCGGCCTTCGTCGCCGCCGACGTACTTGGCGAAAGACGTTCCCGCGGCGTACCACGCCGGCAACAAGTAACGGCTCTGCGTCCAAGCGAATACCCACGGAATCGCGCGAAGATCCTCGAAGCGGTCGCTGCCTTTGCGCTTGGAAGGACGGGAACCGATATTCAGCTCCCCGACCTCCGGCAGCGGCGTCGACTCCTTGAAGAACGTCATGAAGTCCGGATCGCGGAAAATCAGATCCTGATACTTCGTCTGAGCGTCCACCGAGATGCCTCTCATGATGTCTTCCCACTGCGTCTCGACGAGCTTTTCCTGCGCCGGATAACGGGACAAGTACGCTCCCGTGAGCAACGCGCCGGTCGCTTGCTCCAAGCTGCGGTAAGCAATGCCCTTCATCGAGTAACGCGACGAAAGCACTTCGCCTTGCTCCGTGATCTTGATGCCTCCGCCGATCGTATGCGGCGGTTGCGCCAGGATGCTGCGGTTCAGCGGCATGCCTCCGCGGCCGAGAGCGCCTCCGCGGCCATGGAAGAACTTCAGGCGAACGTTATGCGCCTTGGCCGTGCGCGTCAGATCGTTCAATGCCACGCGAAGCTCCCAGTTTGCCGTCACCATGCCGCCGTCCTTGTTGCTGTCGGAGTAGCCGAGCATGATTTCGTGCAGGTCGCCCATCGCCGCCAAGCATTCGCGATAGACGGGAAGGTTAAACAACGTCTCCATGATCGCCGGCGCTTCGTGCAAGTCGTCGATCGTCTCGAACAGAGGCGCGGCTTGAACGGTGCAGACGATCTTGCCATCCGCATCGCGATAGAACAAGCCGGCTTCCTTCGCGAATACCATGACTTCGAGCAGATCGCTCGCGCCTTGCGTCATGCTGATCAAGTAACTCGTAATGCAACCGGAGCCGAACTCCTGCTGCGCCTTCTTGATCGTGCGGTACACTTCGAGACACTCCGTGCTGGAATCGCTGAGCGTGATCGACCCGTTAAGGAGCGGCTTCGCCTCGGACAACAAGCCGTGTAGCAGGTCGATCTTCTCTTGCTCGGACAGATCCGAGTAACGGTCCGTAACGCCCGCCTTCGCGAGCAACTCGGTCATCGCGTTCTCGTGTTCCTTGCTGTGTTGGCGCACGTCCAGCGCGGCCAGATGGAAGCCGAACAATTCGACTTGACGGACGAAACGCTTCAAGTAAGCGTCCGCGACGAAGTCGGCGTAATGGTGGCGCAAGCTTCGATCGATGAGTTCGATGTCCGCGACGAGCTCGGCGACGGTATGGTACCGTTGCTTCGTGCCTTTGAACTCGTCTTCCCTCATGTTCTTCAGCTTCTGGTGCATGTATCTCAGCTTGACCCGGTAAGGCTCTTTATCGTTCGTCCACGGCTCTACCGTGCGAAGCTCGACGTTCTGGCCGTCTTCGCGGATCGAAGCGAGCAGTTCGTCCGACACGTCGACGATCGTCGTGCTGAAGCTGAGCTGGCGACCGAGCGAGCGAATGATGTTCTCGTATTTATAGATAACGAGGTTGCGTTGCATCTGAAGCGTCTTCCACGTAATGTCGGCCGTAACGGACGGATTGCCGTCTCGGTCGCCGCCGATCCAAGACCCGAAACGCAAGTAAGTCGGCACGTGCCAAGACTGTTCCGGATAATACTTGCGCAGACACCGTTCCAGCTCCTCGTACACGTCCGGAAGTACTTCGAACAACGTCTCGTTGAAATAGTACATGCCGTTGCGCACTTCGTCGAGCACGGTCGGCTTGCGATCGCGCAGTTCGTCGGTCTGCCAGAGCGTCAGCACCTCGTTCTGCAACTGCTCGCGAAGCTTCTCGCGTTCCCGGTAAGTGAGCGTAGGGTTGTCCAGCTCCATCACTTCTTCGGCGATCCGCTTATGGATGTCGAGAACGTCCCGACGCGTCGCTTCCGTCGGATGGGCCGTCATGACGAGCTCAAGCGAAATATCCGTCAGCATGTCGCGCACTTCGTCGACGGACAGCTTTTTCTCCCTCAGCTTCTGAACGACGCTTTCGATCGAACCCGGTTGAACCGCTTCTCCCGTCGAACGCTCGTAATCGCGTTTGCGGCGAATCCGGTGGTTCTGTTCCGCGATGTTCACCAGTTGAAAATAAATGGCGAAGGCGCGAATGACTTGATGCCGGATGCCCGGCTCCAATGTCTTGACCGTGCGAATGAAATCCTCATACAGCTCCGGCAAAAACTCGGCGCGTAGCGCTTTGCTCATTTCCCGGATTTTCTCAACATGTTCAAGCAGTTCCCGACCACCCTGATGCACGAGCACTTCACCTAGAATGTTGCCTAGAAAGCGCACATCCCGACGCAGCAGATGATTGGACGGAGAACGTTGGCTAACTGCCATTTCCGTCATCGCGTTCACCCCAGATCTTGCATTTCGAAGAAAAAAACCTATCTTTTATCATACTACATCAATCGTCGAAAATCTTCTTTTTCATGCGGTAAACGCAAAAAAAGCTCTCCGAAAATTCGGAGAGCCTGCCGTTCGGGCCGATGTAAACGGTTGCTTATTCCAAGCCGTGCTCGATTCGGATTTTGTACAAGCCTTGAACGAGCAACTCGGAAGGCTCGCGATTCAGCAATTGATGAGCCATGAGAACGTGAAGCGGCATCGCGCATACGTTGTTTCCGTCTTGAATCGAAGGGAAGCCGGCTTCAAGGACGGGGCCATGCTCTTCGTTAAGGGCGAGTCCGGCGTACACTTCCTCCGGAGCGAACTCTTCCTTCACGGCCGCGATGCATTGCGGGACGATGACGTTGTCGATCAGCGCTTTCGCCGCGTCTTCGGTTTGCGGAGGCGTCGGAAGCAGTTTTCCCCCCGGCGTCTTCATCAGATCCACGTAGAACGAAGCCATCCATTGGGACGGATCGCCGCCTTGTTGGAACTTCGCGATCAATTCGCGCAGGAAGAAGCCGCACGCGTAGCCGTCGCCTTGCTCGTCTTTGACCTGGTATACGAAAATAGGCCCGTAGATTTGATGACCCATCACTTGTCCTTCGACATCGTCGAAATGTTGTTTCAGGGCGACCGTGCCGTTATGATGAACGGCGCCGATCAGTTCTTTCATCTTCTCTTCCGGAATTTCAGTTTGGCTGCCGTCTACCGTCGTTTCGTTCGTTTCGTTGGACATTGCCGCTTCACCCGCCTGGAATCCTATTGGAATTCGAAATAAATAAAACCCTTGTTAGACAAGGGTTGAAGGTCTGTTGTGCGAGATCGGTGCAAGAAATATAATGGTCGGGACGACACGATTCGAACATGCGACCCCCTGGTCCCAAACCAGGTGCTCTACCAAGCTGAGCTACGTCCCGAGAGTATAAAGAACCGATTTCATTTTCTGCCGATTGGCTGAAATGGATCGATTGCTAAAACGAAATCATAGTGGAGCGGGTGATGGGAATCGAACCCACGCTATTAGCTTGGAAGGCTAAAGTTCTACCATTGAACTACACCCGCATAAAGATGGTCGGGACGACACGATTCGAACATGCGACCCCCTGGTCCCAAACCAGGTGCTCTACCAAGCTGAGCTACGTCCCGACAGTATGAAGTTGAAAATGGCGCGCCCTGAGAGATTCGAACTCCCGGCCTTTTGATTCGTAGTCAAACGCTCTATCCAGCTGAGCTAAGGGCGCATATGGAGCGGAAAACGGGATTCGAACCCGCGACCTTCTCGTTGGCAACGAGATGCTCTACCACTGAGCTATTTCCGCATATAAGGGTGAAGATGGTGCGCGTAGAGGGACTTGAACCCCCACGGTCGCCCGCCAGATCCTAAGTCTGGTGCGTCTGCCAATTCCGCCATACGCGCATGCATAATTGCGTACCATTTTGTGAAAATGGTGAGCCATGAAGGACTCGAACCTTCGACACCCTGATTAAAAGTCAGGTGCTCTACCAACTGAGCTAATGGCTCGAAATTGGCTGGGGATCAAGGATTCGAACCTTGGATGACGGAGTCAAAGTCCGTTGCCTTACCGCTTGGCTAATCCCCAACGGTAAGCCTTGAAATGCGATAATGGTGGAGGCTGAGGGGATCGAACCCCCGACCCTCTGCTTGTAAGGCAGATGCTCTCCCAGCTGAGCTAAGCCTCCGTATGTCTGGTGACCCCTAGGGGATTCGAACCCCTGTTACCTCCGTGAAAGGGAGGTGTCTTAACCGCTTGACCAAGGGGCCATGAATGGTATTGGAAGTGGAGCTCTCAACCGGGATCGAACCGGTGACCTCATCCTTACCATGGATGCACTCTACCTACTGAGCTATGAGAGCATAATCAATACCTAGCGATAGAGCATTCCAATCATCAGCCTGGCGGCGTCCTACTCTCCCAGGACCCTGCGGTCCAAGTACCATCGGCGCTGGAGGGCTTAACGGTCGTGTTCGGGATGGGTACGCGTGGGACCC
>NZ_JBHSMH010000059.1:0-8575 GCF_042655365.1 Cohnella suwonensis | reverse complement strand
GAAGAACACCAGGTTGATAGGCTCGGGGTGGAAGCGCAGCAATGCGTGGAGCTGACGGGTACTAATCGGTCGAGGGCTTATCCTACAACAGTTTCACGAGAAAACGCCGGTACTTCTACAACCACGCTTTGTTTCGCATCCAGTTTTCAAGGCGCAAGCCATGATACGTCTATTCGAGCACTCTCCGGCGAGAGTGCTCTTTGTTATTTCGCAAGATAATTCTGGCTTCCGAAGGAAATCCCGCCAGCGTTCCCAGAAACTCAGACGAGGCACGGATTCATGGGATGCAAACACTACCGTTGAACGGTTAACGCGAACGGGAGGAATGTTCCATGCAAGTCCGGGGTTGCTCGGTCCGTCCGAAGCTGTTGCGCGCGGTTTCCTTCCTAATCGTTATCGTTTTATCGACCGGCTTCGTCTCGGGCTGTTCTTCCGATGATCCGACAACCATAAAGAAGCAAAGTCTCACCGATGCAGGGCGATCGAAGTTAACGCCGGATGCATCCATAGACGCCAAGCAAGTTGCACTTAAAGCTAAAGCAAGCAAGGAAGACAGCATTCCGGTTACGCTCTCTTCGTCGAAGCAGCCTATAAGGGCGATCTACGTCACTTCTCACGTCGCGAACGGCAGCCGCATTCGGCAATTGATCGACCTCGTCAAGAATACGGAGCTGAACGCGATGGTCGTCGACGTGAACAGCGGCATATCGCTGGTCGCACCGACCCGGGACCGTCATAATACGCCGGACTATACGACGCTGACTTGGTCGGAGCGGAAGTCTTCGCGGCATTTTAGACAGATGATCAAGCAACTGAAGGACGAGGGTATCTATTTGATCGCTCGAATCGTCACGTTCAAGAACCCGGAGCTGTCGAAGGCGATGCCTTCTTGGGCGATCAAGCGCAAGGACGGATCGGTATGGCGGGACCGCAACGGAACGTCTTGGATCGACCCGTATCGCCAGGAAGCTTGGGAATATCCGCTCGCGTTGGCCGAGAAAGTCGTGCAGCTCGGATTCGACGAAGTACAATACGATTACGTGAGATTCCCCGAGAACGAGGCCAATGTGGACAAGATTGTCTCCTACGAGAACGACGAGGGCTGGAACAAAAGCGAAGCGATTCGCAAATTCCTGCATCGGGCCAATGTGAGGGCGCATAAGTACGGCGCTCGGGTATCCGCCGACGTGTTCGGCATGGTCGGTTCGTCCGATGACGATATGGGGATCGGCCAGAAGTGGGATTCGATCGCCCGAGAGGTCGACATAATCTCGCCGATGGTTTACCCGTCCCATTATTCCGAAGGCATGTGGGGAATCGATCATCCGGATCACAGCCCGGGAGTGATCGTCGCCCATGCGCTGGAGGACGCGGTAAAGCGCAATCGGCGGCTGAACGGCAAAGGAGTCGATACCGCCAAAGTCCGTCCGTGGCTACAAGGATTCACCGCCGGATGGGTACATCCACATCAGAAATACAACGAGAAGGAAATACGCGAGCAGATCGTCGCTGCCAGAAAAGCGGGAATCAACTCCTACATGATTTGGAACTCATCGAGCAGCTACCCCAAATTTACCACATAAAGTCGGAATCCCTTTGCCGCAAGAATGTTGATTTTATGCGGTTTTCGCGCCCCCGATGTGCTTGACAGTCCATCGCCGCCTCTGCTAAGATTGACGATAATTAATCGGAGACATTGGCCGGCAAGGTCCGGCAATAAGGGGGTAATTCGTTTTGTGGCAAACGAAATTCGCTAAAGAAGGGCTTACATTTGATGACGTGCTGCTTGTTCCGCGCAAATCTTCCATTCTTCCTAGGGACGTAGACGTATCGACGGTGCTCAGCCCTTCGGTAAAGCTGAATATTCCGCTGATCAGCGCGGGGATGGACACGGTCACGGAATCGGCTTTGGCGATCGCGATCGCGCGCGAAGGCGGCATCGGCATTATCCATAAGAACATGTCGGTCGCTCAACAGGCGGAGGAAGTCGATCGGGTCAAGCGTTCGGAGAGCGGCGTTATTACGAATCCGTTCTCGCTGACGCCGGAACACCACGTCTACGACGCGGAAGAATTGATGGGCAAATATCGCATTTCGGGCGTTCCGATCGTCGACAAGGACGGGAAATTGGTCGGCATCTTGACGAACCGCGACTTGCGTTTCGTGCATGATTTCTCCATTAAAATCACAGACGTGATGACGAGCGAAGACCTCGTTACGGCGCCGGTAGGCACGACGCTGCAGCAAGCGGAAGGCATTCTGCAACGTCATAAGATCGAGAAGCTTCCTCTCGTGGACGATACGAATACGTTGAAGGGCCTGATCACGATCAAGGATATCGAGAAGGCGATCCAGTTCCCTAACGCGGCGAAAGACCGTCACGGGCGTCTGCTCGTCGGCGCGGCCGTCGGCGTATCCAAAGATACGTTCGAGCGGACTGAAGCTCTCGTGAACGCGGGAATCGATGCTCTCGTCGTCGACTCCGCGCACGGGCATCACATCGATATCGTGTCGATGGTACGCAAATTGCGCGAGAAATATCCGGATTTGACGATTATCGCGGGCAACGTGGCGACGGGAGAAGCGACGCGCGACTTGATCGAAGCCGGCGCATCCGTCGTGAAAGTCGGCATCGGGCCGGGCTCGATCTGTACGACGCGTATTATTGCCGGTATCGGCGTACCGCAGATCACGGCGATCTACGATTGCGCGTCCGTCGCGCGCGAATACAATATTCCGATCATCGCGGACGGCGGCATCAAGTATTCCGGCGAGATCACGAAAGCGATCGGCGCGGGCGCCAGCGTCGTCATGCTCGGCAGCTTGTTCGCGGGCACGGAAGAGAGTCCGGGCGAAGCGGAGATCTACCAAGGCCGTCGCTACAAGTCCTATCGCGGCATGGGTTCCATCGGCGCGATGAAGGAAGGCAGCAAAGACCGTTACTTCCAAGAGAACGAGAGCAAGCTCGTACCGGAAGGCATCGAAGGTCGCATCGCGTACAAGGGCCCGCTCAAGGATACGATCCATCAGCTTCTCGGAGGTCTTCGTTCCGGCATGGGTTATTGCGGAACGGCATCGATCGAGGAACTGAAGAACGATACGCAATTCGTTCGCATCACGGGCGCGGGGCTTCGCGAAAGCCACCCGCACGACGTTCAGATTACGAAGGAAGCGCCTAACTACTCCCTCTAATCGAACGATATGACGATGTAGATAAGCCCATTATGAGAATGGTTAAAAAGAGCCGAAGGAAGGGAAACATCCGTCCTTCGGCTTTTTCCTTGCGGAGGTCCTATGTTACAATAGGACGGTGTTATTTTATCGAAAAAGGGGAGAATGCGTTGAATCGCCATGATCTGAAATCCATTACGAAAGCATTCATCACGAAGCGGTTCGTCGCCGCCGTCGTTCTATTCCATCTTATCGCTTTGTACGGTATGTCTTCCGTCGCTTCGGCTGCGGACGCGGCTCCAGGATCTCCCCAATTGGCTGCCAAATCCGCGATCCTGATGGACTCGGAAACCGGACAAATCCTATATCAAATGAACGCCGATACGCCTCTTCCGCCCGCGAGCATGTCGAAAATGATGACCGAATATCTCGTATCCAAAGCGGTCAAACAAGGCAAAATGTCGTGGGACGATACGGTAACGGTCGGAGAAAACGCGTCGAAACAAATCGGCAGCCGCATTCTTCTCGCGCAAGGCGATCAACATACGATCAGAGAGCTATATATCGCGATGGCCGTCTACTCGGCGAACGACGCAACGGTGCAACTGGCCGAGCAAGTGGCCGGCACCGAAGAAGCGTTCGTTAAGCTGATGAACGATACGGCCGTTGAACTAGGCATGACGAATTCCCGCTTCGTGAACGCGACCGGCCTCGACCGGGCCGACATGCCGGAGAAATTCCGTCCTGCGGCCGAAGGGGAAACGTTGATGTCCGCCAAGGACTCGGCCATGCTCGCGTATCATATCCTTAAAGAAGAACCGGAATTCTTAGAGACGGCCAAAATCCAAGAATACAAATTCCGTCCTCGCGACAAGGAACCGATGAAGAACTGGAACTGGATGCTCGGGTCCAACAAGAATAATCCGACGCTCAGGAAATTTGCCTACGAAGGCGTAGACGGTTTGAAAACCGGGCATACCAGTAGCGCGGGCAACTGCTTTACGGGCACGGCGCTTCGCAACGGCACGCGCTTGATCGCGGTCGTCATGGGCGTAGACGGCGGCTTAAACGACGGCAAACGGTTCTTGGAGACGGCGAAGCTGTTCGACTACGGCTTCAACGGCTTCGAGAAGAAAACGATCGTCCAAGCGAAATCGACCGTAACCGGACATGAAACGTTGAAAGTGAAAAAAGGCAAATCCAAATCCGTTCCCGTCGTGACGGCGACGGATCTCACGATCTTGGTCCCGAAAGGGCAAGCGGTGGAACCTGTCGTACAGGAAGTGAAGAGCGCGCAAGACCCGCTCGTCGCCCCGATCAAGCTCGGAGACAAAGTCGGCACGGCGACTTATAAATATAAAGATCCTTCCACGCAAGAGGAGAAGACGATTACGATCGACTTGCTCTCGTCCGAAGAAGTCAACAAAGCCAGCTGGTGGAGATTGCTGTTCCGCGCGATCGGCAATTTCTTCTCGGGATTGTTCCAAGGGATCGTGGATCTTTTCTAATCGGATCGCCCTACATTTCCGACTGAACAGGTTGTCTATTCCTCGCTAATCATGTAAAATTTATGTTTAGAATCTTCGGGAGGCTTGTGAATATGGAAACCGGAACATCGAGAGTTAAACGCGGCATGGCCGAAATGCAAAAAGGCGGCGTCATCATGGACGTCATGAGCGCCGAGCAAGCGAAAATCGCGGAAGCGGCGGGCGCTACGGCGGTAATGGCGCTGGAGCGAGTGCCTTCGGATATTCGGGCGGCAGGCGGCGTAGCCCGCATGGCGAACCCCGAGCTCGTCGAGCAAGTCATGAAAGTCGTCAGCATTCCGGTGATGGCGAAAGCGCGGATCGGCCACTACGTCGAAGCGCGCGTGCTGGAATCCCTCGGCGTCGATTACATCGACGAGAGCGAAGTGCTGACGCCGGCCGACGAAGTGTACCACTTGGACAAAAGCGAGTTCACGATTCCTTTCGTCTGCGGAGCCAAGGATCTCGGAGAAGCGCTTCGTCGCATCCAAGAGGGCGCGTCCATGCTTCGCACGAAAGGCGAGCCGGGAACGGGCAACATCGTCGAGGCCGTTCGTCACATGCGGTTGATCAACAGCCAAATCCGCAAAGTGCAAAACCAATCCAAGGACGAGTTATATAACGAAGCGAAAGTGCTCGGCGTTCCTTACGACCTGTTGCTGAAAATCCACGAAACCGGACGTCTTCCGGTCGTGAATTTCGCGGCGGGCGGCGTCGCCACGCCTTCCGATGCGGCATTGATGATGCACCTGGGCGCGGACGGCGTATTCGTCGGCTCCGGTATTTTCAAATCCGACAATCCGGAGAAGTTCGCGCGCGCGATCGTCGAGGCGACGACGCACTACACGGACTACGCGCTGATCGCGCGCGTGTCCAAGGATCTTGGCGAGCCGATGAAAGGCATCGACATCAAGCAATTGCACGCTTCCGAGCGTATGCAAGACCGCGGCCTGTAAGCGGCGATCGCATTCGGAAGCGCGGCAAGCGGCCAGCATAGAATCGTAACGAAGCGGCTTCCTTCCGGCACGAGCACGATGCCGAAGGGGGCCGCTTGAGATATTTTATAACGAGCACGGGAAGAGGGAACGGCGAATGAACATCGGAGTACTGGCGCTGCAAGGGGCGGTCGCCGAGCATATACGCAGCATCGAGTTGGCCGGAGGAACGGGCGTACCCGTGAAACGGGTCGAGCAACTGGCGGAGATCGACGGCTTGATCATTCCCGGAGGGGAAAGCACGACGATCGGGAAGCTCATGCGCAAGTACGGGTTTATGGAGGCGATCCGCGCCTTCGCCGGAGAAGGCAAACCCGTATTCGGCACGTGCGCGGGCTTGATCGTACTCGCGGAGCGGCTGGAAGGCGACGAGGAACCGCATCTGCAGCTGATGAACATGACCGTGGCGCGCAACGCGTTTGGCCGCCAGCGGGAGAGCTTCGAGACCGATCTGGACGTCGAAGGCATCGAGACGCCCCTTCGCGCCGTCTTCATCCGCGCGCCGCTCATTACCGAAGTGGGAGATAACGTCGACGTGTTGTCGGTGTATAAAGGCGAGATCGTGACGGCAAGGCAAGACAACTTGCTCGCGTCTTCCTACCATCCCGAGCTGACGGACGACTATCGCCTGCACGAACTGTTCATTCGCATGGTCAAGGAGAGGGGAACTTCGCATGTTGGATATTAAATTGCTCCGCCACGATTACGAGAAGGTCGAGCAGGCGTTGCGCAACCGCAACGCTTCGCTCGATCTGATCGCGGCATTCCCGCAGCTGGACGTCTCGCGCCGGGAGAAGCTGACGGAGAGCGAGCAGCTCAAGAACCGCCGCAACGTCGTCTCCCAAGAAGTCGCCAAGCTGAAGAAAAGCGGAGAGAACGCGGACGAGCTGATCGTCGAGATGCGCGCCGCGGGCGATCGAATCAAGCTGCTCGACGACGAGATTCGCGAGATCGACGCAGAGATGGAGCAATTGCTCTTATCGATTCCGAACGTCCCTAACGAGAGCGTGCCGGTCGGCAAGTCCGAGGAAGACAACGTCGTTCTGCGTACGATCGGGGAACCGACGTCATTCGGCTTCGAGGCGAAGCCGCATTTCGAGCTGGGCACGGACCTGGGCATTCTGGATTTCGAAGCGGCTTCCAAAGTTACGGGCTCGCGGTTCGTGTTCTACAAGGGTCTCGGCGCGCGTCTGGAACGGGCGCTCATCAACTTCATGATGGATCTCCACGCCGACGAGCACGGCTATGAAGAGATTCTCCCGCCGTATATCGTCAATCGCGACAGCCTCGTCGGCACGTCGCAGCTGCCGAAGTTCGCGGAAGACTTGTTCAAGCTCGAAGGAACGGACTACTTCCTCATTCCGACGGCCGAAGTGCCGGTGACGAACTTCCATCGCGAAGAGATTTTGTCGGCTGACGCGCTTCCTAAAGCGTTCGTCGCTTTCAGCGCGTGCTTCCGCTCCGAAGCGGGCGCGGCCGGACGCGATACGCGCGGCCTGATTCGCCAGCATCAATTCAACAAAGTCGAGCTTGTGCAATTGGTCGCTCCGGACAAGTCCTACGAAGCGCTGGAGCAGCTGACCGGCCACGCGGAACGCGTGCTTCAATTATTGAAGCTACCTTACCGGGTACTGGCGCTCTGCACGGGAGACATGGGCTTCGGTTCGGCGAAGACGTACGACCTCGAAGTGTGGCTGCCGAGCGCGGGCACGTACCGCGAGATTTCGTCCTGCACGAACTTCGAAGACTTCCAAGCTCGCAGAGCGGGCATCCGCTACCGTCCGGAAGCGGGCGCGAAACCGGAATTCGTGCATACGCTGAACGGATCGGGCCTTGCCCTCGGACGCACGGTCGCGGCGATCATCGAGAACTACCAGCAAGCCGACGGTACGGTTGTCGTGCCGGAAGCGCTTCGTCCTTACATGGGCGGCGTAGAGGTTATCGCGCCTCGCTAATGGCGCCTGGAACCTTTACCTGAACCTTACGCTTGAACTCGCGCTTTCGCTTATGATATGATAACTTGGCAGTCGCGGGACTCGTCTCGGCATTAGGCCGATGAAGCCCGCCGCCAAGCGTGGAGAGATACCGAAGCGGTCATAACGGGGCGGTCTTGAAAACCGTTAGGGTGCAAGCCCACGTGGGTTCGAATCCCACTCTCTCCGCCATACGAAAAAAACAAGCCGGTTCCTGAGAAGGAATCGGTTTTTTGCGTATGGCGAAGCGGGATGAGAACGGGCCGTAAAGCGAACATGCCATAAGGCAAGTTCGTAGGCCCCGGCGTGATAGTCGCTATTGTCGTGGCCGTATGATTCAGTACGGCCACGCTGCGACGGAGCGAATCCCACTCTCTCCGCCATACGAAAAAAACAAGCCGGTTCCTGAGAAGGAATCGGTTTTTTGCGTATGGCGGGGTGGGATGAGAACGGGCCGTTAAGCGAACATGCCATAAGGCATATTCGTAGGCCCCGGCGTGATAGTCGCTATTGTCGTGGCCGTACGATTCAGTACGGTCACGCTGCGACGGAGCGAATCCCACTCTCTCCGCCATACGAAAAAAACAAGCCGGTTCCTGAGAAGGAATCGGTTTTTTGCGTATGGCGAAGCGGGATGAGAACGGGCCGTTAAGCGAACATGCCATAAGGCATGTTCGTAGGCCCCGGCGTGATAGTCGCTATTGTCGTGGCCGTACGATTCAGTACGGTCACGCTGCGACGGTTCGAATCCCACTCTCTCCGCCATACGAAAAAAACAAGCCGGTTCCTGAGAAGGAATCGGTTTTTTGCACGATTGCGCGCCTAGCCAAGTTAGGCACAACTAGCCGGTGAAAGTCCGGTCGAGGTAAGAGCCAAGTCGCCTCGTAGCTGACGGGCAGCTGGTGGAGAG
>NZ_JBHSMH010000058.1:0-14262 GCF_042655365.1 Cohnella suwonensis | reverse complement strand
CGCCGATGGTACTTGGACCGCAGGGTCCTGGGAGAGTAGGACGCCGCCAGGCTGGACGCATGCCCGAGCAGTCGACGAAGTCGACGACCAGGGCTGATGAAGGCAGAGGAAGCACCCGCGAGGTGCTTTTTTTGCGTTGTGGGGGTTAGTTATGTAGATTCAAATAGCCAAGCCAACCTCAACCTCCACAACTTCTTCAGATCCTCGAGCCATTTTTCAATCCTCGACGACAACATCATATCCTCAAGTCCAACGCGAATCCTCACAACGGCCTTGACTCACCCGCCCGCATCAATCTTCTTTCGCCATCACCCAGACCCTTCTCCTTCGTCCTTCGTCCCAACAACCTGCAAAAGTGCTGTTTGTAGGGCAATCTCGTCAAAGCGGCTCAACAACCTGCAGTGAGTACAGTTTGTTTAGAACAAAACGGACCATTTATGCTAAACGCCCTAATAAAATGCATATTTGCATTTTGTTTGTACGGATCGTCGAAAATGGGACCAACAACCTGCACTTTTGCAGGTTGTTGGTGTAGCAGAACGGAGATAGGTAAGGAAAAGGTAATCGAAGCACGGTGATGTATGGGAAATATGGCGCAACTAACAATGATTAAGAAAACCGTTCCGTGCGCAAAGCGGAGGAGCACGTTCAATCGTTGGTATCTACGGCATTGGGACATGTAGTTGATGGTGATCTAAGTTCGTATCATTACATCCGTATTCAGTTATATTCTAAATCGACGGTTCGCAGCGCGTTCACGAGTCGTCGCCAAATAAGCCGTAGATTAGATTCGTTCGTTAGGAAGTGTCATAAGAACAAGCGACAACCGTACATATGTAAGAAGAGAGGGAAGGGGGACGAACGCATGGAGTGGTGGACGATCTGGCTGATCGCGGCGGGAGCGTTGCTGATTGCGGAAATGCTGACGCTGACGTTTTATTTGCTCTGGCTCGGCCTTGGAGCTGCCGTTGCCGCGTTCGTCGCCGCGTTCGTGCCCGACGGATTCGCCGCGCAGGCGCTCTCGGGGGCCGCCGCGGCGCTCGTTCTCACGTTGTTCACGAAGCCGTTGACGAGGAGGTTCAGGAAAACGGGCGGTTACCGGGACGCGATTCACGAGCTCGTAGGCAAGGAAGGCGTCGTCCTAGAGCCGATCGTGCCGTCGAAGCCCGGCATCGTTCGCATCGGCAACGAGACGTGGAGCGCGACCTCGCTCGACGAGCTGGACAAAGGAGATCGCGTTCTCGTCATCAGCCGTGGCACGACGGTACTCGAAGTTCAAAAATGGGGAGTGAAGCCGGAATGATGTACGTCGTCATCCTGATTCTCGCGTTAATCGTGTTTATCGTCGTTTTGTCCGTCAAGATCGTGCCGCAGCAGAGAGTTGGCGTCGTCGAGCGACTGGGTAAGTACAACCGGATGATGACGCCGGGCGTTAACATTCTCGTCCCGTTCATCGATCACGTCCGCGTTTACCACGACTTGCGCATCCAGCAATCGAACGTCCCGCCGCAGACCGTCATTACGAAAGATAACGTGCAAGTGCATATCGACACGATAATTTTCTATCAGATCGTCGCGGCGGAGCAAGCTACATACGGCATCTCGGATTACGAATACGGCGTGCGGAACATTACGACGGCGACGCTGCGCCAGATCATCGGCAACATGGAGCTCGACGAGACGCTGTCCGGGCGCGAGACGATTTCCGCGAACATTCGCATCGCGCTCGACGAAGCGACGGAGAAGTGGGGCGTGCGCATCGAACGGGTGGAAGTACTCGACATCAAGCCCCCGACGGACATTCAGGAAGCGATGGACAAACAAATGAAAGCGGAGCGGAGCAAAAGGGCGATCGTTCTGGAGGCGGAAGCCGCGAAACAGGATCTGATCCTTCGGTCGGAAGGCGATAAGCAGAGCAAAATCTTGAAGGCGGAAGGCGAGAAGGAAGCGCGCATTCGCCAGGCGGAAGGCTTCAGGCAGGCGCAGGAGCTCGAAGCGCTCGGCCAGGCGAAAGCGATTCAAGCGGTCGCGGAAGCGGAGAAGTCGAGAATCGAGCTGTTACAGTCCGCGGGACTGGACGAGAACGTGCTCGCTTACTACTCGTTCGAAGCGCTCGGAGAAATCGCGAAAGGACCGGCGAACAAGGTGTTTCTTCCGGTCAGCGTAGCGGATGCGCTCGGAACGCTCGGGGCGATCGGGGACGTGTTTAAGAAAAAAACGGAATAGAAGCGCGAAAAACCCCCGTCATGCTCTAGGTGCTCTAGGCATGCGGGGGTTCGGACATTAACCGACCCGTCGGGCGGTAATGTAACGTTTGGAATAATTGCTCAGCTTGCTGATCAGAATGCCGTTAAAGCTGCTTCCGATCGTGTTGTGAATGAATTGGCCGTTGCCGATATAGATACCGACGTGGTTGATTCTGCCCGGCTTGCTGACGCTAAAGAAAATAAGGTCGCCCGGTTTCAGGTTGCTCTTGGATACGTAGACGCCTTGTTTGCTTTGCGCCGCGGAGCCCCACTTGAGCGAGATGCCTTGCTTAGCGAACACGTATTTCGTGAACGAAGAGCAATCGAAGATGAGCTTGCTCGGATTGTTTACTCCGAACTTATATTTTACTTTGCCCACTAGGCTTTTGGCGTATGCGATGATCGCGGCTTTTTTCTGTGCGGACGTCGCGCTTGCCGTTACCGTTTGTTGCGATTCGACCGCGTTCGTGGCGGCGTGCGCCGATTGCTGTCCGGCGACGGCGCTTCCGCTTACGATAAGCATGAAACAAGCGGCGCTAATGATGAATTTTTTGATCGGGTTCTTCATTCGTTTCGAGCCTCCTGTAGTAGAACTTGTCGACATGAAGGAGTATAGCATGTCCCTCCAATGAGTGTAGAAATTTTAAGCTTATCTTAATCTTGGGAAAATGTGCCTAGCATTGGGTCTCAAGTAGCACAATGGCGAATAGATGATGAAAATCGTCGAAAATGCGGGAAAACGGTGGAATTCGGCCCGATTCGGGAAAACGTTTGACGGTAACGGCTGCTATTGTCTATACTTAACCATTATCCGAATATTCTGCATATGATAAAAAACTCGCTTTTTCAAAGGGGAAGGAGGGTGTTCGTCGCATGCGCGAATCGATCGGGAGAAATAACATTTTCGTATTTACGGGGCCGGACGGGTCCGGAAGGAAGTCCGTCGCGGAAGCGGTCGGACAAACGTTCGGCATGGAGAAGGTCGTATCGTTCGTGACCAGGTCTCCGCGGCCGGGGGAAGTGAATGGGCATGATTATCATTTCATTACGCACGAGAAATACCGCGAGTTGGAGCTCGGTGGCGAATTTCTCGAAAGCGTGGCGATCGACGGCCATCAATACGGCATACGGAGCGTCGATATCGAAAGCAAGCTTCACTACCGCGATTCGGTGTACTTGATCTTGAATCACGAAGGAGCCGGCATTCTGAAAAACATTTACGGAGATCAAGTCGTTCGGCTGTTCCTGTACGCGGATCGAAGAACGGTGGAAGAACGGGAACGTAAGCGGGGATTGCCGGAGGAGACGATCGAAAAGCATCTCAGCCATTACGACCGCGAGATGAGCTACCGGTTTTCTTGCGAGCACGCTTTCGAGAATTACGACTTGGGGCAGACGACGTTCGAGATCACGAACGAGCTAGAGCGTTATTTGAAACGGGACTTGGTAGACAAGGACTAACTGTATGGACTCACTGTAAAAATAAGGTTGACGCTTCGTGGCGGTCGTGTTATCTTATCGGTACATTCATATTCGCATTGCGGAAGCACCGCAAATCTCGACGAAAGTCGGGGTTTGCGGTTTTTTGTTTTTCCGCGGGAGAGGAGGGAAAACGGATGGAACTAAGGGTCGTACTGGCCGCAACGCAGCGGGAGTACGTCGCGAAGCTGGCGGAGTTTCTGCGCGAGGAGGAGCCGGGATGGGAAGTGTCGGCTTACACGAACGCGAGCGCGCTTCGCATGGAGCTTGAACGGAAGCCGGATTTGTTGATCGGGACGAGGGAGCTCGTTATCGGCTTCCGGAACGCGGGAGGCGCGGCGGGGAAAACGATCGTGCTAACGGAGGAGCGGGACGTTCGAGGCGAGGGCTTTGAAGGGGGGGCGGTAAGCGGGGAATGGGAGACAATGGCGTTATATCAGCCGCTGCCTTCGCTGTTATCGGGTATCAGGTCGGAGACGGCAAGCCAACCTTCGTCGGCAAGGAGCGGAGGCGCGCAGGTCGTAACGGTATTCTCCTCGTCTGGCGGTACCGGCAAAACGACCGTCGCGTTAAACATCGTCCGTCATGCGGGAGAAATGGGATTACGCGTTTTTTATTTGAATTTGGAGGCGCTCAACGCGACGTCGTTGCTTTTCGGCAGAGGGGAACCGGACAGCTTCTCCCGATTAATGTACGCGCTGCAGAGCGAAGCGCAAGGATGGGAAGAGGCGTTCCGCCGGTTGAAGCGGCATCAGCCCCAACTGAGGGCCGATTATGTGGACGCGCCCGAGCATCCGGGGGAGCGGCTTGCTCTTCAAGCCGAGACGATAGGGCTGCTCATCGACGGCGTGCGCCGGTCGGGCATGTACGACGCGATCGTGATCGATCCCGATTCCGGTGCGGGGGATTGGCACCGCGAATTGCTTCGCGCGAGCGACTTGGCGATCTGGCTGGTCGTCGATGACGCGCAGGCGATTCTGAAAGCGGATAAGCTGTATCGCTATTGGCAAGGTGCAGCCGGAAGCGACTTCGGGCCGTGTGCATTCGTGCTCAATAAGGCGACCGGCACGGTCGCGGGTCCGGGCATGCAGAATCGATGGCCGCTGCCTTGCGGTCTTACGGAGGTAGCTTTGCCGTATATTCCTCACTGGAAAGCGATCGATCAACCCGCAAGAGTGCTTGCGGACGCTGCTTTCGCCGGCGCGGTCGAACGGATGTGCGAGAATCTTGGCATCGTCCGGCACTCGGGGAAGGGCGCTAACGAGAAGACGAGGAGGGAAGTCGTTCATGGCGGCGTTCAGCGGGCTCGCGCGAGAGGAACTGGCTGAACTGCGGGAAGCAGTCAGATCGCGTCTGTCTTGGGACAGTTCGGTTACGGACGGCGAGCTTCGGTTACTGATCGAACAGGAGCTGTTCCGCAGGCAGGCGACCCGGGCGATGACCGCGGCGGAGCGCCAAGCGGCCGTATCCCGAGTGTTTCATTCGTTCCGCGGTCTCGATGCCCTGCAGCCGTTATTGGATGATCCGGAAATCACCGAGATCATGATCAATGCCCACGACGAGATTTATATCGAAAGGGGCGGCGAGCTTCAGCGAGTACCGATCGGCTTCGATAACGCGGAGCGGCTGGAGGATCTAATTCAGAGCATCGTCGGCCGGGTGAACCGGATCGTGAACGAATCTTCCCCGATCGTCGATGCCCGGTTGCCGGACGGTTCCAGGGTCCATGTCGTGTTGCCCCCCATTTCATTGAAAGGGCCGACGGTCACGATTCGGAGATTCCCTCAACGTCCGCTGACGATGGAACGCTTGATCGAACGGGAGGCGATTACCCGGGAAGCGGCCGATTTCCTTCGCCGATTGATCGAGGCGAAGTACAACTTGTTTATTAGCGGCGGCACGGGTTCGGGGAAGACGACGTTCCTGAACGCGCTCTCCCAGTGGCTCCCCGCCGACGAAAGAATCATTACGATCGAGGATGCGGCGGAGCTGCAAATTCGCGGAGCGGCCAACTTGGTATCGCTCGAGACGCGCAACGCGAACAGCGAAGGCAAAGGGCAGATCGGCATTCGCGAGCTCATTCGCGCATCGCTTCGGATGCGCCCGAATCGCATTATCGTCGGCGAGGTCAGGGGCGCCGAAGCGCTCGACATGCTGCAGGCCATGAACACCGGCCACGAAGGCAGCTTGTCGACGGGCCATTCGAACGGCGCGCGGGACATGTTATCCCGATTGGAAACGATGGTGCTCAGCGGGGCGGATCTGCCTATCGGCGTCGTCAGAAAACAGATCGCGTCCGCGATCGACGTCATCGTCCATCTCGGCCGATTCAGGGATTCCTCCAGGCGCGTGACCGAGATTTGCGAAGTGATTGGCATGCGGGACGGCGAGGTCGAATTGGCTACGCTATTTCATTTCGAAGAGACAGGGTTAATAGAAGGACGAATCGCCGGGCGATTGACGCGCAAGGAATCGCTGAGGAACGTGCGCAAGCTGGCGCATGCCGGCATGTCGGAGGAGGCGACGACATGAAGGATTATCGAATATACCGGCTGAACGCCGGCGAGAAAAGCTGGGCGATAGCGCTCGGCTGCGCGTTCAGCTTCGCGGCGGCATGGATGCTCTATCGCCATGCGTTCGCCGGATTATTGGCCTCCCCGCTCGGTTTTCTTTATCCGCGTTATTACGCCAAGTCGCTAGGCGGCAAGAGGAAAGACAAGCTCCGCCTGCAATTCAAGGAAGCGTTGCACGCTCTTTCGTCGTTGCTGTCGGCTGGGAGATCCGTCGAGAACGCCATGCTATCGCTCGAGAAAGAACTGCTATTGTTGCTCGGAGACTCTCGTTCCGATCTATTGGCCGAGCTAAGAACGATCTCGATCCGCTTGCAGAACGGGGAGCCGATCGAGGTTGCGTTACACGATTTCGCCGCGCGCTCCGGCTTGGAGGAGGCGAGAAGCTTCGCGGAGGTGTTTGTCATTGGCAAGAGAGCGGGAGGAGATCTGGTGGAGGTCGTCCGCAGGACGTCGCAATTGATCGGGGAGAAGATGGACGTGGAGATCGAAGTGTCCGTTCTCGTCGCGCAGAAGAAGTTCGAAGCCAAGATCATGATGGTCATGCCTTTCGCATTCGTCGGATTTCTCGGCTTGATGGCGCCGGACTATATGGAACCGCTCCATAAAGGGATGGGATTGCTGTTGTTGACCGCTTGTCTGGCGTTGCTGCTCGTTTGTGGCCGCTGGATTGTGGGATTGATGGCAATCAAATTATGAGCGCCATACTCGCGATAACGACACTCGCGATCGTTCTTCTCGTCTACGGGTGGCTCGCGTTACTCGCGATTAAGCGAGGGGCAGGCAAGCGGTTCAATCCGCGTGTCGATCCGTTCGTTGTACTGATCCGCTGGGAACCGGTCGCGGTTAAGCTATCGCCGATGCTTCAGAGGCCGAGGTTGTTGCTCTCCACGCTTCACGGAGGCTCGTGTTCCAACGAAAGACTCGTCGGTTGGGCGGCCGAGAGCGCAGGCATTGGTTTTTTCGCTTTGGCGGGTACGGCATTGCTGGCATGGATCGGACACAAACCGAATTTGTTGGTTGTCGGGTTAGCGCTCGGTGGATGCATGCCTTTCCTGCGACTGAAAGAATTGTCCGGATCGGTCGCGAAGAGACGACAGTCGATCTTGTTGGCGTTGCCGGATTTGCTAGGCAAGCTGCTGCTCATGGTCGACGCGGGGGAAAACGCGATGAAAGCTTTCGCAAAAGCGGTGGAACAAGCTCCCGATCGCGAGCATCCGTTGTACGTCGAGGCGAAGTCGGCGTTGGAAGCGATCGGCCGAGGGGAAAGCATGACGATCGCTTTCGAAGAGATGGGGAGGAGATGCGCCGTTCCCGAGGTCAAGCTATTCGCGACGACGCTGATCATCAATGCCCGCAGAGGAGGGGACGCGTTCGTTCCGGCGATGAAGGAGCTGACGAGACAAATGTGGGAGAAACGAAAAGCGATCGCCCGTACGCTTGGGGAGCAAGCTTCCTCGCGAATGGCGTTTCCGCTGACCGTCATTTTCCTGATTATTATGGCGCTCGTGGGCGCGCCTGCGGTGTTGATGATGTAGGCAGGTTATCGGAATGTGCAACTGAGAGTGTAAAGTAATGCGCAATCGATCATTAAGGATGAGGAAGGATGAGGGCGATGTTGGCGAGAGGATGGAAGCGGGCGAACAAATCGTTAAAGCTAGACGAGTTGTGGAAAGACGAGGAGGGACTGGGTACGCTCGAACTCGTATTGATCGCTGCGGTGTTAATTATTATGGCGATTCTGTTCAAGGATTGGATACTGGAGTTTCTCGGCAATCTGATGGATTCCGTCGAAGGTAAATCGGAATCGATTTTCGAATAGCCGCATGGCAGGCGCGAAAGGCAAGACAAAGCAAGGACTAGGACCGGACGAAGCGGGATCCGTGACGCTTGAAGCTTCCGCGGTATTGCCATGGGTGTTCCTGATGACCGCGCTTTCGGTATTGTTCGCCCTGTACGTCTTTCACCGCTCGACGCTCTATTACGGGATGTCGATCACGGCGGAACGGACCGCTTACGCTTGGTCCAATTCCGCGAAAGAGACGAAGACGGGGGCGTTCGAAGAAGGCCGGTACGACGGCTTGTATTGGCGATTGACCGACGATGCGCTGGTGAAGGGATTATTCGGATTGGCTTCCGGAGACGAATCGGTCGAAGTCGCCATCGGACAGGATTCGGGGGAGAACGCAATCTCCGTCTCGGGAGCGGAAGAAAAGCTGCGTAAGCGGGCGTCCGATTCGCGGCGATGGATGGACGGCGGGGAAATCGGATACCGGAATATCGCCTTGAAGAGGGAAATCCGAGTCGAACGGCCGGCAGAGGAGATGCCCGGTCCGCTCCGATGGCTTCGCGGTGATCGCGAGCGGGAGATGAATGTAACGGCGCTCATCGTCGAGCCCGCGGAGTTCTTACGCACGTTCGAGCTGATCCGGTATTACGCTTCCAAGATGAAAAGCTCGCCGGAGGGGGCGAATACCTATAAGGAGAAGGCCGGGGACGCGTTGAAACAGAAGCTGTAGGGAGGGCGAAAGATTGAAACGGAACGAAGAGGGGGCAGTGACCGTCTATTTCGTCGCGGCGACGGCGGCATTCGTACTGCTGGCAGGCTTGTTGATCGATTACGCCCGCATCGCCGCTTTCCGCAAGCAAGCCGAATTGTCGGTCAAGTCGGGCGTGCGATCCGCGTTGGCGGCATACGATCCGTTGCTCTTCGATCGTTACGGCATGTTCGTCCGCGGGGGCGAACCGGCGGACGATCTGTTTCGGCGAACGCTGGAAGGGAATGCCGCGGAAGAAGGAAAGGGCGCGTTGCCCTATTTGGATTTGAAATGGGGAGAGGCCGGCGTAACGGAAAGCCGCCCGTTATCCGATCATCGCGTATTTCGCAGGCAAGTGCTGGAGGAGATGAAGTATAAGGCGCCCATCGATCTTTCGATCGAGATTGCCGGCAGGTTCAAAGGAATAGCCGGGGCGATGAAGGAAACGGCGAAGACGGTCGACGTGCTGGAGAGAATGCGCAAAGCGTACGATAGGCGGGAGAAAGCATTCGATGACGCATTGGAAGTGTTGCGGAAGCAAGGAGATGAAGTCGCCGAACGGGCCGAAGGCTTGGAAGGGAGAGTCGCCGGCATCGCCACCGGATATGACGACTACGTAAGCAAACGGAAGGAGGACGAGGCCAGGCGCGAAGCTCTTCGATTGCAAGAGCAAGAAGAGCAACAAAAGGAGGAATCGGGAGAGTCGGAAGAAGACGAGGAAGACGAAAAGGAGGGGCCGCGCAACGAAGCCGCGGTCGCGGCGTTCGAATCGGAAGCGAGAGAGCTGGCTTCTTCGCTCATTGGCGAATCTAGCGGGTTGCGAGACGGAGCCGAGTCCTCACGGGAAGAAGCGTACGCCTCGCTCGCGAAAGCCCGGCAAGCGAACGAGGAGATGAAAGCGATCGTCGCGCAGGCCGATAGTCTTCCCGCCGAGGAAAAGTCGGACGACACGTCGGTGGACGACGGCACGTTGAAGCAGATTCGTCAATCCGCGAAGGATCTTGTGCTGGATTCCGGGTTCTTCGAAACCTTCGAGAGTGAAGCGGACGGACAGAGGGCGAGCGGAGCCGCGTTAGCGGCAGAGATGTCGTCGTTGTCTTCGTTGCTGGCCGCCGTTCCCGGATCAACGGGACTAACAACCGCCCTCGGAAGCGGGAAAGAACGGCTGCAAAGCGCCATTGCCGCATACGGTCGGACTTACGGTCCGAAAGGCGCCGTATGGAACGAACGAACCGCGGAACTGGAAGCGCACCGCTCGAACGACAAGGAACGCAAGGAACAAGAGAAGCAAGCCGAAGCGCAATGGGCGGGCGCGGCGAACTTTATCGGCACGCTTGCCGGCGTATCCGGCAACGAAGAAGAGAAGGCGCAATTCGCCGAGGCGGACGGCCTCTATCGCGCCAATCTGAAATGGAACGAGGCGGAGGAGGATAAAGCGAGCAAGAAGATAACAAGAGATCCGTCTGAAGGCAGGGACGAAGCGCTTCGTTCTTCCGACGGGATGTTCGAAGCGTTGGGAGGATCGCTCGCCGGGGCGAGGGATCAGCTTTATTTCTCCGAATACGCGATGGCGAGGTTCTCCAGCTATGATCCTTCCCTTGTGAAGGAACTGCTCGAGGGAGGAAACCCCTCGCTCGATCTTCATCTTCAGGAAGCGGAGTATATCCTCTATGGTCTTCCTAATCCGTCCGGCAATATCGCCGCGGCATACGGCGAAGTTTTCGGGCTCCGGTTAGCCATCCGGACAATGGAGGGACTGATCGAATGCCGTTCGTTCGGCCACCCGCTGCTCGTCTTGGCCGCCGCGCTCGTCTACGGCATCGCCAACGCGACGCTCGATATGGGCCGACTCGTGGCAAGCGGTAAAATACAACTCTCCAAATACGCGAAGATGGATACTTACTACGCCGATTATTTGCGTCTGTTCTTGCTGGCGCACGGAGGCTCCTCGGGAGCGGCTTCCCGAATGATCTCCGTGATGGAGCATGCGTCGGGCGTGGATTTCTCGGGAGCTTATACGTATACGAGGGGAGAGGCGACCGCCTCGTTCCGATTGTGGTTTTATCCGGGCATCTTGAAGAAGCTCGGGCGGCAGGGAGAGGCCGGAGGGACGATAAAGGGGAACCGTTATGAGGCGACGTACGTTGCGGACAGCTCTTATTTATAGAAGAAGTGGCTTTGCGGGTTTGTCGGAGCGCGGAAGCGTCACGCTTGAAACGGCGATGGTCATGCCGATCTTCTTGTTGTTCGTCGTCTTTCTCGTCTTCATGGCGCAAACGGCGATCGTCTCTATGGCGCTTCACGGCGCGCTGTCCCAAACAGCCCGGCAAGCGGCATCCGCTTGGTACCCGGTTTCCATGGCGATCGGACAGGCGAGGGAATCCGAGCTGAACGAGAAGGTCGAGCGATGGAACGAGAAGTGGATGAGCGTCCGCGAGACGATCGGCCGATACGGGAAGTGGCTTCCCTCTCCGATGAAAGACTGGGCGGAGCAAGCGTCGAACGCGTCGTTCTCGCTGGAACAGCATGCGGCCCGAATCGCATTCGGCGAGCTCCTGAAGCCTTTCGTCGACGATGACGTCATCGATCCTTCGAGAATACGCGTCACGAACGTCGAACTGCCGGATGAGCAGGATCCTTCCGCCGGCTACGTGACGATCGAAGCGGAGTACGATTTGCCGATGAAAGTGCCGTTTCTGGGACGGCAGCTTAAGCTCCGTTCTTCCGCCCGGGAACGAGCATGGATCGGCGGCAGTCCTTCGAAGTCGCGCATTGCGAAAGAGGGGGAGGAGGAGGCATTCGAAGTCGCCTTCGTCTCTTTAAATCCGAATCCCGTACAGCTTGGACGCAAAGCGACGCTAGTCATTCGGACGAAGCCGGGCATGACGGTCGATCTGTCGATTTTGTACAAAAGCGGATTAAGCCAGGCGAAGCACTTGGGTAGCGCGACGGCGGACGAATCCGGCCAAGTCGCATGGACTTGGCACGTATCCGGCAACACGACGCCGGGCACGTGGAGCCTAAAAGTAACGAACGGCTCAGGCGTCGGTTGGGAGCATGCCTTCGAAGTCGCGGGGAAGAAGACGCAGTAGCGAGAGGGGGGAACTTGATGGTCGATTGGTCCCTCGCGGGCACGGGAGCGCTGCTTGCCGCTGCTTGCTGGACGGATGTGCGCAAGCTGAGAATACCGAACGCGCTCACGATCGCGTTCGCGACGTGCGGGTTCGCATCCCAATGGATTTTCCACGGCGCAGACGGGCTGGCACTGTCCGCATGGGGCGCGGCTGCGGGATTCCTGCCGCTATACGCGATGAATCGGTTCGGAGGCATTGGGGGCGGCGACGTAAAGTGGTTCGGTGCTTACGGGACTTGGGCGGGACCGGCGGCGACGTTGAAGCTACTCGTGTTGTCGATCTGGATCGCGGGCGCTTTCGCCTGCCTGCTGCTGGTTCTTCGCCTTCCGGTCATCCGGGGCAGGGCTTCGAAGTGGAAATGGCCTTGGGGGAAACATCCCGCGGAGGGCGGCAGAGGCGTTCATTTTCCCTTCATGCTCGCCGTCGCTCCGGGCTTCTTTATCTTGCTAGGGGAGGGATAGCACGCGCATGAGCAAGCTTACCGCCAGGTTCGAGCAAAACAGGGGGCATTATATGATCGTGGAGCGCGACCCTCCGTTTGCCCGAGAAGAGATGAACGATGTGCAATTACAGATGATGAAAAGATGCGAGATACCGGGATTGCTGCAGCTCGAAACGATCGAACAGGACGGCAATCTATCGCTCCGCTACGGCTTGGGGGGCAACCGAATGCTTTCCGAAGCGCTCCGGACCTCTCGTTGGACGATGGAGGAGCTGATGGGGGCGCTTTGCGCGCTGGGCGAGACGTTGGAAAGCTGCAGGCACTACATGTTGGACGCGGATAGAATCCGGTTGCTCGACGAGTACATGTTCGTCGGAGAGAGCTGGTCAGACCTTAAATTCATTTACTTACCGATCGATATGCCTACTCTGTTTCGCGCCGACGACATGGAAAGGCTCATCATCCGATGGGTGATGAGAGTCGAGGAACCCGACGGCCGCGCGATGCAATCGCTCCTTCGGCTCGTATGTAGCCCGGGGTTCGTTCCGATCGCGTTATGCCGTTACGCGAGGGATTATTTAGCCGGAGGAGGAGGCGGGAATGCGGCAGATCTTTCGTCCTTCCGTTTCGACGAACGGAAAGGGGAGCTGCCGTACAAGGAGATCAGAACGGAAGAAGGATCTGATAACCGCAAGGGAAATTCGGCTTTGGCGGATGGCAAGTCCCGGTCGTGGGATTTGCTGCAGCCCGATTCGGACGCGCTGCATCCGGAATCCGAGCTATGGGGCAATCACGGAGATTCTCCTTGGGGGCATCACGCTGAGGTCTCGGACGGCAACGCATTAGCGGAGCTCGGCGACCGAGGACCGGCAACTAGAATCGACTTGGGCAGATGGCAGACGTTGATCGGCTGTTCGGCGGCCGTATTCATCGCATGTTTATGGAGATTCGCTTATGGCGGCGGATCGGACGCCAGACTCATCGTTTGCGCCGGATTGACGTTAGCCGTCATTGCCGTCGTGGCGTATTTATGGAACGGCGCGCGTTCCGCAAGTTCCGCAAGTTCGGAAAGTAGAGGGGGACGGACAAAGGATGATGATCCTTATGCGCGTTCCAAGAACGAAATGGATTCGCGGCAGGGATTTTACGAGGAAGAAGCCGACGAACGGCCGATCTTCGGCGATTCCGCATTCGATTCCAGATTTCCAAGCTTTCGGGACGAGCGGGAACGGGGAAGTCCGGCAGAATCTGCGCGCCTCATGGCTAACGATGATCCGGCAAGGAGGCAAGACCGGGAACGCTCCGAACCGCCGGCGACGACATGGCTGCCCGGTCGGGAGTCGCGCACGATGCTCCTTCAAGATGAACGTCCGACGGATCCGGGAGAAACGTATTGCCTGATCTGGCAATCGTCGGAGACGGTTCGCCGCGTTCCGCTAGGCGGAGCGTCAGTCGTCATCGGAAGATCGGCGGAAGCGGCGCAACACGTCGACGAGACGAAAGGAGTGTCGCGCGCCCACGTCGAACTCGTCCGCGAGGAGAACACGTGGAAGGCGAAGGATCTCGGTTCCAGAAACGGAAGCAAGCTGAACGATAAGCCGATGGCGCCCTATGAATGGTACCCCCTTCGGGAAGGGGATCGATTGAATTTAGCCGGCTCGGAGTACCGGTTCGAGCGATCGGGTTAACGCCGTGCATTCCGCTTCGGAACCTCCGGCATCGCGGAACCAAAAAAGAAGCCCTAGCGGGTAATATCGAGGCCACTGAAGAACTTACGATTTTTCGAAGTAAGAAATAATGATTAAACGAAAAGACGACTTTTCATCCCATTTATTGGATGAAAAGTCGCCTTTT
>NZ_JBHSMH010000057.1:0-1837 GCF_042655365.1 Cohnella suwonensis | reverse complement strand
ATACGATTAGTAAAATCCAAAAACAGTATCTAATTAATGATTTCATAATCTCCTCCGAATCAAACTTCAAAATCTGCATTAGGCACGTTTCATCTAACGTAAATGTGTTCACGACGTCCCACCACCTTAAGCCCGAAGGGCGGCCGCGATGCGGTTAGGTGGTGCGGATGTGTCCGGCTGATTACGCTTCCCTGCTACTGAATTACTCCAGTCGAATACGCTTCCCTACTCCTGCCGGACCGAGGGCCGAATGGCCCGAAGCGTGAACATGGTGTTATATGAAGGCCCCGGCTACAACGCATTACCCTCAAATAATAAATTAAATTTTTATCAGGGTATCTGATTCATTATTTTCACTACCAATTCTTCGATTCCAAGATTTTCAGCATCAATAATTATATCAGCATAAGATTCATACAAAGGACATCTTTCCTGATATAACTGAAGTAAAGTTTGGTCCTCCCTTAAGACTACACCTCTTTGTTTTGCATTTCCCAGACGTTTTTGTATCGTTTCATAGCTTAATTTGAGATAGATCACTGTTCCAATTTCTTTAAGATGTGCCATCGCCTCAACACCATAAACCACACTTCCTCCGGTAGCTATTATGGAGTGTTCGACTTGTAAAGATGCATTCACTTGGTTCTCAATTGAAATAAAGCTGTTGATTCCATCCTGTGAAATAATATCTTTCAAAAGTCGATTTTCTTGATTTTGAATTAAAAGGTCACTGTCTACAAAATCATAACCCATCACTTTTGCTAAAATAACGCCGACTGTACTTTTCCCTGCTGTCGGCATACCGATAAGCACTACATTCATCATGTCGTCCTCAGTTCTATAGGTGTATAAGTCTTAATGAATTATTTGATTTAAAGCTCTTCGGGGCTTTCATATAACGTTCATGTGTTCACGACGTCCCACCACCTTAAGCCCGAAGGGCGGCCGCGATGCGGTTAGGTGGTGCGGATGTGTCCGGCTGAATTACTTACAGTTGCTGAGCTACTCCAGTCGAATCCGCTTCCCTACTTCTGCCGGACCGAGGCGGCTCGTCCGCCGATGCGTGAACATGGTGTTATACGATGTTGGACTATTCCTCGTAAGGTGCACCACTTCAGACTAGCTTCCGAGCTCGAATATGCCCTTAAAATCGTTAGACTATTTCGCTGTATCTCAGAACGCCGCAATAACTCTTGCCATCTCATCTTGACTACTTCTTCGTTAATCCTCATGTTCCTGCTTCATTGCCAATCTCGCTGTTCTCTAGACACCGACAATTACTACTTCCTGGCTCAGCCCTCATAAACTAATCAAATCCCTTGCCTTCAAGCCTCTAACTATTAAAATAATTCGATTTTGACCTTCTACTTTCAGGCACCTTTGCCCCAGCTGCTCTTAACCTATGTAATATCAGGTGCCTTCAAGTTTTCAAAATCGTTCGTACTTGACCTTCCCATTAAGCACTTCTTGCTTTTGACTTTCCACTTTCAGGCACCTTTGCCCCAGCAGCTCTTAACCTATGTAATGTTAGGTGCCTCTAAATTTCAAAATATGAATTCGTTCCTTAAACCCATTCAACTCATTAACCGATTATGATCTTAATTGCCATGCACGCTGTAACTAAGTCCCTCGAAACCTGAAATACTACATGTCACTTCTCTGAAACCAGATGGCAATCTCGATTGTACGCATACAGTTGCTTTAATTCGCAGTAGCTTCGAGTCCAATTTCGTATATCGTTCATGTGTTCACGACGTCCCACCACCTTAAGCCCGAAGGGCGGCCGCGATGCGGTTAGGTGGTGCGGATGTGTCCGGCTGATTATGCTTCCTTGCTG
>NZ_JBHSMH010000056.1:0-501 GCF_042655365.1 Cohnella suwonensis | reverse complement strand
AAAGCAGGGTATTGGCTTTCGCCGCCCTTCCCTCCATGAGGTTGTGTTGTCCTCACTTCACAGGTACTACGACCCCCTCCGCCTCCCTTCCCGCAGTTCGCCACTTCACCTTTTGGGCTTATAGGTTTGCTCTTTACGGCATTCGCCGTGCGAGGTAGGGTTTCCCTAGTTTCAGTCACAACTTTCTCAACATGCCGATCCCTCTACACCGGAGAGTTCTTCCGCGCTGCGTTTCCAAGGGCTTCACGCGTTCCATGACCTTCGCCCAACGACTCGGGGCTCGGCTCTCTCTTGTCCTTTGCAGGTGATTTTTGACGATGCGGCAGGATTCACTTCATGTTACGGCCTGCTGGTTTGCTTGCAACTCAAAGCGAGTTGCTTTGTCACGGGGCTTCAGCCTTAGGATCTCTCCACCAGCTGCCCGTCAGCTACGAGGCGACTTGGCTCTTACCTCGACCGGACTTTCACCGGCTAGTTGTGCCTAACTTGGCTAGGCGCGCA
>NZ_JBHSMH010000055.1:0-68279 GCF_042655365.1 Cohnella suwonensis | reverse complement strand
CTTTTTCACTACTATCCCTTCGTCTGACTTCTCACCATCCATTACCTCTCCTTAGCCGTCACGGCTTTGTTCGCGGCTTACCACTTTCGCGGGAACGATGAGCGCTCCTTGGGTCACGTCAACGACTTTCCCCCGAATCCAGTCCTCTTAACTTCCGAGATCATCGGTGGTATTGGACGTTCCCTTCTTTTGCAGGGTTATCCGATCTCGTCAGCCAACTTGGTTTCAGCCGCCTGTTCCGGGGTTTGCCTTCAAGCCCTCCGCACGCATCCTCGCGGACTACGCACTGCCTGTCAGCTATGCACTTCCGCCACCTCGCGGTATGCTGGAGACTTTCACTCCTTAATCGTTGCGCTGCCAAGCGCACAAAAAACGCGCCCCGGACGAATCCGGAGCGCGTCTCTTCAAGACCGCTTACCTTCTGGCGAAGTAACCGACGATTTCTTTCGAAGTCGGATCGAGGACGACCGTCAACGGTCCGATCAACTCGTCTTGGTCGGTGTTGTACGTAACCGAGAACAGAACCGCGTTCCCCGCGCGAAGAGCTTCCAGCTTCTTCTGGGCGCCTTCGGCGGCCATGATCGCGCCGTCGTTCGCGTTCACGACTTGAACGACCGCCTCGTCGGACTTCGTCGTCGCGTGTTTCTTCTGATCTTCCGACAGCTTGCTCCACGCGAGCTCGCGGTATTGCTGCGCGGTCGCCGCGTCGATCTTGCCCGACGGAGCGGCCGGGAGCACGACGAGATAGTGCAGCGGGCTTTGCGGCGGCAGGCTCTTCGTCATGATCGGGCCGTAGTAAGCTCGCACTTTATCCCCGGCTTTGAGGCTCGCGAATTCGACCGGTTCGCCTTGCGATGTCAGCACGCCCGTCTCCTTGCCCGCGTTCACGACAAGCGTCGTCACGGCTTTGCCGTCCTTCGTCTCGCCGAACTTCACTTGCCAGCCGTCGTCGGTTTTCTCGACGGACTGAATGACGTCCTCTTTCACGAGGCTTTCTCCGACGACGCTGATTTTGCGGGCGTGCGATTGGCCGGGGAAGCTCATCGTCATGACCGGTCCGAATTCCGCGACGACCCGCATGCCGGGCTTCAAGTCTTTGGCGGCGAAAGCGGCTCCGTCGCTGCCGGTCAAAATCGTATCCTTATCGGCGAATAGAATGACCCAGCTGAACCCGCCTCTGCCGAGCAATTCGATGCGGTATTGGCCGTTATCCGCCGGCTGTACGTCCACGATGACGCCCATGCCCGTCATGTATTTCTCCTCTTCGGCTTTTTGGTTGATTTCGATGGCGTTGCCTCCTTGGTTCCAGCTCACCTCGTAACCCATCTCGGTCGCGAGAGCGCGGGCCGGCAAGTAGGCCTTGCCGTCGATATAGACCGGATGCAACGACGTGTCTCCCCCGTTCACCGTGACGGCGATCTCCTTATGCAAAGCTCCCGTCACCTTGCTGACGAGCCCGCTCGCGCCCGCAACGGCGGTCGCTCCGAACACCCCGGCAGCGGTCATGACGATCAATAGTTTTTTGTTTGGCTTCATACGTAATAATCTCCTTCCCAAGTTGTTCATATTGGCAGGAATAAGCTTCCTGTCAAAGTCACTGACGCGCCCGCGAGGCAAAAGGTTTCCGGCACGCCCTATTTTTCCCGACTTCCGCGCAAAAAAGCGACGCGACGGAATCTCCTCCCGTTGCGCCGCCCATTTCCCCACTCCGCGAATGCCTTCGACTAACCGACTCGCGTCCACCGGGAATCCTACGCCGACCGATCTAACCCGTCGTCCGGTACACTTGCCGGATCGCGTCCTCGATGTCCGGCTCTTGCACGCTCAGATCGCGGATCGGCAGCCGAGCCGACAAATCCGCGATGAGCTCCGACGCCGTAATCGCCGACTTGTCGAAGCGATACCACACCTTCAAGCCCTCTTGCCGAACGAGGCTTGCCCGGCCGTGTTCCGGCAACTCCGCCTCCCGGTCTAGCTCGATCATGAGCAAACGGTGCGGCGCGAGCTTCCCCACGATCGCGTCGAGGGGTCCGTCTTCGACGAGCTTGCCGTGATTGACGACGAGAAGTCGCGAGCACAGAAGCTCGACGTCGTCCAAGTCGTGCGTCGTCAGCACGACGGTCATTCGCCTCTCCCGGTTCATCGTCAGAATGAATTGGCGAACCGCGTGTTTCGCTTCCGCGTCCAATCCGATCGTCGGCTCGTCCAGGAACAGCACGTTCGGCTCGTGAATCATCGCCGCGGCCAAGTCGCCCCTCATCCGTTGACCGAGCGACAGCTGGCGAACCGGCGTATCGATGAAATCGCGGATTCGGAGCACCTCGTGCAGCACGTCCATCGTATCCGCGAATCGTTTGGAATCGATGCGGTAGATTCTCTTGAGCAGCTCGAACGTTTCCCCTAAGCGCAGATCCCAGTACAACTGCGTTCGTTGCCCGAACACGACGCCGAGCTGGCGAACGACGGCTTTGCGATCCTTCTGCGGAGACAGGCCGCATACGCGGATATCCCCTTCCGTCGGGTGCAGAATGCCGGTCAGCATCTTGATCGTCGTGCTCTTTCCGGCGCCGTTAGGCCCGATATAGCCGACGATGTCTCCCTGTTCGATGTCGAAGCTCAGTCCGTCCACGCCCCGAACGATCGACTTCTCGGGCTTGAACAAGCTTTTCAAAGCGCCGCTTAATCCCGTTTTCTTGCGAACGACGACGAACTCTTTCACCAAATCTTTCACTTCGATGATCGGCATCGGATTTCCCCCTTTACGAGCCGGCGCTTTCGTATTTTCTCAAGCCTTGGCGAAACACCGCGTAAGCGACCGCGAACCCGATCAAGCCGACGAGCGGCGTCCATAACGCCAGCCCAAGCGGCAGCTCGAGCGATTTCGTCTTGCCGAGAAACTGTTCCGCGGGATAGAAGCTGACGAAGCCGATCGGCAGCAGGAACGTCAGAATCGCTTGCACGGCTTGCGGATAAAGCGTCAGCGGATACATCGTCGTCCTCTCCATCGTGGCCACCGTCATGTTGATCAGGTTCCGGCTTCTTTTCGTCCAGAAGGCGACCGCTCCGATGATCGTATACAGGCTCGCCCGGATCAACGTCCCGCCCGCGACCACGAGCGCCAGCTTCGCCAGGTTGACGAAGCTCCAATCGAAATCGACCATCCGGGCGGCGGCGATAAAAATAACGGTACCGGGAATCAAATCGACGAGTCCGATAAAATTGAAATAGCCCGTCACGAATTGGAAGAAGACGTTCATCGGCCGAAGCAGCAGCCTGTCGAACTCGCCTCTGAGAACCGCGAATTCGGTCCCCCAGGTCGGAATGAACAGGACGACGACGAGCCCGTGGCTCAGCAGTCCGAGCCCGTACAGGAAAGCCAAGTCCTCGAAGCCCCATCCGTTCAGCGGCTGGAACCGGTCCACGATGATCCGGAGCATCCAGATGCCCGCGAAATATTGCGTCGGAATAACCAGCAACCAACTGACGAGGAACAGCGGATACTCCAACTGGCGCTGGATCGCCAGCTTGGCGTAATAGCCGAACACGATCGCGTAATGACGGATTCCGTTAAAGACGCTTGCCACGACTTAACCCCCCTGCACCATCACTTTGCCCCTGGCGCGTTTCCAGACGTGCGCCAGCAGCAGCATAAACACGACAACCCATACGCCTTGAACGGCGATCTCTTGCAATGCTTTCCCGAGCGGAATCTCTCCGATATAGATGCCGATCGGCGTCTGATACGTGTACTGGAACGGAAGCCACGCGGATACCTTCTGCACCGCCTCGGGGAAAAACCACAACGGCACGAGACTTCCCGACAAGATCCGCACCGTCGCGTCCTTCATCATGCCGAGATTGCCGAGCTCCACGACCCAGAACGCGACCAGACCCACTAGCGCGCTCATCAGCCACAGAATCGCGAAGCTGAACAGGCAACTCGCCAGGAACACGGCGAAAGCCCCCGCGCTTGCGGGCATTGGAAAACCGAACAGCAGCGCCGCCGCGATGACGAGCGGAATCGCTTTGTTGACGAGCGCGCTCGCCATGCCGCCCAAGTCGTCGGACAAATAAATGCCGAGAAGAGGAAGCGGCCGCATCAAGTCGAGCGCGATGTTCCCCTCCCTGACTTGGGAGTAAATCGTGTTCTGCACGCCCGTCTGGAAGACGGCCGCCAGCAGCACCGAAACGACCGTATAAGTCACCATGCTCTGAAGGCCGATTTGCGAAGCGCCCGCTCCGACCGCCCCGCCGCCGTAAGCGGCTTTCCAAATGTAGACGGAAGCGGCCAGCATGATAATGTCGCCGATCATGCCGATCCATACTTCGAACCGATAGGCGAGCGCCGTCAGAATCCTCATCTTGACCAAGTACCCGTAAGCTCTCAAGCGACGCGCCACCCATCCGAATGATCGTCAATATAGGAATAAATTGGACATACTATAGCACATTCTTGCAGCCGCGAATAGCCATAAACGAAAAAAAGCAAACCCTCGCGGGCTGCTTCAATCGATTCCTCACCGGCTCGGCGCAAGCGCCGTCCCGTCCGAATTATACGTTAAACAAGAAATGCATGACGTCGCCGTCCGCGACGACGTACTCTTTGCCTTCGAGGCGGGTAAGCCCCTTTTCTTTGGCCGCTTTCATCGAGCCGCTCGTCGTCAGATCCTCGTAGGACACGACTTCGGCGCGAATGAAGCCCCGTTCGAAATCGCTGTGGATGACGCCCGCCGCTTGCGGGGCTTTCATGCCTTTGCGAATCGTCCACGCCCGGACTTCCTGCACGCCCGCCGTGAAATAGGTGTACAAGCCGAGCAGGCTGTAAGAGGCGCGAATGAGGCGATCCAGGCCGGATTCGGTCAAGCCGAGCTCCTCGAAGAACATCTCCTTGTCTTCGCCCTCGAGCTCCGCGATCTCGGATTCCACTTTCGCGCTGATGTGCACGACGACGGAGCCTTCCGCGGCCGCGAACTCGCGCACCTTCTGCACGTAAGGATTGCCGTCGGCGTTCGCCGCTTCGGACTCGCTGACGTTGGCCGCGTACAGAACGGGCTTCATCGTGAGCAGGTGCAGGTCGCGAACGATCAGCTTCTCTTCCGCGGACAGCTCGACGCTGCGCGCCGGCTTCTCCGCCGTCAGCGCTTCGTGAACGCGTTGCAGCACTTCCAATTCCTCGGCGACCTTCTTGTCGCCGCCCTTCAAGCCCTTCTTCGAACGTTCGATCCGTTTCTCGACGGAATCGATGTCGGTCAGAATCAGCTCGAGGTTAATGACCTCGATATCGTTAATCGGATCGATCTTGCCCGCCACGTGCGTGATGTTCTCGTCCTGGAAGCAGCGCACGACGTGAACGATCGCGTCCACTTCGCGGATGTTGGCGAGAAACTTGTTGCCCAAGCCTTCGCCGCGGCTTGCGCCCTTCACGAGACCCGCGATATCGACGAATTCGAATGCCGTCGGAACGATCCGGTTAGGGGTGACGATTTCCACCAGCTTCTGCAGCCGCTCGTCCGGCACTTCGACGACGCCGACGTTCGGGTCGATCGTACAGAACGGATAATTCGCGGACTCCGCGCCCGCTTGGGTAATTGCGTTAAACAAGGTCGACTTGCCCACGTTGGGAAGGCCGACGATTCCGCAAGACAATGCCATTTCTTCTACGCTCCTGACTCCTTGCGGCCGTCGTCTCCGACACGCGGCGACCGACCGTCAAGCTGTTCAATTCTCACGCCATTATAACGGAACTAAGGGGCAACGTCCACACCGGCCCCCGGGGGGCTGGGTCCGAAGGGGCGAGACCGATACGTCTTACGCCTGCCGGATAACGCGAAGCGGGATTGCGCACAATGACCACGCAAGCCAATGCTTCACTTAGGAGGGCTTTCCGATGGAAAACAAGTCTCACAAAGGCAATTACAAAGGAACGACGAGCATGAAGGCGAGAAACCAAGACATGGCTTTCGTTAACGACACCCTCGAGAACACGAAGTCCGTGGCGCCGGTTCCTCGGAAGTCCAAAAAGACGGACTAGTCGCCGGCAACGGCGTCGCGGCGTACGGCGGCTTGGCGAACAACGGCGTTGCGGCTTCCATGGCAGTCACCCGGTAGCCCAAACGAAGGCGGCACGCATGTGCCGCCTTCGTCCAATTTACCGAGAAACCCGGGATTACTCTGGGCCTGTATTCTCTCCCCTGACGCAACAAACTGCAATAGTGCAGGTTGATTCCCACAGAAACGTCAAAACGACCCAACGACCTGCACCAGCTACAGTTTGTTGAGCCGATATGGATCAATTCAGACGAAAAGCAATATACAAACTGCATATTTGCAGGTTGTCAGCGAACTTCTGCAGAATGAGCCCTATCAAACTGCACATTTGCAGTTTGTCAGCGAACTTCTGCAGAATAAGCCCTATCAACCTGCATATTTGCCGTTTGCTTACTGCATCCGAATAAAAACGGCCGCGGCCGAAAGCCGACACCTCTTGCCGCCCGACTCCCGACCGATCCACCGATCCACCGACCAACCGATCCACCGATCCACCGACAAACCGATCATCCGCAAGTCCGACCATCCTATTCCCCGACCCTTCCGGCCGCCGGGGAAAGCCGAACGCCCCTCGCCGAATCTCCGATCCCACTTAAACCCACGCGTCCGTATCGTATCCTCGCGCTTCCCAGTAACCGGTATGCTCCTTGTCGATCAGTTCGATCCGGTTCAGCCACTTGACCGATTTGTACGCATACATCTTCGGCACGATCAACCTGGCCGGTCCGCCGTAATCGCGATGGATCGGCTTGCCGTCGTGAAGCACAGCCACCATGACGTCGTCCATATTCGCTTGTTCGATCGTCAGCGTATCGGTGTACGTCCCGTCGCCGGAGTACAATTTCACATAGGTCGCGTTCGGTTTGACCCCCGCCGACTTCAGAAGAGCCGATAACGGAATGCCTTCCCAAGTATTGTTATAGACGGACCAGCCGGTCACGCAGTGAAAATCGCTCACCTGAACGGTGCGCTTAAGCTGCAGGAATTGTTCCCAGTTCCACGTCCCGGGCCGATCCACCAGCCCGTCGATCCCGAATCGCCAAGTCGCCGATTCGAACGAAGGCAGCGGAGTGACCGTGTACACGCGAAAATGCCCTTTGGCTCCGCCGCCCACGACGTTAACCGAGTCCGGCAACGGCGTCGGATTCGGCAGCATCCGGTTCGTCTCCTCCGACACTTCCTTCATTCCGCCAGGCACGTCCGACAAGCCGGTTCCCCCGATCGACGAAAACCAGCGGAAGAAAGATGGAGCGACGGCGATCGCGAGCCCCGCTCCGAGCGATACCTTCAGGAATTGCCTGCGGTTCAGTAACGGCGTCGGTTCGGCGTACGGCGAAGGAGCCGCGGAGGTACCGGCCGTTTCCTCTTCGTCGGCCGTTCGGATCGCCTTGCGATGCGGTTGCTTCATCCATTTCAGCCGGGTCACCGAATGATAGACGATATATGGAACGCCGATATAAGTGAGCAGATCGTGCGCGACGAGCGCCCCGTTCGCCCAGCCCGGAGGAAAGCGCCGGATTTGCCATAACACGATGCCCGACAGGAGCCAGCCGATCAAGAAGACCATGACGACGCCGAGGTTCCCCTTCTGCCTCGGCCGACTGCGAATTTGTTTCAAGTGCTTTCGGACGAGAGGGATGTAGAGCGCGATCAAGATCCCGGACATGACGCCAAGCACGATGTGCAGCTGTTTGACCGGATTGCGGAAATAACCGTTCAGCCAGCCCCGCACCTCTTCCCAAGCAAGCAATAATCCCGTAACCGCAAGCAATAGCACGATCCATCCGTTCCAACGGTGCAACTCCGCCAACTGTTTGCCGAAGCCCGGTTTACGTCCGCTCATGCGCCCGCCCCCTTCGCCGAGATCCGTTCCGCCATCGGAACGGTAAACCAAAATTCGCTTCCATGCCCGGGCGCGGACGCCGCCCCGATCTTCCCGCCCATCCTTTCGGCGAGCGACTTGGCGATCGCAAGCCCGAGCCCCGCGCCGCTTCCGTCCCTCGTCCGGCTGCGATCCGATCGGTAGAAACGCTCGAACACGAGCTCTAGCTCGTCAGGGGCGATGCCGTCGCCTTCATCCCGTACGGCGACGACCAGCTCCCCCTCATCTCCGGGCATCGCCGACAACGTCAGCGTCGCCCCTATCGGAGAATGCCGGACGGCGTTGTCGAGCAAGTTGCCGACGATTCTCCTCATGCCCTGTTCCATCGCCATGGCGATGGGCGAAGGCTCGGGCAGCCGCACGACGACTTGCAATTTCTTCTCCTCCAACTTCGGAGCGTACGCGTTTAACGTCTGCACGAAGACGTCCTCCAGCGCCACCTTTTTCGGCTCGTACGGTTCCTCCCCCGAATCGATGCGGGACAGGTCGAACAGCTCCTGCACGAGAGAACCGAGGCGAATGGACTCGAGGCGCAGCGTCTCCAGATAGCGCCCTACCGTCTCGGGGTCCTGAACGACGCCGTCCTGCAACGCTTCGGCATGGGACTGAAGAAGCGCGAGAGGGGTTCTTAGATCGTGCGCGACGTTCGCCACGAGCTCCCGCCTCGACTTCTCCGCTAGCCGCAGCTTGTCGAAGCTGTCTTTCAACTGCCGGCTCATGGCGTTGAACCGTTCGGCGAGCGAGCGTAGTTCCGTCGGACCGACGAGAGGTACCTCCGTTCCGAACGAGCCCGAAGCGATTTGGGCCGATGCTTCGCCGATGCGAGCGACGGATTGCTCCAATGGCCTGACGAGCACGACATTCAGGACGAACGAGACGATGCCCGCCGTTAAAGTCGCGCCGACGAGCCAGGCGAAGGTCGATTCGTCCAAGATCATCCGGCTATAACAAAAGAACAATAGCCCGAGAATCGCCGCGATTCCGATCGCGTTCACCGTGAGCAAGTAGACGCGCAGCTTCACCGGATAACGGTTCATGGCGCAACCTTTCCTTCGAACTTGTAGCCGATGCCCCAGACGGTCCGGATATGCATGGGCGACGACGGCGAGTCCTCGATTTTCTCCCTCAAACGCCGGATATGAACGGTAACGGTCGTCGTGTCGCCTTCGAACTCCGTCTCCCATACCCGTTCAAGCAATTGCGCTCTTGAAAACACTTGTCCCGGATGCCTCATCAGCCAAAGAAGAAGGTCGAACTCCTTGACCGTCAGATCGATGTCCCGCCCCCGAAGAGTCGCGCGCCGTTGGGACGGGTACAAGGAAATCGATTCGGCGTGCAGGTCCCGGCGAAATCCCGTCTCGCCTTCGCCTTCCGCCCGATCGCCCCGCGCGTCCGGCTTCGACGGCCTCGAAACGCGGCGAAGCAAATTCCGAACGCGCAGCACGAGCTCGCGAGGACTGAACGGCTTCGTGACGTAATCGTCCGCGCCGATCGTCAATCCCAGCAAGCGGTCGCTTTCTTCGCCTCGCGCCGTTAACAGGACAATGGGAACGTCCCCGCGGTCGCGAATCGCCGAACACACGTCCCATCCGGACTTGCCGGGCATCATCAAGTCGAGAACGACCAAATCCGGATCCGAGGCTTCCCACATGGCGAAAGCGTCGTTGCCGTTATGGGCAACGAGAACGCGATACCCTTCGCGCTCCAAATATCGCCTGCACACGTCCGTGATTTCCGTTTCGTCGTCCGCGACAAGCACCGTTGCGCCAGGCATCGCGCCTCGCCTCCTTTTGGCTATATTATATCACAGGGCGAACGACTCGAGAGCCGAGTCGCCCCCCCTCCCCCTAGCGCGCCTACATCTCGCCGTCCTTCTTCATGCCATCATCCTTCATCATGCCATCATCCTTCTTCATGTCGTCCTTCATCATGTCGTCATCCTTCATCATGTCGTCATCCTTCATCATGTCGTCATCCTTCTTCATATCGTCCTTCTCCATTTCGTCCTTCTCCATGTCGTCATTCTTCATGCCATCATCCTTCATCATGTCGTCCTTCATCGCGGATGCCGCGGGCGATTCAGCCCCCGGACTCATGCCTCCATTGCCGTCTTTGTTCATATCATTGTTTTTTCCGCATCCGGCAAGCGCCAGAAATGCGATTAAAGCTAGCACCGTTGCGGCCGCCATAAATTTGCTCTTTCTCATAGGGGAATCCTCCATTCGATTATTGACTCGACTTCAAGATAACCGCCGATCCTCACGTCCGACTAACCGAATTCGGAACGAATCCTTAAATCTTTCTTACGAAAAAATGACGCGCGACCTCGCTACCCCGTAAAAAAGTCGATACACAGCATTTTCCACCGGAACATCTCGGCATGTTCTGCGTCTAACGTTGTACTTGACCGCAAGGAGGAATTTACGATGCGAAGAATGGTTCCGCTATTGGCCGCGGCTCTTCTTACGCTATTGTTGGCCGGCTGCGGAGCCGGATCCAATAATAAAGGGGCAACCGATGCCCCTCTCGCTACCCCGTCCGCCGTTGCATCCTTCGGGATTGAACCTACGAACGCCGCTAGCGAGGAGCCGTCTCCGTCGGCTTCCGCTTCTCCGAGCCCCTCTCAGCCCGTGACGGCGCAAGCTGCTCTCGTCGACAAGGCGAAGGATATCGCCGGCCTGCTGCGGGAAAGAGACATAAGCTCTCTTCAGGATTACATCGATCCGGATCTCGGACTGCGGTTCTCGCCTTCCGTCCATCTCTCCGATACCGATCTCTCGTTCAAGCCGGATCAGCTCCCCGGCTTCAAGGACTCGAAGAAGCGGGTCTGGGGGACGGCGGACGGCAGCGGCGATCCGATCGAGCTCTCGTTCCGGGATTACTACGAGAAGTTCGTCTACAACAAAGATTACGCGGACGCCCCCGACGTCAACGTCGGCAAGTCGCTCGGCACCGGCAACACGACGTTCAACGTAATGGACGTCTACCCGAACGCATCCTACGTCGAGTTCTACTACCCGGGCACGGACGTCGCCGCCGAAGGCATGGACTGGCAAAGCCTGCTCCTCGCGTTCGTGCCCGCGGGAGACGATTGGAGCCTCGTCGCCGTCGTCCACGGCCAGTGGACGATCTGACGCCGATCACTGCGCGCGAAAGCAAAAAAAAGAGGCTGAGTTCAGCGTGAATGTTGCTTACAACTTAGTTGGAATATTTAACTGTAAAATGTGCATGAAAAAAGATACGTGGTAAGGCCTTTGCATGAATTATATGCAAAAGGTGCACTTCATTTTGCGGATTTCAACTGATGCAGGATGAATCTGGTGAATTTAATGTATGTATTACATCTATTTCACCAGATATCTGATTTTTAGCCGAAATAACTGCATGTTTTACAGTTCATTTGTCTGTCATTAAGCCACAACAGAGTGGAACACAGCCAAAAAAAGAGGGTGAACCGAGGACTTCCAAGTCCCTCCCGGTTCAACCTCTTTTTCGTTACGCAGTCGCTTCGGCGGACGCCTTAATGCCGCCCGATTTCCCGAACGTCCTCCGGTAGGAGAGGACGTAGAACGCGACGGACAACAGCGCGAACGCCGCGATGTAGATAAGCAGCATGCCCGCGTCCGACCACATGTCCGAGTAGCGGCCGCTGGAGATGATCGCCCGGAATCCGTCGATCGTATGGGTCATCGGCAGCCAAGCGCTTATGTTCTGCAGCCATTCCGGCGTCAATTCCAGCGGGAACGTCCCCCCGGAGCTCGTCAGCTGGAAGATCAGCAGGATGATCGCGAGGAACCGGCCCGGATTCTGCATCGACGCGGAGAGGAACTGAATGATCGCCATGAACGTTATGCTCGTCAGCACGCTGAACATGAACAGCAGAGGCACGCTTCGGACTTCGAGTCCGATGCCGAGCAGCAGGATCGTATCCGCGATGACGGCTTGAATCGTGCCGACCGTCACCATCGTCAGCAGCTTGCCCGCGAACCAGCTCCAGCCGCTCTTCGGCGTCGCCGCCGGTTCCCTCGTGGAGTACACGACGGTAAGCAACAGCGCGCCCACGAACAAGCCCATGGAGATGAAATACGGCGCCAAGCCCGTGCCGTAGTTGGCGACGCCGCCGTCGTCGACGACGTCCAGCTTCACCGGGCTCGCGAATACGTCCGCCGCGGCGTCTCCGCCCGGAATGCTTCCCGTCTTGTCGGCCGCGTCCGCGAGCTTGCCGGACAATTCTCCCGTGCCGTCCTTCAGCTTGAGCAATCCGTCCGTCATTTGTTTGGCGCCGTCGTCCAGCTTGCCCGAACCGTCCGCTATGCCGCCGATGCCGCCCGTCAGCTCCGTCAGTCCGCCGTTCAAGCGCGACGCGCCGTCATGGAGCGACGTCGCCCCGTCCGCCAGCTTGCCCGCGCCGGCCGAAGACTGCGCCAGGCCCGATGCAAGTCCCTCCGCGCCCGTCGCGATCTTCGCGATGCCGTCTTGCAGCTTATCCGCGCCGGCGGCCAGCGCTGCTTGGCCCGCTTCGGCATCGCCCGCCCCCGCCGCAAGCTGCGCGCTAGCCGCAATCAATTGCTTCAATGCCGCGTCTTCGGCCAATTCGGGATGGGCTTCCGCGTACTGCTTCAACCCCGCCGCAAGCGCTTGGGCGCCTTCGTCGAGCTTAACCGCGCCCGCCGAAGACTGCGCCAGGCCCGACGCGAGCCTTTCCGCCCCGCCTTTGGCTTCCGCGGCGCCTTGCTTCAACGCTTCTCCTCCGGCGTTCAGTCGGTCTAGCCCGCCGACGAGCGATTCGGCGCCCGCCTGCAGTTCCGCGGCGCCTTGATCGAGGGCTTGCGCCCCGCCAGTCAGCGTCCTCGCGCCAGCGTTCAGCGATGCCGCACCGTCCGCCAGCTTGCGCAGATTCTCCTCGATGCGCCGAGCGCCGCTCGTCGCGTCGACGGCTCCTTGAGCAAGCTTGCCCGCGCCGTCGCTCGCTTGGCCGAGTCCGTCCGCCAGCGTCTTGAACTGTCCGAGCACCGCTTGCGCGTAAGCCCGCGTCACTTCTCCGCCCAGCTCGGTTCTCATCTTCTCCACGGCGTTCTTGCCGATCTGAGAAGCAAGGTAGTTGGAGCTGGCGTTCGGCAGGAAGACGATTTCGGCTTGCGTCGGCTTGGCAGACGTTAACGTCGCCGTCTTCTCCGAGAAATCGGCGGGGATCTCGATCGCCATGTAATACGTATGATCCTCCAACCCTTGACGCGCTTCCTCGACGCTCACGAAGCTATATTCGAAGGCCGCGTCCTCCTTCAGCTTCTTCGCGAAATCCGCTCCGATATGAATCGCCTTCCCGTTCGATTCCGCTCCCCGGTCGGAATCGACGACCGCGACCGGCAACCGGTCCAGGTGGCCGTACGGATTCCAGAACGCTCCGAGGAACATCCCGCTGTACATGACCGGAATCATCAGCATGGCGATCATCGGAACGAGCAGCTTCGGATTGCGACCGATCGCCGCCAATTCTTTGGCGTATTGTTTGAGTCCATTCATTTCCCAACACCCCCTGTACGTTATGACTATTTTGTTCATTTGGTCATTCAAGGACGAAAAAAACGCGGAATCCCCTTCCGGGATCTACTCCGCGGCTAGCCCGTTCATTAAATACAACTGGATCAACACGGCGACCCGTTCCTTCGGTAGCGGCGTCCGGTCGGACCGGTCCGCCCATTCCGTCGCGAGCGCCAAGTACAGCTTGATCATGACGAAAGCGGTTATTTCCGGATCGCACGGCTTCAGCTCGCCCTTGTCGATACCGATCTGTACCTTCGTCCGAATGTAGCCGACGAGCGCCGACTCCAGCTTGCGCAACCCTTCCAAAGCCATCGGCGTTCCCATGTCGCGCACCTCATGCGCCATCTTGACCGCTAACTGGTGTCTCTCCCGGTATTCGAGAAGACGATGGAGGATCCGGTTCAGATTGTCAAAGAAAGGCCGGTCCGAATCGTATTCCGCGTCGGCCACGAGCTTCATGTCCCGGATCAGGTTGCCCATGATCTCGTCGAACAGCTCTTCCTTGTTCGAGAAGAACGTGTAGATCGTCCCCTTGCCCACGTTGGCCAGCTTGGCGACTTGATCCATCGTCGTCGCCTTGTAGCCGAACAGCGCGAACGACTGTCCCGCGGCTTCGACGATCTGCTTTCTCCTGTCGACGGACATTCGCGGCAACTCCCTTATCGAAATAGAATTGACCAAAATTCATTTTCGGTCACTCGGTCATTTTCGATTATACGCCCGCTCCCTACTTTCCGCAATACCCGATTTGCTTATGCGCGCCAAGACGCAAAAAACCGCGATCCGTTCCGCTGGGAACGCGACCGCGGTTTATGCCGTTTTTACAGGTGGCTTTGAATTTTCGCTTGCAGAGCGGCTTTGCTTTGCAGGCCGACCAATTTGTCGACGGGTTGACCGTCTTTGAACAGGATCAGCGTCGGAATGCTCATGACGCCGAATTGGCTTGCGAGCTCGGGCTCTTCGTCGACGTTCACTTTCGCGATCGTCGCCGTGCCTTTCAATTCGTCGGAAAGCTCTTCGACGATAGGAAGCTGCATTTTGCAAGGTCCGCACCAAGGTGCCCAGAAATCAAGCAAGGATACGCCTTGCGCTACGTTTTCCGTAAAGTTTTCTTTCGTAATCGCGACTGCCATCTTTACATCTCTCCTATCCGAATGTGGATTCATGAATAAAACCCTATGATGATCGAGCGCTCGGGAGCGCCCGCTCCATCCTCTAGCTTGCCCGGCGAAGGACCGCCTAAGCCTTCGCCTTCGCGGCGATTCTCGACAGCATCTGGCCGATCGTGATCGACTCCAGATACATCTCCAATTGCTGGTCCGCTCCGCAGAATACGGCGTTCATGACGTCCCCCATATTCGAGCCGACCATGCAATCCGACTGAGGATCCCCGCTGCACCAGCTCGGCGCCAGCGAACCGGCGGCGAGCGCCCGGTAGATGTCCGCCAGCGTCACGCCATCCGGTTCTCGGGACAACCGGTAACCGCCTCCCGAGCCTTCCCGCGTGTCGACGAAGCCGTTCTTGCGCAAACAGCTCATCACCTTGCGCACGCGAACCGGATTCGTGCACACGTTGGACGCGATTTCCTCGCTCGACGCCATCCCGTCTGGACGGTGCGCGAGCAAGACGAGGCTATGGACGGCGATGATGAATTCACTGTTCACGACTTCGCCTCCCCGGTGATTACTGTAATAATATCAGTTACAGTTGAGGCTGTCAAGGGGACATCGCCTTGGAATAGTATTTCAGCCCTCAGATCGACCTATTCTTCAAGTCAACGTTTAAAAAGACCGGTTTTCAGCACCGAGAAGGTTGAAAGAAGCTAGGGAATGAGGAGCGGAGCGTAGGCAAAACCTACGTGAGCACCGGAATTCCCGGCTGAAATCAAGATTCGACGCCGAATTAGCCCCCTCGAAATCGCTTCGTGATGAAAAGCGGTCTTTTTAAACCTCCTCTAAAAATCGACGTGATCGGGGTCCGCGCCGAACCTATGATTGGCGTTCAAAGCGTCGATGCGAACGATGTCCTCCGGCTCCAGCCGAAAGTCGTACAAGTCCGCGTTCTCCCGGATTCGCGCCTCGCGGACGGACTTAGGAATCGTGACGACGCCAAGCTGCAAGTGCCAACGGAGCACGATTTGCGCAGGCGTCTTGCCGTATTTGGCCGCAAGCTCCGCGAGCAGCGGCAAGTCAAGCCTCCCTTGCATGAGCGGCCGCCAAGACTGCAACTGAATGCCCTCCTTGCGGCAGAACGCGAACAGCTTCTTCTGCGTGTGGAGCGGATGAAGCTCCGCTTGGTTGACCATCGGCTTGATCCGGCAAGATCCCATCAAATCTTCCAAGTGATGAATATTGAAGTTACTCACGCCGATCGACCGAACAAGCCCTTGATCGTACAACGCCTCGATCGCGCGATACGTTTCCTTATACTTGCCGACGACCGGCCAGTGTACGAGATACAAATCCGCATAGTTCGTGCCGAGACTTTTCAGGCTAGCGTTAAACGCTTTGATCGTTGCGTCGTAGCCTTGTTGATCGTTCCACACTTTGGTCGTGACGAAGATTTTCTCTCGAGGCACGCCCGAAGCCCGCATCGCCCGACCTACGCTTTGCTCGTTCTTATAGATCGACGCCGTGTCGATCAGGCGATAGCCCGCCCGCAAAGCGGCCGCCACCGCGTCCTCCGTCTCCCGGCCGTCCGCCGCTCTCCAGACGCCCAGTCCGAGACGAGGCATCTCCTCGCCGTTCAGCAGCTCAACCGTCGAATCGATTGTCCATTCCATCGCCAGTCCCCCCGACTTTTCCCGATTTTCGCTTTCCTCATTTTAGCACGGCCGATTCCGATCCGCACATTGTATGCCGCCCTCTTATCTGTCATAATGTAAGGCACAGTTTACGAAAAAATCATTCGAGGTGAATCCGATGAAAATCGATGTCTATTCCGATATGGTCTGCCCTTGGTGCCGAATCGGCAAGAAGAACATGAACGACGCGATCGAAGCATGGAGCGGCCAATCCGATCAATCGGTCGAAGTCAGCTATCACGCATACCAGCTAGACCCTTCTCTTCCGGTCGAAGGCTTGCCGTTCGACAGCGTCATGGAGAAAAAGATGGGCGGCAAGGAACGGTTGCGTCCGATGCTCCAGCGCGTCACGGACGCGGGCGCGGCCGTCGGCGTCACGTTTAATTTCGATAACGTCAAGAGAATGCCGAACACCGTGCTAGCTCATCGGATCACGGCGTTGCTGCCGCAAGAAGACGAAGAGCATTGGATCGAAGCCGTCATGAAGGCTTATTTCGAGGACGGACGGGATATCGCCCGGCTCGACGTGCTACTGGAAATCGCCGGCGAACTCGGATTGGACCCCGCCGAAGCGAAAGCGTTACTCGAAAAGGGCGAAGGCCTCGACGCCGTGGAACGCGACCAGCAGTCCGCGCAAACGATCGGCATCACGGGCGTGCCCTTCTTCATCATCAACAACAAGTTCGCGCTGTCCGGCGCTTATCCGTCCGCGCAATTCCTGGAAGCGTTCAAGAAAATCGGCCAGGAAGCCTAAGCTTCGCGATCCGGAGACAGCATCGCCGAGGAAGCTTCGCGCAGCACGTCCAAGAACGCCTCTATCGCGCGGGTCCGAAGATCGCCTTCGCGCGTGAGCACGTGGAAGCTTCGCCTGAACGGCAAGCCTTCTATATCGAGCACTTTCAGGAAGCCGAGCCCGAGTTCCTTGCGTAGCGCCCAGCGCGATTGCAAGGTAACGCCGAGCCCGGCTTCCACCGTTTCTTTGATCGATTGCGTGCTCCCCATCTCCATCAGCCTGGCGGGCCGGAGCGACAATCGCGCGAACAGCTTGTCCGCCGCCGCCCTCGTTCCCGATCCCGGTTCCCGGACGAGCCACGTCTCGGCCGCCAGCAGGGCGGGACCGACCCGCTCCAGCTTGGCGAGCGGATGCCGGGCGCCCGTCGCCACGACCATCTCGTCCTCCGCCAGCTTCTCCACGTCCAATCCCGGCCCGATCTCTTCCCCTTCCACGATGCCGACGTCGAGCTCCCGCCCGCGCACCCGATCCGCGATTTCCGCCGTATTGCCGATCACGACCGATGGACGAATATTCGGATAAGCCTCGTTCAGCCTGGCTAGAGACAAGGGCAGCACGTATTCCCCGAACGTATAGCTCGCGCCCACGGCGATCGGACCGCCCGCGTAATGAAGAAGCTCCTCCAATTTCTCGTCCAGCTTGCGGTAAGAGCTCGCGATTTCCTTGGCATAGTGCAGCGCGATCTCGCCTGCCTTCGTCAGCGAGACGGACTTGTTGTTCCTCTCCAGCAGCTTTGTCTTCAACCGCTCCTCGAGCGAACGGACGTGCTGGCTGACGGCGGGCTGCGTCATGTGCAGCTTCTCGGCCGCCCTGGAGAAGCTCCGGGCCTCGGCCGCTTCCGCGAAAACGATCAGTGATTGGTCCATGCGACGTCATCTCCTCAAGAAAACGGAATACCATAAGTATTTCATTATTATATAGATAATTATAATTAATTTTTCTTATTCATGATAGAGGCGTATGCTGATCTTAACTTCTCCCGTATCGCATCATCGGAGGTGCTCCGCTTACATGTTCACGAAGCCGCTGGCCATCGCCTCTTCCTCAGCGCCGACCCTGCCGTTGCCCAGAATCGCCGGCATTTCGTTCGCCCTGCTTATCGCCTTGTCCGGTTGGGGCTTATCGTATATGCCCGGATTGAACCGGATCGGGCCGCTCGCTTGCGCGTTATTCCTCGCCGCCGCGTACCGTCATCGGTTCGGTTATCCGAGCGCGCTCGCCCAGGGCATCCGCTTCTCTTCCGGCACCCTGCTTCGCTCCGCGATCGTTCTGTACGGCCTCAAGCTGAACGTCGGCGACTTGCTGCATCATGGGTTGCCCCTGCTTGCGCGAGGCGCCGGAACGGTCGCCTTTTCCTTGGCTGCCGTCCTGCTGCTCGGCCGCTGGCTGCGCGCGGACGCGAAGCTGACGGCGCTTCTGGCCGTCGGCACGGCCATCTGCGGCGCCGCCGCCATCGCCGCGGTATCGCCGCTGCTGAAGTCGCGAGACGAAGACACGGCCGTGAGCGCCGGCCTGATCGCGTTAATCGGCACCGGCTTCGCCGCCTTGTACGCCCTGCTTCTGCCTTGGTTGCCTATGAATGCCTCCGCGTACGGTATCTGGTCGGGCTTGACGCTGCACGAGATCGCGCACGTCGCCATGGCAGCCGCGCCGGCGGGTCAGGACGCGCTGGCGGACGGCTTGCTCGCCAAGCTGTGCCGCGTCGCCTTGCTCGTGCCGACTTGCCTCGCCATCGTCGCCTTCCCCGCCGTTCGCGCGCGGTTCCGGCGGAAAGCTTCCGCGGAGTCGGGCGAGCCGGCGAAGGAGAGCCGCTCTCCTTCGGGCAAGAATGCTCGAACGGCGACGTTCCCTTTCCCTTGGTTTCTGTTCGGCTTCGCGGCCGCGAGCCCATTCGGCAGTTACGCGCTTCCCGCGCTCGTCGATTCCACGGATGCCGCGACGTTGCTGCACGGCGTATCGATCGCAACGACGCTGCTCCTCGCCATGGCGATGGCCGGCCTCGGCCTTAACGTCAGCCTGCGCGACTTCCGCAGCCGCGCCCTGCGTCCGTTCGCGGCGATGCTGATCGCCTCGCTGCTGCTGTCGGCGTTGACGTACGTCTCTTTATAACCGAAGAATCCCTTAGCAGAAGCACTCCGGTTCCGAGGGACCCCTCGGGACGTTCCGCTCTTCTGCCTTTTCGGCTGCGGCGCCCTCGAACGAGAGCAACGCATGGGTCGCATGGCTTAGAATCGCGCCCGCCCGAGTCGACGCGGCGACGAGAACCGCCTCCATGATCTCTTCCATCGTTCCTCCTAGCGCTTTGTATTTCCCGACATGCACGTCGATGCAGTAAGGGCATCCGGTTACGTGCGCGACTGCGACGGCAATCAGCTCTTTCGTCTTCCCGGATATCGCGCTTTCTTCGCCGGCTTGATAGACAACTTTCTCGAAATTCAAATACGCCGCCGATGCTTGCGGAGCCAATCGCACCAGGTCGGGAATTAGCTTCAAGTTCTCGCGATCGTAATAACGGGACATCTCTTGATCTCTCCTATCGTTGGAATATCTATTGCCATTCCAGATTAGGGAAGATCTCGCGCGTTGTCCGTGACTTTGTCACGCGAACCGGTCGACGATGTTCCGGAGCGCGTCCCGATCCGCGATTGCGATGCGCCCTCTGCCGATATGGACGACCCCGGACGACGCCATATCCCGAAGCACGCGAGTGACGACCTCCCGGGACGTTCCGATTTCGACGGCGAGACGTTCGTGGGTGACGGAAATCGTATCGTTCGGCGAAGAAGACGCGATCAAATAAGCCGCGATCCGCACCGAAATCGGACGATACGCGACATTCTCGAGCAAATCGGCCAGTTTCGCGAATCGTTCGACGATTTGTTTATACACGAACCGGCCGACCGGTTGGTAAGCGGCCATCCAACCGTTGAACTCCGGCGCGGGAACGAGCAGCAATTCGGTATCCGCTTCTATCGAGACCGATGCCTCGTATTCCACGCCGCCGAGCACGCTCGCCATCATGAGCGGGCAGCATTGCCCGCCGCGCACGCGATATAAGGTGATTTCTTTGCCTGTCGGGCCGTTCCTGTATACTCTAATCGTTCCAGAGACGATAAACATCGCATGCCGGAACAGATGGCCTTCGCGTATCGAATGCGGGGTGTCCGGCGTGGCCGCGACGAGCTCGGCGGTCTGCCAAGCCTCGTGCGGAATTTCGCCGAAACACGGAAATGATTCGAGCAAGCGCCGAAGCTGTACGTCCGTCAATCCTATCATCGCCATGCCCCTTTCGCTCCGTTCGTCTTCGATACGTATTCTGCGCGACGACTCTCTTCCCTTCCTTCTTGAGCATCGTTATCGGAGAAGGACGCGAAAAGACGACCCTCGTCGCCGCGGGTCGCCTTCGCTCCATGTCCTTAAGATTTCTTCCGCTCCGCGACCGTGCGAGCGATCCATACGCCCGCCGCGCCCGCCTGCGCCAATCCGCGGGTCACGCCCGCCCCGTCGCCGCCGCAATAGAGCCCGGCGATCTCCGTCTCCAGTCGCTCGGTCAGCTTCGGCCGCGCGGAGTAGAACTTCGCTTCGACGCCGTAGAACAGCGTGTGCTCGCTTGCCAAGCCCGGCGACACTTTGTCGAGCGCCTCGACCATCTCGATCAGGCTCTTCATCGTGTTGTACGGCAACACGAGCCCGAGATCGCCCGGCACCGCTTCCTTCAGCGTCGGCTCGATGAAGCCTTCCTTTATCCGCCCTTCCGTCGAACGGCGTCCGCGGATGATATCCCCGTACTTCTGCACGATGACCCCGCCGCTCGACAAGTCGTTCGCCCGCTTGCAAATTTCCCGGGCGTACTCGTTCGGCTTGTCGAACGGATCGGTGAACTTATGCGAGACGAGCAGCGCGAAGTTCGTGTTGGCCGACCCGAGCGCCGGATCCTTGAACGCGTGGCCGTTCGCCGCCATGACGCCGCTGTGGTTCTCGACGACGACGTGACCCGATGGATTGCTGCAGAACGTGCGAACCCGGGTGCCTACCGAAGTATTAAACACGAACTTTCCTTCGTACAGATGCTCGTTGATCTCCCGCATGACGACGTCCGACGTCTCGACGCGTACGCCGACGTCCACTTGGTTGTTGACCATCTTGAGCCGGCGCTTCTTGAGCACCTCGGTGAGCCAACCGGAGCCGTCGCGGCCCGGAGACACGATGACCGTATCGGCTTCGATCTCTTCGCCGTTCTTCAGCGCGATGCCCTTCACGCGATGCTCGCCGTTGTCTTTGACCGTGAGCAGGTCCGCGACTTCGGTCTTGAACCGCATGTCGATGCGACTGTCCAGATATTCGCGGATCGACTTCAGAATCTCCAAGTTCTGCTCCGTCCCCAGATGCCGCACTTGCGCGCGCAGCAGCTTCAGGCCCGCCGCGTAGCCGCGATGCTCGATGTCCCGGACGAAATCGGTCGTCGGATCGGTCACGTTCGTCGTCGCCCCGTGTTCGAGGTTGATCTCGTCGACGTAACGGATCAACGAGAGCACTTGCGACGGCGGCAGATAATCGGTCAACCAGCCTCCGAACTCCGTCGTAATGTTGAATTTCCCGTCGCTGTACGCGCCCGCGCCGCCGAAACCGGCCGTGATCGAGCAAGCGGGCAGGCAGCCCGCGAATTCCTTCTTCCCGGCGGGCGGCGGGCAGAGCTCGATTTTATTTTCGAGAATCGGACAATGCCGTTGCTTGATGTCGTGGCCTTTGTCGACGAGCAGCAATTTGAGATGCGGGGACGTTCTCGTCAGTTCGTAACAAGTAAAAATACCCGCGGGTCCCGCGCCCACGACAATGACGTCATAATGGCTCATTCCTTGTTTCCTCCTCGTATGCCCATAACCGCCGGAATGCGCAAAAAATCCCGACTAACGATGGGTGTGGGTGTCCCACATCCGCCGTAGTCAGGAATTTGAGGTTCCTGGTAGAGACCCTGGCCCGTATCGCCGGGATATACGAATGGATGATTGCTGCGTTGATTGGTTCGTTTCCATTACGTAGATTATCGCATTTAGACGTACAAGTCAATGGGAGTCGGTTGTGATCATTCGTGAATTGTATGACCGATTATTTTAAAGATGGATAACCCGTCCAGAATGGAGGTCAAAATCCGAACATTAAACCCCGATGCAGCCTTTACCGCTTCTTTATCCTCCCGAACCGATCGCCTCAGCCCGTCTCCGCCAGCCGCACGTCCACGGTCACCTGAAGCGACTGGCCGGACGTGCCGCGGTAGATCCCTTTCACCGGCACGATATCCGTATAGTCCCTGCCGTGGCCGAGCTTCACGTAACGCCAATCGATCAGGTTGTTGTTCGTCGGATCGATGCCTTGCCAGCCGACCCCCGGAATGTACGCCTCCACCCAAGCGTGAGACGCTTGCTCGAAGTCCGCGTCCCGCCCCTGCAAATCGCCGACGAAGTGGTAGCCGCTGACGTAACGGGCCGGAACGCCGCGCAGTCTGCACACCGCGATCAGCAAGTGGGCGAAGTCTTGGCAGACGCCGGAGCCGATGCCGACGAGCTCTTCCGCGGTCGTGTTCACGCCGGTCGAGAATGGCTTGTACTCAAAATCGCCGTAGATCGCGCTCGCCGCGTTGCGAAGGAAGCCGAACACCCCTTCGTCCTCCCCGCGTATGCCGAAGGCGTAAGACTCCACCGGCGCCGAGAAGCTCACGTAAGGCGTCTGCAACAAATATTCGGCGTTGTTGTCGATGAAATCTTCGCTTCTCAGCCGGTTCCACGCTTCCTCCGGCCCCCACGCGGACTTCCAGACGACGTCTCTGTCCCTCGTCACGACGGTCGAATGGGAGGTGATCGTCAGCTCCTTGTGCGGCGCGAACGCCGTAAACGAATGAACCCGATTGCCGAAATAATCCTCGTAAGACTGAAGCTGCACGTTCGGCTCGACGATGAGCCGGTGCTGGTAACAGGCTTGCCGTTCGTCCGTGCGCGGCGAAAGCCGGATTTCATTGACACTGTCCGTCACCTGCGAGTCGTAGCGGTAACGGGTTACGTGGCAGATGTCTAGTTTCATGCCATAACCTCCCGTCCGGGTGAAAAAAAGGTGCGGGCCACCGCTTCCCCGAGCTGTATATTCGTATGGAGCAGCTGTTGCAGCACGCCCGAGAGCGAATCGAACGTAATGTCTCCCCGGTCGAGCCAACCGAGCTCCGAGCGGGCTTTGCCCGCGAGCCGGATCATCCGTTCGAGAGACGTGCCCGTCTGATCTGCGTGTCCTCGCATCGCCTTCAGATGCTGTTCGAAGCCCGCGAGGGAGAAATGGATCGACCGCGGAAACGTCTCCTGCAGCACGAGAAACCGCGCGACATCTTCGAGGGTAATATCCTCCGGATCCAATCTACGGAACGCCTCGAAGCCGCCTGCGGACTTCAGCAGCGCGATCGTATAGGAGTAGGACGCTTTCGGTTGTCCCGGAGCGATCCGGCTGATCGATTGAAGCAGGCGGATGACGTTCTCCGAGCGTTCCAAGTATCTGCCGGATTCGAGCATATGCCAAGACTCGTCGCGCGGGGCGATCGACACCGCCGTACCCTGGAACGCCGCGAGCCCTTCTTTCAATCGTTGGAAAAACCGATGAGGCGACATCTGCATGATCTCGTCTACTTGTACCGTCTTCAGCCATAGATAGTAGCCGTTAAGCAGATTCCACAGCTCCGCGGGCAACTGCTCGCGGATTTTCTTCAGGTTGTCGCGGGCGAGCGCGACGCACGTAAGAATCGAATTCGACTGCGTGGCGTCCAGCGTCAAAAAGTGCAGCACCTCGCGTTCGCTATACGCTTCGTGACGCTCCTCGTAAGAAGCGCAATCCCCGATCGCCTCCGTGATTCTGCGCCACGTTTTCTCCGAATCCCCTTCCGCATCCTCCCGAAGATGGTAATTAACGTCCAGCAGCCGCGCGTGATTTTCCGCCCGTTCGGTATACCGTCCGATCCAGAACAACGATTCCGCGATCCGATCCAGCATGCGATCCACTCCTTCTTCTTAATTCGCGAGCACCCAAGTATCTTTGACTCCGCCGCCTTGCGAAGAGTTCACGACGAGGGAGCCTTCCTTCATCGCCACGCGGGTTAAACCGCCCGGAAGCACATGCACGTTCCTGCCGTCGGCAAGCGCGAAGACGCGGAGATCGATATGACGGTGGGTCAAGCGGCCGTCGAGGCAGATCGGGGAGGTGGATAGCTTGATCGTCGGCTGGGCAATGTAATTGTCGGGATTTTCCCGGATTTTGGTCGCGAACAGCGCCCGTTCCTCCTCGGTAGAGGCGGGACCGATGAGCATGCCGTAACCTCCGGAAAGCGAAGTTTCCTTGACGACCATCTCACCCAATCGCGCGAGCACGTGCTCCCTTTCGTCCCGCCTGCTCATCATGTACGTCGGAACATTGTTCAGGATCGGCCGCTCGTTCAAGTAGTACCGGATCATCTCGGGCACGAACGTGTAGATCGCCTTGTCGTCCGCGACGCCCGTTCCCGGAGCGTTGGCGATCGTAATGTTGCCGAAGCGGTAAGCGTTCATCAGGCCGGGAACGCCGAGCATGGAATCCGGGCGGAACGCCAGCGGATCCAGGTAATCGTCGTCGATGCGCCGGTACAGCACGTCGACTTTCTTGAGGCCCGACAGCTTGCGGATATAGATTTTATGATCGCGGCAGACGAGATCTCGTCCTTCCACGAGCTCGATGCCCATCTGTTGCGCGAGGAAAGTGTGTTCGAAATACGCGGAGTTGAAGCTCCCCGGCGTCAACAGCGCGACGACCGGCTCCGCCTTGTCCGTAGGCGCCAGGTTGCGCAGCGCCGAACGGAACTCGTGCAGAGAGCGCTCGATGCCCTTGACCGGTTGGGAGAAGTACAATTCGGGGAAATCGGTCGTCATGATCGAACGGCTCTTGAACACGTAGGAGAAGCCGGACGGCGAGCGCAGATTGTCTTCCAGCACGTAATAATCGCCTTTGTCGTCGCGGATCAGGTCGATGCCGGCCGCCGTCACGTACGTGCCGCCGGGGACGGGAAGCTTCATCATCTCCGTCCGGAAATACCGGTTCGCGACGACCATCCTGCGCGGGACGAGTCCATCCTTCAGAATGCATTGTTCGTTATAGATGTCCGCCAGGAACGCGTTCAGCGCTCGCACCCGTTGCCTCGTTCCTTGTTCGATCGTTTCCCACTCGTCTCCCGGTATGATTCGCGGAATCAGGTCGAAGGGTATCGTTCGCTCAAGCCCGTCCGGTTGATCCCCGCCGGACAAAGTGAACGTGATCCCTTCCTCCAGCAACCTGCCGTTCATCTGCTTCTGCCTCGACTGGCGTTCTTCCGCCGTCATGCGGGACAATGTCCGGTGAACTTTACCGTAATGGGCGCGCACCTGGGCTCCGCTGTACATTTCGTCGTAGAACCGGGAGGGAGGCGTCGTGACGGACGCTTCGTTCATGATTTCCATGCGGGGTGCTCCTTCTCCCTGATTGGGTTTTACTGTAATCATATGCCTCGGTTATATACATGTCAATAATGTTTACACTGATCCGCCTCATGTTTTTGTATAATTAACACATATATTACATAGTAGGTTATGTCAAAGATAGATATACTCCTTCTTGAAAATTGAATCGGTTCAGGAACATATGTTACAATAGATAAGTTATTCCTACCTGCTCACTCGAGCAAACAGAAAAGAGGGTGATTTTCACCCATGAACCCGCGTCGCGTCAGGCAAGACCATATACATTCGAAATCAAGCTTCCGGCCCTATAGCCGGAAGCTTGATTTGTTTTTTGCGCGAGGCAAACATTATTAGCAGGGGGAATCATTGTGGCGGATAAGCACACTTCCGGACTGACCGCGATATGGATCAGCTTGATCAGCAACGTTTTTCTCACCGTCATGAAGGTTACGGCCGGCCTTCTTCTATCCAGTCCCGTGCTGCTCGCCGACGGCGTGCACAACGCGGGCGACATTATCGCGACGGTAGCCGCCCTCACTTCCTCGATGGTCTCGAAGAAACCCGCGGACGACGATCATCCGTACGGACACGGCAAGGCGGAAGTCGTCGCTTCCGCGTTCGTGGCCATCGTGCTCGTCATCGCCGCCCTGTGGATCGGCTATCAATCGATCGGCGCCTTGTTCGAGCCCCCGGAAGCCGAGAATTGGTTGGCGCTCGGCGCCGCGGCGGTATCCCTCGTCTGGAAGCAGTGGCTCTACGTCTATACGCTGCGGGTGGGCAAAGCGACGAACAGCAAAAGCGTTCTGGCGACCGCCTACGATCACCTGGCCGACGTCTACGCATCTCTCGCGGCGGTCATCGGGATCGGCATCGGCTTGCTCGGCGATCAATTCGACTGGCATTGGGCCGCTTACGGCGACCCGGTGGCGGGCATTATCGTCTCGCTCCTCGTCTTGAAGCTGGCCGTGGAGATCGGGCGCGATTCCGTCGACATTCTAATGGAACGCAATGTCGCGACGGAGAAGCTGGCCCAATACGAGGCGCTTCTTATGGCTGTCGAACACGTGAAGCGTATCGACCGCGTCCGCGCCCGCGAGCACGGCCATTACGTGACGGTCGACGTACGCGTCGGCGTCCCGGGGGCGTACACGATCCAGCAAGGCCACGACATCGGCCGCATGATCAAGCAACGGATTATGGACGCCGACCCGGACGTCGTCGAAGTGATGGTTCATCTGAACCCTTGGTACGAGGGCGAAAAGTAGCCGTCGCCTTGCTCGGCAGCCCTTAGTAGCGCTGTGCTACTTACGAAACATCGGAAAAATCAAAAAAAGACGGAGGTCGGTTAGCCGACTTCCGTCTTTTTAACATGCGATATGCGATTGACGATTAACCCACCTTGTTGTACGTCATGATCCAGATCGAGCCGGCGACGATAGTCAGCACGATGATCAAGCCGAGGATAAGCACCATCAAGTTCCAACGCGGTTTGCCCTCTTCCTTCAAGTGCATGAAGTAGAACAACTGGACGACGAACTGCAGTACCGCCGCGATCAGAATGACGACCTTGGCGGCCGTACCCGTCAGCACGTCGTTCATCACGACGATCAGCGACACCGCGGTCAGGACGAGGGACAGGACGAAGCCGATGACGTAAGACTTAAGCGATCCGTGCGCTTCGTGGTTATCGTGCGCGTCATGGGCGTCGTGCGTCCCGTGAGCCGAATGCTGCGCCATCTTACATCACCCCCATCAGGTAGACGATCGTGAAGACGAAAATCCACACGACGTCGAGAAAGTGCCAGTACAAGCTGACGATGTTCACTTTGCGGCGCGTGACGGAATTAATGCCGCGCCGGCTAAGCTGCAGCATGATCGCTACCATCCACACCAAGCCGACCGATACGTGAAGTCCGTGCGTGCCGACGAGCGTATAGAAAGCGGACCAATGGGCGCTCGTGGAGATTTTCGCGCCTTCGTCGACGAGCTTCAGGAATTCCGTGATTTCGAGCGTGACGAAAGCCGCGCCAAGCAATACCGTAACGGCGAGCCATGCGATCAAGCCTTTCTTGTCTCCGCGGTTCATCGAGAACACCGCAAGTCCGCTCGTGAAGCTGCTCGTCAGGAGGATGAACGTCTCGGCGATGACGCCGGGCATTTCGAACAACTCGAATCCGGTAGGTCCGCCGGCCGTATTGCCCTCCAGTACGACGTACGTCGCGAACAGGGTGCCGAACAGAATACAGTCGGTAATCAGGAAGATCCAGAAGCCCATCATCCTGAGCGCTTCGAGATCGTGATGCCCGTCATGGGAGCCATGATCGACCGTATGCGATTGCGCCATTAGACAGCCCCCCTCGCCGCAGCTTCCGTGCGTTTGATTTCGTCGACCGGAATGTAGTAGTCCGTGTCGTAGTTAAACGAATGATACAGCATGCATCCGGCGACGCCGACGAGTCCCGGAATCGCGATGAACAGCCAGTCGAACACGAAGCCGAATCCGACCATGAACCAGCAAGCGGACATGAGGAACGGAATGGCCGAGTTTTTCGGCATGTGGATCGGCTCCAGCGCGGGCTTCGGTTTCGGCGCCCCGCCGGCGGCGATCCGTTGCTTCTCGACCCACCAGTCGTCCTTCTCTTCGACGCTCGGCGTCGTCGCGAAGTTGTACATCGGGGCCGGCGAAGGAATCGTCCATTCGAGCGTGCGTCCGTCCCACGGATCCGCGGGCGCCTTCTCCATGAACTTGATGCTGTGAAGGATTTGCCACACTTGGAACAGGAAGCCGATGCCCATCAGGAAGCCGCCGATCGTCGACGTCAGATTGAGCTCGAACCAGCCTTTATCCCAGCCGTAAGAGCTGACCCGGCGCGTCATGCCCATCAGGCCGAGCACGTATTGCGGCATGAAGCAGACGTAGAAGCCGATGTTCCAGAGCCAGAACGCCCATTTGCCGAGTTTCTCGTTCAGCTTGAAGCCGAACACTTTAGGCCACCAATAGTACAAGCCCGCGAAGTAACCGAACGCCACGCCCCCGATCAGCACTTGATGGAAGTGGGCGATCAGGAAGTAGCTGTTGTGGAACTGGAAGTCCGCCGGCGCTACCGAGAGAAGCACGCCCGTCATCCCGCCGACGACGAAGCACGGGATGAAGCCGAGCATCCAGAGCATAGGGGTCGGGAAACTGAGCCGCCCGCGGAACATCGTGAACAGCCAGTTGAACACCTTGACGCCGGTCGGTATCGCGATCAGCATCGTCGTGATCGCGAAGAAGGCGTTGACGTCGGCGCCCGAACCCATCGTGAAGAAGTGATGCGCCCAAGTGAAGAAAGAGAACAAGCTGATGCTCATGAGAGCGAACACCATGGACTTGTAGCCGAACAGCCTTTTCTTCGAGAACGTGGCCACGACCTCCGAGAAGATGCCGAACGCCGGAAGAATGACGATGTACACCTCGGGATGACCCCACATCCAGATCAAGTTGATGTACATCATCGGATTGCCGCCGCCGTCGAGTGTGAAGAAGTGAGCGCCTAGATAGCGGTCGATGAACAGAAGCGCCAGCGTCACGGTCAGAATCGGGAACGCCAGGATGATCGTCAAGCAGCTCGAGAGTACCGACCAGACGAACATCGGCATTTTCATGAGCTTCATGCCCGGCGCCCGCATTTTCAGAATCGTGACGATGAAGTTGATGCCGGTCATCAAGGAGCCGATACCGGAAATCTGAATGCCCCAGATGTAGAAGTCCTGCCCGACGCCCGGGCTATGCGACATCTCCGAGAGCGGCGGATAGGCAAGCCAGCCCGCGTCCGGCGAGCCGCCGATGACGAAGCTCATGTTGAACAGCATCGCGCCGAAGAAGAACAGCCAGAAGCTGAGCGAGTTCAGGAACGGATACGCGACGTCGCGCGCCCCGATCATGAGCGGCACGACGAGGTTAAACAAGCCGAACATGAGCGGCATCGCCATGAACAGGATCATGATGACGCCGTGCGTCGTGAAGATCGCGTTATAGTGTTCCGGCGATAGGAATTCCATATTCGGAACGGCCAGCTGCGTCCTCATGAGGAGCGCGTCCATGCCTCCGCGGAAAAGCATGAGGAGCGATGCGATAACGTACATGATGCCGATTTTCTTATGGTCGACGGACGTGATCCATTCGCTCCAGAGCCATTTCCACTTCTTGAACATCGAGAGCGCGGACACGATCGCGACGACCGTCAACACGATCGCGACGTCCGCTCCGTAGATGAGGGGATCGCCCGTGACGAAGAAGTCGGAAGCGAAATCCTTAATGTTGTCCCACATGGTTGCACCTTCCTTTCTCTATTGGTTGTTCATCATTTGTTCGTGTTCTTCCGGCGTCATCGACGACATGTCGTGCATGTCGTGCTCGCCGGAGGTCGCGGCGGCCTCGCCGGAGCTAGCGTCGTGTTGGTGCTCCGTCGATTGGGCGCCTTCGGTAGAGCCGCCGCCGTGTTCGTGGGCGCCGTATTTGTGCACGATCCGTTCGAACAAGCCTTCCGGAATCGAAGAGTACGTCGTCACTTCGGACACGCCGGGTTTGGAGAGTTCGTTATACCCTTCGTCCGTCAACGCGGGAGACGAAGCTTTGACGCTTGCGACCCAGTCGTCGAATTCCTGTCGGGACGACGCTTTCGCCGTGAAGTTCATTTTGCCGAAGTCTTTTCCGCTGAAGTTCGCGCCCATGCCCATGTAGTCGCCGGGTTCGTCCGCGATCAGATGGAGCTTCATCTCCATGCCGGACATCGTGTAGATCTGTCCGCCGAGCTGCGGAATCCAGAAGGAGTTCATCGGCGCGTCGGACGTCAGACGGAATTCGACCGGCACGTCTTCCGGGAACTGCAAGTAGTTCACCGTGGCGATGCCTTGCTCCGGATATTGGAACAGCCATTTCCAGTCAAGCGACGTCACCTGGATAACGATCGGCTTCGCTTCGTGCTCGAGCGGCTTGGACGGCTCCAGCTTGTACGAATAGTTGATCGTGACCGCGGCCAAGATGGCGATAATGACGATCGGAATGCCCCACCAGATCGTTTCCAGCTTCGTGCTGTGCTCCCACTCGGGATCGTATTTCGCCGCTTTCGCGGATTTCCTGTCGTGACGATATTTCCAAACGATATAGAAGGTCAGTACCAGTACGGGTATGAGCACGACCAAACATAATAGAGACGAGATCAAAATCAAATCCAATTGATGCTGCCCGATTTCGCCTTTCGGATTCAGCACCACGACGCCGTCGCCGTCGCAGCCCGTCAGCACCGCCGTCATCGCGATCCCGGTCGCCGCGGCCAGCATCCGCTTGAGCCCTTTCACCATGTGCATCTCCCCCATCCTCTTGCTGCGGAAACCGCCGAATTTCGTCCGAATCGCGGCCGAATGACTACGACTTGGCCGGCGCCGAATTACAGCGTTCCCTCTCATGCTTCCAACATATCAGAAAGCCGGACGAAGTTCCGCACAGTTAACAAAGGCGACAAATATCCGTTGAAATTTCGCAATAGAATGTTCACGTCTTCGACACATTGTGAAAAAAAGAACATACGTGGGTTCTTTTGCTATAGCCGAACTTCCCGTCAAAAGTAAACAAAGCCCCTATCGTCGGGGCCTTGTCTATTTTTGCGGTGACCGCGCATGTTATATTTTAAATTTTCCGATCATGGCGTGTAATTCCTGAACCAGGTGGCTCAACGAGTTCGCGGAGGAAGTAATTTCTTCCATGGACGCCAGCTGTTCCTCGGAGGCAGCGGCCACGCTTTGCGCATTATCAGATGCGTCCTGCGCGATACGGGCCAGCTGTTCGACAGTAGCCGTTACTTGCTCGCTGCCGGCGGACATTTGTTCCGAAGCGGCAGAAACCTCTTGTACTTGGTCGGCCACTTGCTCCATCTGCGTTAGAATGTCATTGAATAACTCGCCCGTTAGCTGCACGGCTTTGGTTCCTTCATGAACTTCCCTCGTTCCCTGCTGGATCGAAGATACGGCGCGCTGCATTTCGGACTGGATCGTTCCGATCATCGAGGATACCTGGTCGGCGGCTTGCAAAGTCTGCTCGGCTAATTTCCTTACTTCTCCGGCTACGACCGCAAACCCCCGTCCATGCTCTCCCGCCCTTGCCGCTTCGATCGCCGCATTGAGCGCCAGCAAATTCGTTTGCGCGCTGATTCCGCTGATGACATCGATAATCTTTCCGATTTCCTGCGATTGTTCGTCCAGCGTAACGAATATATGCGCGGAATGATCGACGGAATCACGAATGAATTCCATTTGTTTGACCGTATTTTGGATGATTTCGTTGCCCTGCTGCGTTTTGTTGGATACGATAAGCGACGATTCGGAGACGGCGGATGCGGATTCGGCGATTTTCTGGATTCCCTCGGCCATTTCCCCCATCGCCCTGGCCGCTTCCTCGGAGCTTTGCACCTGCGTCTCCGCTCCTCCCGCAACCTCCTGCATCGACGCCGTAATCATCTCGGTAGCCTTGCTTGTTTGCTCCGCGCTCGCCATCAGCTGCTCGGAGGTGGAGGCGACATTCAGGGAGTGGCCCGATACTTCGCTTAACATTTCTTTGATCCGTTGGATCATCGTATTAAATTGCTTAGCCATTTGGCCGAATTCATCCTTGCTCCCGGACGATAAGGTTTGCGTGAAATCTCCTTCGGCGAGCGTGACGGACAATGCTTTCACCTTTTTGATATTTTGCGTAATAAACCAGCTGTAAATAATAATCGTAGCAATGATTACGGCGATCCCGATCAAGCTGACGATCAACAGCGTTTTCAGTAGTTTATGCAACGGAGCATTTAACTCCTTATCCGGAATAACAAGCAGCAAGGTCCACTCCAATTGCGGTATTTTCTTATAATAGACGTGGTTTAGTCCCTTGTCGTCCGAATATGTCGCCTGTCCGGACGCGTTGCGCAACAAAGGGTCGGACAACGCGGCAAACGACGGATTGGGATCCTGATCGACTTTAAGCTTCATGATCTTATCCCGTTCCGGGCTCGCTATATAATTATTGTTACGATCGAGCAGAAGCGCCCATCCGGTGCTTCCGACCTTCGTATGCTCCACAATGTCTTGAATCGTGACTAGGTCGATATCCGCCGTCACTACGCCTAGCAATTGTTTCTTAGCGTTGTAAGCGGGAACGGCGGCTGTAGCCATCGTCACATCGGTGGTCGCGTCATAATACGGAGCCGTATACGCCGTAGCGCCGGATGCGTTCGCGCCTGTTTTATACCACTCCTGGTTCAGATAATCGTATTCCGCCGCACTGTAATCTTGCGTGAATACAATCTTGTCTTTATCTTTATATCCGTACGTAGATACATATTTCTTGCCGGCCTCGTGACGGTCGGGTTCGAAGAAAATACCTAAACCGAACGTGTCGCCATTGGATTGTAGCGCGTTCCCGATCATAGCGTCATACTGATCAAGCGAGAATTCGGAAGCAAAGTTTTCGATTGTTCTCGCGAATACTTCAGCCGTCTTGCCGTGGGCAATAAACCGATTGTCGAGCTGTTGGATCGTTCCGTTGAGCTGCTCGGCCATCGTCCTCTCTATCTGATCCTGAATCATCGTTCTTGAATTTAAATAGGATACCATTGATACGCCGATTAAGGTTAACAGCACCAGGGGTAAAATCGTTAGCATTGTTTTCATTCGAATAGTCTTCATCTGAACCCCTCCATGTAGTCAGTATACCTTTGTCGTACAAACTGCCTGATCATTGTGTGTTAGACATTATTAGACATGAATCGACATATTCCTTCAAGACTTAGTCCGATTGAACTAATTATATTTTCTGAAAACGTTGTCTTAACCTATGTTTAACATAGAAACGAAATGAATCGTAAAAGCAAACAGCTCTAGCAGAAGGAACCTTCTGCTAGAGCTGTTTTAATTTATTATCTTCGCTGCAACATTATTTACGCTGTTTCATTCGCAGGCTGAGAAGGCTCTTGGTTTCTTTGCATGAGCGGTGCGATGACGCCGAACAGCAGGATTTGGCTGCCGCCGACCAGAAATCCGATGCCGACCATCAATCCGAGGTTGCGGTCGTTGAATTGGGACAGGTTCATGATGCAGCAAATGATTCCCGCTGCGATGACGACCATCGCGACCCACTTCAGCATTCTGGACATTTCTTTGTTCATGGCGAGGGTTCCCTCTCTCTCTTGAAAGCGCTATATGTGAACATTTTAGCACAGCTATGTGTCAAAATAAAGGCAAAGTTCACCGGTTCGACAAAAATAGGCGCTTCATCTAACCTTCCACGAGAGAGCGGCCCGCATCCGCTCTCTACTCGGCCGCCTTCGGAGCTTCCGACGCCGATTCCGAGGCCGTCACCGAGCCCGACTCGACGACGGTCGTCCCGCCCGAAGCCGCCCCGCCTTCCGCTGGCTTATCGCCGTTAGCTTTGGCCGCTTTCTCCTGCGCGATCGCTTCCGTCAGCATCTGCTGTCCCTGCGATTGCAGTTCGTCCAGCGCTTCGGCTACCGTTTTCTTGCCGTCCTTGACCGCCTGCATCGACTGCTGCTGCACGCCCGAGAAATTCATGAAAAACTGCTGCGGCAGCTTGTCATAATTGGCGTAAAGCGGATTCTCGATCGGCTTCAAGCTATAGAATGCCGCCATATGGTGCGTTCCGCTTCCGTCATCGAGATATTTCGTTCGGATCGGGAAGCCTCCGTTCATCATCGACTTGGAAGTCACGCGCGCGAAGTCGTCCCCGGTCACGTAACTGAGGAAAGTCCACGCCGCCTCCGCGTTCGGCGACTTCGCGTCGATCGCTAAGATCTGGTACAGCGACATGCTCGTCGTTTCGTCCGGGCTCTGCGGATTGACCGGCACCGTGACGAGGTCCCAATTCTGGACGCCTTTGTCCTTCAGCCGGCTGTCCTTTTCCTTCAATTGTTCCATCATATAGTTGCCCTCGATCAGCATCGCCACTTTGCCCGCGATAAACGGATCTTGGAGCAAGTAATCCTCGTACGTCGCTCCGTTGGCCGCCTGGTTCGGATCCTGCGTGTAGAGGGTTCCCGACTTGATCGCTTTGTCCGCCGTTTCGAAAGCCTTTTTCCAAGAATCCGTGTTTAACGTCAGCTGTTTCGTCGTCGGATTAATGTAGGTCAATCCTTGCGACGATCCGATCATCATGCCGAAATTATACAAGTCCGTCTGATAGCCGACCTTCATCCCGTAGACGCGGTCTTTGTCCGTCCCCGTCGTCGGGAACCGTTGCGCGAGCTGCAGGATTTGTTCCCACGACATCTTGTCTTCCGGCAAAGGAACGCCGTATTTCTGGAATAAGTCCTTATTATAATAGATGGCTTGACTATAAAAACTCGGCGTGAGCCCGTACAGCTTGCCGCCCCCGACCGACTTCAAGTAATCGACGACCCCGGGCACGACGCCCTCCAGATCGTACTTATCTTTCTTCATGAACGCGTCGAGATCGTAAAGCTTGCCCTCCTCGGCTCTCTTCTTCAACGCGGTCGGATCGAGCATCAGAATATCCGGCTTCTGCTCCGCGATGAAATCTTCCTGCGCCTTCTGCATGTCTTTGCCCTCTTCGTACTGGATGCTTTGCGTCGATACGACTTGAATGTCGATATTCGGATACAAGGCCGAGAACAGCATGCCGTATTGTTGGTAAAAACCTCTTTCGTCGTAATACATGACCTTCAGCGTCGTCTTCGCGTCCTTGTCGGTCTTGTCGCTTCCCGCGCTGCAGGCCGACACCAGACTGGCGCTCATCGTAAACACGACGGCAATCGCCGCCAAACGAGGAATTTTCATAACCCCACGCCCTTCTCTTATTTTCGAATGTCCTGCCACCTACGGCCCCCAATCGCCTAAGAAAATCATTGATTTACATATCGTACCATGCAAGGATGTGAATAGTTGTTAAATTTTTCTTAAAAGTTCCTACAGACAAAAACCCCAACTTTAGTCGGGGTTCAACATGAACTCGCGTCGGTTCCTTCACTTCTCCGCGATCCGTTATGATGAAATCAACAAGTACAATTAAAGAGCAAGTTCAAAGGAGAACGCCATGAATAAGCAACAATTCATCGATAACCTGGGCCGGCATTTCTCGTCGTTGCCCGAACAAGACCAACTCGCGATCTTGCGCGACTACGAAGCCTATTACCAACAACGGCAGCAAGACGGACTGACCGAAGAGGACATCTCACGCGAACTCGGACATCCGCTTACGGTCGCCAAGGACGCGTTGTTCGCGGCGCCGCCGGCTACCTCTTGGACGGAGCCGCCGATGCCGCCTTTGCCTCCGTTTCCCGCGGCGCCTCCGGTTTATCGGACGGCCGGCGGCAAGCCGGACATCGCAAGGCTGGTCGGCGTGACGATCGCCCTCTTCTTCTTGAACGTCATCCTGGCGGTCCCGCTGATCGCATCCGTCTGGTCCGTCTTCGTCTCCTTGTGCGCGGCCGCCCTGTCGGTCATGCTGTCGCCGGTCGCGCTCGCCGTCGAAACCGCTTGGTACGGCGACTACGATTCCCACAAGCTCATGTTGGCCCTCGGCATGGTCGGCGTCGGCATGTTGCTGGCGGGGCTTGCGCTTCCTGTCGGGAAACTGCTGTACAAAGCCACGAAAGGTTACATCCGTTGGAACTATCGTACATGGAGAGGAAAATCGTAAACGATGAAAAAATTTTGGTACTTCACCGCGTTTTGTTTGATCGTCATCGGAGCGGCGGGAGCCCTTACCTATGATTGGAAATCGAGCGGAGGCGATCTGGCCGAGTTCGAGAAAGAATGGACGTTTTCGTCGAGCGATTTGCGCAAGCTGGAGATTTCGAGCGATTACGACGTGTCCGTGAAGTTCGTGAAGAGCGAGGACGGCCGCAATACGATTACGTTGAACGGCAAAGGCACGGAGAAAATGGTAGAGAATACGAAGTCGACCGAGATCGCCGACAAGTCGCTTAAGCTCGACCTTACCCGCATGCCCAAGAAATATATCAACTTCTTCGATTTCGGCTTCCGTAACGCGAAAGAAGAACTCGTCGTCGCCTTGTCCGACGACGCCTTGCTCGACTCGCTGCGAATCAAGCTCGACTCCGGCAACATTACGGTCGACGACGCTTCGCTCGTCCGCCTCGCGGAAGCGAACCTGTCCGCCGACTCCGGCAACGTCTACGTGAACCGGTTCAAGGGCGAGCGCCTGTCCGTCGACGTCGATTCCGGCAACATCACCGGCGACGAAGTGTCCGCGAACATGACGGCATCCGCCGACTCCGGCAACATCAAATTCGAGCACGCGGCCGGCATCGCCCGCCTGTCCGTCGATTCGGGCAATATCAAGCTGTATAAGCTGGATACCGCGAGCGCGGATCTCTCCGTCGATTCCGGCAACGTCTTCGTGGAAGTGCCGGCCGCCTTCACCGGTTCCTACGACTTGAGAGCCGACTCCGGCTCCGTTCGTTCCCCCGATTCGAAGAACGAGACGACCGATTACGTGAAAGTCAGAACCGACAGCGGCAACATCCGCGTCGAGCAACGTTAATCCCGCAATTATTCGGACAATGACAGGAGGTAATCGCTTGTCCTCCCTACTATCTGGCGCGACGATCGCCTTCGCCGCTTTATGCCTGGCCGTCGCTTGGATCGCCGGCAACAAAGCCTACCGGCTCGCTTACGGCGGATCACCCGAACGGCTGGAGCGCAAAGCCAGCAAGCAGCTCGCATGGGCCGCTTATTCCACGACGCCGGCACTCCCTCTCCTCGCGGCCGCGGCGTCGTTCGCCAGCGCGTCGGAGCCGATGCTCCGGGAAGAACGCGCGGCGATGATCCAATTGCCGCTGGCCGCGATCGGCCAGCTCGCGATCTGGCTGATCGCGGTGCCGGCCTTGTCGAGGCTGCGCCGGGAGGCGCGCGCGGCTTCCGGCGGGGCCATGCCGAAGGCTCTTCGTCTTCGAGCCGCACGAGCCCGCCTTTACTTGCCCTTCAGAACGGCAGCCGCATCGTCCGGCGCCATTCTTTATTTCTCGTTCTTCCAGCCGTCGTCGTTCCATGCGCCCAAGCTGATCGGTCCATTGGCGGTTGCGGCCGCAACCGTCGCTTCCTTGTGGATCATCGGTATCCGAAGGGGAAGAAGGCTGGCCGACGACGATCGGAAAGTTCAGAAACCGTTGTCCGCCGCGTATTTGCCCCAATTCGGCCGGCTCCCGTCCGAGTCGGATATCCCGTATGCCTCCGACAGGCCCCAGGACGTAAACGCTTTGCCCGACTTCTCGGCCAGCGCGGGATCGGCGGCAAGGGCGGCAAGTCCTTTAGCGAGGAAGTAGGGCGTCTCCGATTGCAGGAAATGGACGTCCTTCTTCCCGCCCTCCCGCCAGTTCATCTCCGTCACTCCGAAATGGTCGAGCATTTCTTCCGAACGCAGAAATCCGGGCGTTACCGATACCGCCGCCACGCCGTAAGGCCGCAATTCGGCCGCTTGGGCTTCCGCCAGATGGATAGCCGACACCTTCGCCAGGCTGTAAGGCAGGTTGCCGCGGTATCGATAATCGTAGCCGTCCGTCACTTCCACGATCAGCCCGCTCCGCCGCCGCGCGAGAAGCGGCGCCCCGTAATAACTCGTGATCATGTGGGAGTGTACCGCCCGCTTCTGCATCGTCAACGCTTTGTCGAGCGAACCTTCCCAGAACGGCGTGCCCCATTCAGACAGCTTCTCGCCGCCCCAGACGTCGTTGACGAGAATGTCCAACCTTCCGTTCTGTTCCCGCTCGATTCGCTCGAACAAAGCATTCACCTGCTCCGGTTCCGTATGATCGACCCGCGCCGCGATGCCGACGCCGCCCGCCAGCGTCACCCGTTCCGCCGTCTCCTCGATCGTCTCCCGCCTCCCGATATCCGAAGGCGCGCCCCTGACGCTTCTACCGGTTCCGTAGACGACGGCCCCGGCGGCGCCCAGCATCTCCGCGATCGCCCTTCCCGCTCCTCTCGTCGCCCCCGCGACGACCGCTACTTTTCCTTCTAAAGGTTTTGTCATCCGCCTCGCTCCTCCTTTGATCGCCCGCCGTTTCGTTTCCGCATGGCTAAGCTTTCCCAGTATAACCTCGCCAATATGACAACCTCTGTCTTATATCGATGGTATAATCGTAACATTCCGAACGGATCCGATCGTAGAAGGAGAAAGACGAATGAAAGCGGATCGCTTGCTGAAAATTCTAATGCTGCTGCAGAACGAAGGGAGACTGACGCTCCGGGAGCTCGCGAACCGCCTGGAAGCGTCCGAACGGACCATTCACCGCGATATGGAGGCTCTAAGCGCCGCAGGCATTCCCGTCTACGCCGAAAGGGGCTCGCGGGGAGGCTGGTTGTTGTCCGAAGGGTACCGCAGCCGGATGACGGGGATGACGACGGGAGAGATTCGTTCGTTGTTGCTCCTGCAGGCGTCCAGCGTCGTGAAGGATCTCGGCTTGACGGAAAGCGCGGACGAAGCGATGGGCAAGCTGCTGGCGGCGCTCCCCGCGACCGCCAGGCAAGACGCCGACATCGCGCGGCAGCGCATCCACGTAGACGGCGCGGGCTGGCGAAACGCGCCGGACACTTCCCTGCTCGGCGTCGCTCAGAAGGCCGTCTGGGAACAACGGCTTCTACGCATCTCCTATCGCTCGCGCGATGCCGCCGGGCTCTCGGACCGAGTCGTCCTTCCGCTCGGCCTCGTGGCCAAGTCGCGAATCTGGTACATGATCGCGCAAGCCGAACCCGATGGCGAGCTTCGCACGTTCCGGATCTCCCGGTTAGCGGGCGCGGAACTGCTGGACGAGCGATTCGATCGGCCCGAGCCGTTCGATCTCGAAGCTTATTGGGAGCAATCGACGAAACGGTTCGTCGCCGACCTTCCCCGCTATCCCGCCAAGGTGCGGATCGCCGCTTCGCGATGGGACGAATTCGTCCGGGAAGCCTACGTCAACGTGACCGGGCAGGAAGAGCGGGGACGCGAAACGGACGGACGCGCGGGCTGGGTGGAGGCGAACGCGGAGTTTCACACGGAGGAGCACGCGCAGAAAGTGCTGCTCGGTTACGGGCGCGACGCGAGGGCTTTGGCGCCCGAATCGCTGCGCGCCGGCATTCTCGAAGAACTGACCGCCGCGATCGCGGCAATGGAAGACAACCCGGAGGAGGAAACGGCATGGATCAAAGAATAGAGCCATCGGAAACGATCGAGTCGATGCTAAGAAAAGCGATGCAAGATCATTACCTCTCTTATCTCGAAAGTCTGTCGCTTCCGGAATTCTCGGTCGAGACCGTCGACGGCGCCACCATGCTCTCTTCCGCCTTCGTAACGGCGCTGAGCAACCGGGTGCTGAAGACGAGGACGTCGGAGGAAAGCTTGCCTGCCCTCCTTGCGAACGTCGTCGGACGTTACCGGTCGCGCAACGTTCCGTTCATGTGGACGGCATGGCCGGCCGACCTGCCGACCTCTCTGCCGGAGCGCTTAAAGGAACATGGATTCTCGGGAAGCGCCGCGCTACGGGGAATGGCTCTGGAGACGGGGCGGCCGAGGACCGGCGAAGAGCCTCCTTTGCCGGAAGGCTTCTCGATCGAGCGTGTCGATACGCGGGAAGACATGATGACTTTCGCCTCCGTCGCGCAGGCCGGCTACGGGTTCGACGAAGAAGCCACGAAAGGCATTTTCCATCTTTTAAGCCCGCTCGTTGCCGAAGGCGACAAGGGAAGCAACTTCGTCGGCCGAATGAACGGCATGGCCGTCGCCACGTCGAGCCTGATCCGCGTAGGCGACGTCGCGGGCATCTACTACGTGAGCACGCTGCCGGAAGCGCGCGGGCTGGGGGCGGGCATCGCGGTTACCCGGCGGGCGATCGCCGAGGCCGAAGCGCTCGGCTGCCGATGGACGATTCTGCACGCGAGCGACATGGGTTATCCCCTATACGCGAAGCTGGGCTTCTTCGACATCGGAGTGATGGAACGTTTTACGCTAAAATGATTTCCAGCCTTTTCGTCGTTTCCAGTTGCAGAACCGCCCCTTTCGAGAACCGGACGGGACGGCGGAACAGAGACCCGTCGTAGACGAACGTGTGATACTCGCCGCCTTCGCCCATCGGACATACGGCCGGTCCCAAGGCGGCGATGTCTTCGTAGAACGACTCGTCGAGCTCCCTGCCCAGCCACCGTTCGGATAAAGCCTTGTCGCTCGTCCGAATGACGATCGCGCGGTAGCCCGATTCCACGAACGTCCGCAACGCGGCCAACGTGCCGTCCGGCCTCATCCACAGCGGATACAACGCTTCGATGCCGGCGGCCGCCGCCACGCCCGTCCCCCAGTCCCTGTGCTCCGGCATGAACAAGTCTCCGAACGCGATGGCGCCGAACCCGAATTCGGACGCGAGTTCCTTCAGCCGCGCCTCGTAATCCGCCGTATACGTGTCGAACGTGCACGCGATGAAAAGGGCGGGAATGCCGAGCGCCTCGGCCTGTGCCCGGATCGCCTCCGCCCGCTCGCCATGGCCGAACGTCCTGCCGATTTCCTTCGGCACCGTCGTCAACAGGCAAGCGATCTCGTACCCGTCCCGCACGAGCTTGTCCATCGTCATGCAGCTGTCTTTGCCGCCGCTCCAGGAGAGCGCGACCTTCTTATTGACCATTCCGATCGCCCTTTCCCGGACCGCAATCCTCACGCGCTGACGTCCGAAGTGCCGCTGAACCGTTAGCGCGACGTCGCGAAAATTCAAAACCGGCTTGGCGCGTTATCCGCGCGCAAGCCGGTTTTTTGGGCCGGACCCGTTAAGAGCTTGCCCAACTGTGAATTTCGAGAAAGTACGCGATGAATTGGTCCGACGTCATCGGCCTTCCGGTATAGAAACCTTGTATCCGGTCGCATTGCAATTGCTGCAGCCGTTGAAGCTGTTGCTCCGTCTCGACGCCTTCGGCCGTTACCGACAAGCCGAGATTGTGGGACATCACGATGACCGCCTTCGCGATCGCGTCGTCGTCGGAATCCTCGATCATGTTCAGGATAAACGCCGGATCGATTTTGACGATATGCGCCGGCAGCTTCTTCAGCCACAGAAGCGAAGACTGGCCGATGCCGAAGTCGTCGATCGCGATCTTCACTCCGATGTCGATCAATTGGTGGAGCATCTTCACGCTATGCTCCATGTTCTGAACGGCCGTATGTTCGGTAATCTCCAAGCAAAGGTTATACGGCTCGATGCCCGTGCGCTCCAGCACCCGGCGCACGAGATCCGGAAAATCATCCTGTTCGAATTGAAGCGCAGAGATGTTGACCGAGATGACCAGCTGGGGCATCCCCGCGCGAATCCATCTTTTGCATTCCGCGCAAGCTTGCTCCAATACCCACTGGCCGATCGGCACGATCAGGCCGGTTTCCTCCGCGAGCGGAATGAACTCGCCGGGCTGGATCGTCTCGCCCCCCGGCGCGTTCCAGCGAAGAAGCGTTTCCGCCCCGTACACTTTGCCCGTCGAGAGCGAGATTTGCGGTTGAAAATGCAACGTGAGCTCTCCGCGCTCCTGCGCGTATCGTAATCCGTTCTCCATATTAAACCTCTCTACCCGCTTTGAACTGAGCGCCGGTTCGTAGATTTCAAATCGGTTGCCGCCGTTTTCCTTCGTATGGTACATCGCGAGATCGGCGTCGCGGATCAACGTATCCGGATTGGCTTCGGCTTCGGCGCATTCCGTCGGATACAAACTCGCGCCGATGCTCGCGGACAAATGGAAGGACTGGCCTTCCAGAATAAAAGGCTGGGCCAACGCGTCCAGCATCTTTTTCGTCACGGAAGAGACGTCGCCGACCCCTTCGATCCTCTTCAGCAGCACGATGAATTCGTCCCCGCCGAGCCTCGCGATAATATCGTCCTCGCCTACGCAATCCCGAAGCATATGCGCCGCCCGCTGAAGCAAGCAATCGCCAGACTGGTGGCCGAGCGTATCGTTGACGATCTTGAACCGGTCCAGATCGATCATCAGCACGGCCAACCGGCCGCCGTCCAGATCCCGTTCCGCCATCGCTTGCCTCAACTGATCCTTGAACCGCAACCGGTTCGGCAATCCCGTCAACGCGTCCTGGTAGGCTAGCTGCGTGATTCTCTCTTCGTTCGTCTTCTTCTCCGTCACGTCCGTGATCGAACCGATGATCCGGATCGGCATACCCGATTCGTCGTACAGGATATCTCCGGCGAGAAACAGCCATAAGTGCTGCCCGTCGGTCGTCCGGAACCTCAGTTCCACTTGGATCGGCCGATCCTTCTGGAACGGCCGCATGAATTCGAGCCGGAGCCTCAGCTGATCGTCCGGGTGAACGAGGTCGACGAACGCCTGCGGCGTGTCCAGCAGCCTTTCGGTCGCTCCGCTCATCATATGATGGGCGCGTATCGTCCACTCGATCTTGTCCGTCGTCAGGTCCCAGTCCCAGATGCCGTCGTTCGTCGTCCGAGAGACGATCTCCAGCTTCTCGGCCATCGAGCTAACTTGCTTGAACAAGAGCTCGCGCTCGAGCGCGACGGCGAGAATCGTGAAGCTATGCCGCGAAAGATCGTTCGCCACGAAATCGTCCATCGGATCGAGCGGACCGACAAGAGCGATATAGCCCCAATTCTGAAGCTCCGAGCGTACCGGATGCAGCACGACGAATTCTTCGCCGCCCGGACCCGCGCCGGGAGGCAAATACTCGACCGGAGGAAAGCGTTCCAACGGCACCTCGAGACCTGCGGGAGGCACCCGGTCGCCCCTCTTGCTGAACGTCTGCCGGACGACGAGCCGTCTTCCGCCTTTCCCGTCTTCTTCCCAGAGCGCCAGGCAGCCCCAATGAAAGACGCTCCAGAACAGCTTGGAGATGTGAATCTTCTCGTCTTTCGTCGCCACGATCAGGCCCTGGGTCATTTTATAATTGTTAACGGTTACGTTATGCAGCGCGATTCGCATCTTCGATAGATTATTCATATGGAAGTCTAAGCCTTCCTTCGAGGCGAGCGACCGGCTCTCCTCGCACCCGCAAGACTTTCGAACGACGAGCCCGGCCGGAACGAACGTCTCGGCCGCCTCCGGCTTGCGCCCCGCGATCAAGTCGAACGCTTTGGATACCGCTTTCCTGCCCATTTCCCGGAACGGTTGCCCGACCGTCGTCAACGGAGGATAGTTCAACCCGGCCTGATGAATGTCGTCGTATCCGATCACCGCGAAGTCGTCCGGTACGGAATATCCGCGCGAATTCAAGTAATCGATCGCTCCCAGCGCGTTCAAATCCGTGCCCGCCGCGACGGCCGAGAACGGAACGCCGGTCGCGAGCAGCCGCTCGGCCGCCCGCTTGCCGCTCTCCAGCAAATTATCGGCGGCGCGGACGGCGAGCCGCTCGTCCGCTTCGATGCCTCTCTCCGCAAGCGCATCCAAATATCCGTTGTATCGCTCGTGCAAATCGTATTGCTGCGTATGTCCGATGAAAGCGATGCCGCGATGCCCGTGATCGATCAAGTGCAGCACGGCTTCCTTCATGCTCTCCCGGTTCGAGACGAGCACCGACCCGCCGCGCGGGTAGGGAGAAGGGAAACCGATGCAGACGAACGGCTTCTCGCCGTTCGCGAGCATCTCGAGAAAAGCCGCGCTCGCCGAAGGCAAGATGAGAATCCATGCGTCGACGAGATCGAACGATACCGGCTCTTCGAGCGCGACCACGCCAAGCTCGTCGTCCGCCACCTGAATGGCGAACAACTCCGAATTCCTTTCTTTAACCGCTTCGTGGATATGGGGCAACAGCCGCCCGTAATACTCTCCGTCGAGATAAGGAGCGATCACTCCGATCCGGTAACCCTGAGCCATTCAGCTCCCTGCCTTCTCTATGTAGGTCGATTGTTATCATGTAAAGACAAGCTTCAACATTCCGCACCGAAAATCCTCCAGCATTCGCCGACTTTCGGTAAAAAGTCCCGTTTTCTTCGCGGCACCCTCGGTCTTATTTCCCTTATCGGAATATCTTGCTGTCGCCGAGAGTTTTCGGTCCGATTCTCTTCGTCGCGGACGGTACCGAATCCGGGGAGGAATATCCCGAAGGCATCGCTACGCGAGACGTCGCAACGGCATAACGGCGAAGCCGGATGTTGCGCGCCGGCTTTGCGTTTCGCTATGATGAGAAAACAAACCCATGGGAGAGGAGACGTGAATCGATGAAGGCGTTGATCGTAGGAGCGGGAGCGATCGGGGGATACGTCGCGGCGCGGATGCTGGAAGCCGGTGCGGAAGTGACCCTACTGGCGCGCGGGAAACGCAAAGAGCAACTGGAGGAGCATGGATTGATCGTCCGCAGTCCTAGCGGAGACTACGAGGGGCGTCCGTCCGCAATCGCTTGGGGAGAACCCGCGGGTCCATTCGACTTGGCGATCCTTGCCACCAAAGCTTACGGGCTTGACGAGGCGCTGGAAAGGCTTCGTCCTTACTTGAGCGAACGGACGGCGATCCTGCCGTTCTTGAACGGAATGAAGCATATGGAGCAGCTTGCCGAAGCGTTCCCGGAACAACCGTTGCTCGGCGGCGTCGCGCGTATCGAGATTACGCTGGACGAGGACGGCGCTGTGCGGCACTTGGCTCCCTATCACTCTTTTACATACGGAAGGTTCCGCTCGTTCGACGACGGGCATTACGCCGAATTGCGGCGGATGCTGTCCGATATCCCTCTCTTCTCGGAGAAAGAAGATATCGAAAGCGATATGTGGGAGAAATACGCCTTCATCAACGTGCTCTCCGGCCTTACGACGCTGTTCCAAGCGCCGGTCGGCGACATCCGGGACGCGGGAGCGGGCATGGAGTCGTTCCGCCGCGCATTCGCCGAGACGAACGCCGTTATCGCCGCCGCGGGCGGCCGCCTGGACGCCGGATTGCCGGACAAGCAGCTCCGGATCGTCGCGGGCATGTCGCGCGTCAGTACGACCTCGATGCTGCGCGACATGCAAAACGGACTCCCGACGGAGTCCGCTCACCTGCAAGGCTATATGATCGAGCTGGCCCGCAGCCACGGCTGCGATGTTCCGCTGCTGGAGATCATCCGGCAGCGACTCGAGATCTACGAGAGAAACAGGGCGTAGGGTTCGAGAGATTAGAGTCGGCAGGTCGTATGCACACGAAGCGAAGTAAGCGATTCACGACATCGTCCTTACGAACTTTCTCGACGACCTCGGACTCCCTCGTGGAGTCCGCTTGTCTTTCCTGCCCGCGCCCGCCTCACGTCGCCTCGTTGCCCGCCAGCAGCCGCTCCGAGTGTTCGTCTCCCCAAGCTTTCATGCTGACGATAATCGGAGCGAACGTCCGGCCGAAGTCGGTGAGCGAATATTCGACCTTCGGCGGCACCTCCATGTACACTTCGCCCGGAACGGGGAGGAAATGTTATCCGACTCGGCTTATGTTCAGCGCATGATGAAGGACGTGCAACAGTTGCCTCCCGAAGCGGCCGCAGGCAAAGAAAAGCTGTATCGCAAATTTCTCGAATCCGACTTCAAGCTGACCAGCCGGGAAGGCGCGGTCGCGGACTGGGCAGCCAAGCAGACTTACATCGCCCTCGGCAACATGATGACGGCGGCCGCGCTCATCGGCATCGATTCCTGCCCGATGGAAGGGTTCGAGCAAGACCCGATCAACCGGATTTTACGGGAAGAAGGCATTAACGACGGGGGGTCTTTCCACCTCGTCAACATGGTCGCCTTCGGATACCGCGTACGGGATCCGCGTCCGAAAACGCGTCGCGACATCGGCGACATCGTGTCCTGGGTCGTGTGAGGGAACTCGCGCGGGGGGAGGGCCGACTGACTCTCGAAGTAGCGGATAACATTACCGGGTACCGCTATTTCGCGTGATTCGGCATATTCGGGCAAGATAAGACGATGCGATAACGCTATGCCCCGGCAACTTGCGCCAATGCATCGTCTAGCGCGCGAATAGAGCGATACGATCATCTTATTTTCTATCGGGAACAGTATTCCCTGCGGATAGGATGATGCCATCACTCTATCCGACGATGAGCGTACGACCGCGAAGCAATCGCAAGACAAAAGAGCGCTCCCGATCGTCCGCGCAGGACCCTGGGAACGCTCTTTCGGTTGAATCTATCCAAACGCGGTTGTTCGGACGGCTTACTCCGGCATCCAGCCCAATTCGTCCAGCATGACCTTGCCCGGTCCGTCGTTGAAATAGAAAGTCACTTCGGACCATTCTTCCGGATCGAATTCGCCGTTCTCTTGCGCGAACCGTTCCAGCGGCAGCTCGTACGTCTGGTAGACGGCTTCTTCCGCGTCTTTGAACTTCCCGTCGGAAAGCTCCGCCTCCATGCCCGGCAACCACGTGAAGCTCGTCGCCGCTTGGGGCTCCGTATCCATGAATTCGTTCAAGGGCAGCCGAACGGCATGGCCGAGTTCGTCCTTCACCTCGACGTCGATCGATAACGGCTCTTCCGCCTTGACGCCCGCCTCGTCCGCGACGTCCTCGGCCATGTTCGCCAAGGAGAACACGAGCACGGGATCGTCCGCGATGCCGGCGGCGGCAGCGTCGCTGAGCCGCACGGCGTACCGGCCCTCACGGTCCCACGCGAGCACGACGCCGCCGTCTCCTTTGCCTTCGCCTTGACGATCCTGAGCGTCGACATGCCGCCAATCCGTCAGGTTCGAAGCTTCCGCGGTCACTCCGTAAGAAAGCTCCTCCCGGTCGGAGCCGCCGAAGTCGGCGAGACGCCGGAAACCTCCGCTCTCGTACTGGTTAAAGTACCTCGTGTCCGGCAAGAAGCCGAGCCCCGTCCGGTAATCTTGGAAAAGCCGGTCGTATGCCTCGTCGTCCGTCAACGAGGCTTGCAGGAACGCGGACACGTATGCCTTGGCGATATGCCGCTGCTGTTCCGGCTCCAGCAGCCCTTCGGGACGGATGAACAGCGCCGTCGGCAACGAGTTGTCCGATAATCCCCAATCCGTGTTGAATTGGCTATGGTTCGCATCCTCGATATAAAGGGAGGCTTTGAACGGCTCCTCTTCCTCCGCCGTAGCGCCGCCCGTGAACGAAACCCTTCCGTACTGCCGGTCCCCGTAAAAATTGACGATGTCTGCGTCTTTCGCCCCTTGCAGCGTGAGATACGATATGTCCTTCAGCTCCGAGCGCTTGCCGTCGACGAGCGTATCCGTGGGCGCGAGCTCGACGACCGCCCGCACTTTGTAGCTGTCCGCGGCGGGAAGCCCTTCGTCGTCCGGGTACCACCGCTCCCGGTCGGTCGCCATCGCCGCGGCTTGGCCTCCGCGGGAGTGGCCGAGAAGAGCCGCCCTTTCAAAGTCGATTTTCCCGTAGAAAGGAGACTCGGGATCCGCGGCGAACCGTTGAAGCTGGCCGATATGCTTCAGCAGCAGCCACGCCCGCAGTTCCATATCCCGATCCGGAATGCCGGACCATACGGAGTAATTAAAGAAGTTCTCGTCGATCGAGATCGCGACGAAGCCGCGACTCGCGAGCAGCTCGCCCAAGTACCCGTAACCCGCGTCGGAGAATTTCTCCATCAAGTGATTGCCGTGCACCATGAGGACGACGGGGAACGGTCCGGCACCGTCCGGCATCCATACTCTGCCGTTCAGCGGCAGTTCGGACTCGTCGAAGCCCCAGAACTTCTCGCGAAGCCAAGGCCAGCTATCGATGTAAGCCGACGCGTCGACGACGTCCGATATCGCCGTCGTTTTCGCGCCGTACTCCGGGCGTTGCTTGTCCGTCCCGCTTCCGTAAGTAAACGACCTCACCGCGTACTCGCCGGGCGTCGACGGATCGGAAACCGCGTCGTACCCCGCCGACAGCACGTACGCGCCGTCCTTGCCATTACCCGCGTCCGTGCCGCTCTGCATGGCTGGAAATCCCGCTAACGCGTAAGCGATCGACAGCGCCGCCAATGCCGACGCCGCGATTCGGGCGCGCGGCATGCGGGCGATCGCTCCGGCGAGCAAGCCCAAACCGAGCGCGGTCAGCGCGGCTGCAGTCGAGTAGAACGCGGCGCCTTTCCAGCCGAATTCGGAATAATACAAAATGAACCCAACGACTATACCCGTATAGACGAATCCGCCGATCGTCGCCCGCGGCGCTTTCAGGCGCGCGAGCTTGAGCAGGGCGGCAATGATCGAAGACGAGGCGGCATATGCGATCGTATGGAGCGCAACGCCTATCGTCGCGTCGGTCGCCGCGCCGAAGCCCGTCGGCATGCCGAGCGCCGCGAGCGCGACGGCCGCGCCGCCGAACAGCCATAGGGCGGCGATGGCGGCCCGCCAGACGCCCGCGTCCCGTTCGAACGTACCGGATAACCGTTTTCCGTGCCGCCATCGGCCCGATTTATTTTCGGCTTGCCGAGTAAATTCCACATGCATCGCAATCACCTCCGGCTACGCAAGCTGTCCCTTGATTATACCTCTTTCGCCCGTCGCGGAGGGACTCCAATGTTTTCGCTATTCGTTTGTTGCTTCCAGAGCGGCGCGGGACACCGTTATTCCAGTGAAACACGGGAGTTCGAGCATTTTAGCGACGTGGGACACCGTTATTTCGGCGAAACGCGGGATTTCGAGCATTTAGCGGTGTGGGACACCGTTATTCCAGCGAAACAAGGGAGTTCGAGCATTTAGCGGCGCGAGGCACCGTTATTTCGGCGGAACAAGGGAAATCGGGCGTTTAGCGGCGCGAGGCACCGTTATTTCGGCGGAGCCGAGCGGAGCGTAGCGCAAATCTACGCAAAAAAGCGACCCGGAGGCCGCTTTGCTATTCGCCTAACCCACCGCTCAATCGAGCGGCGGCGCTTCGCCGGGGGCGACCCGGCGCACGCCGTTGCCGACGCGGTGGAGCATCTCGCTCATCTCCTCGGGATGGAGGAGCTCGATCGGCGACACGCCTTTCTCGAACTGGAACGAATCCCCCTCGATCAAGACGACGTACCGGCCGTTCAGCCGCGCGATATGGATGTTGTTGCCGTAATCGTCCATATGCCCCTTAATCAGAATATCGTCGAGCCGGAACTTCAGCTCCAAGTCCGGTTGCATTTCGACGATCTGCTTCGTCGCCTCGACGACGTGGTCGTGCGTCCACTTCTCCTGCAGCTCCCGCTTCTCTCCGGCCGCCCAGACGTCGAATTGCTGCTTCTCCTGGCGCATCGCCCTGACTTCCTGCGGCGCATCGGCATACGCTTCCTCCGCGTTCTCGCCTCCGTCCGTCGAATCGAACAACGCCATCGCCGCCGCGATCGACTCCGACTCGCCCGCCTGCCATTTCGTCTCCATGTATTGGTGGACCATGTCCATCACCTGTTCGGCGACGATCTCCGGCTTCGATTTCTCGTAGCTGACGTACTTGAGGAAGTCCTCGAAATACCTCGCGTGCGACGCTTGGTGGATTTTCAGCTCCCATGGCTCTACGATGCCCTCTTCCGGCATATGCGGGTACTGGATCGACTTGATGTTCTTCGCGTTGATCGCCATCTCGACTTGGGAGATCAGGCTTTGCTCGTCCGAGACTCGCGCGATCTTCGATTCGAAGTCGCACTTGAACAGGAACAGGAACGGCTCGTCGAACAGCTCGTTCAGCTTGGCCGTCGCCAGTACGAACGCCCCGCCGCGAACCGAGTTCGTATCCATATAAATGCGAAGCACGTCGTCGGCGAAGTTGTGGAATTCCTGCTTGTTCTCCGCCGTTCTGAGCCGTTGGAACAGGTTGTAGTTCGGATTGCTGTCCAAGTCGTAGCCCGGCTCTACGAGAAAACGCCCAATCTTGGTCGGCACCTGCTCGGACGCGGGATTGATCTCGGCTTTCCGCTTGGCGATCCGCTTGAATTCCCCGTCGAGGAATGCCTTTAATTCGCTGTCCTGGTACTCTTCGTGCGTAAGCGTCTGGTAATGCTTATATTTCTTCGGGCCGTTCGGATCGGCGCCCTCGTTCTGAATGACGAAGAAAGATAAATACTGAACGGCGAATTTCATGATGGAACTTCGGCCTCCCGCGGATCGGAATAGATCGGAATATCGTGACGAAATCGATTGAAACCTATTCGAATCTTATCAGGTTCGCCCCGGCGCGACAACCTCCGAAGGCCGCCGCCCGTGTGGTATACTCTTCCTGAAAATGGAACGAGGAGTTGCCCTCATGCCGGATTGGTCTTATCAAACGCTATTTCGCCCTTTGCTGTTCCGCTTGCCTTCCCGCGCCGCGCGCAACGTCACGTTGAAGGCGATGCGCAGGGTCAGCCGCCTCCCCGGAGGCACGCTCCTCATCAAGACGCTCGGGCACATGGAGCCTTCTCCCCTGCTGGAAAGCCGCGTCGCGAACGTCCCCGTGCCGACGCCCGTCGGCTTGTCCGGCAGCGTCGATCCCGATCGAATCGCCCACCGGGCGCTCGCCCAGTTCGGCTTCGGGTTCATGGAGATCGGCCCGGTCACGTTGTTCCCCGTCGGAAACGGCGAACCGATTCGTAACGATGCGAAGCGACAACTGCTGACCTATCCGAACGAATACGAGAACGAAGGCCTTGTCCGGTTGAAAGAAAGGCTCGGCGAACCGGGCCATGACCTCCCCCGCTTCTTCCGGGCGTCGCCGATGCCGGACTCCTCCGGCGAAGAGGCGGTCGATCAGTTGCGAACGCTCCTGCTGGCCCTCCGAACGGAGAAGACCGCCGGCTTCCATATCGATGCGCTCGATCCCGACTGCGGCGACGTCGCTAACCTGCGCGCGCTCGAGCGCGTCGGCGCCATGATCCGTCGGTTGCGAGCCGAAGACGGCTTTCGCCATCCCGTGTCGCTGCGCGTTCCTCTCGATTATCCGCCTAATGATCTGTATCTATTGCTGTCGCAAGCGGACTTGTCCGTATGGTCCGGATACGTCGTCGGCGAAGCGCTTCGGACGCCGGACGGCGCGGAGATCGGCAAGAGCGGCAAAGCCTATGCCCAGCCTCTCGTCCGCCGATTGAAGGCGCATGCGCTCGCCCATCAATCGATCGTCGCGGGGGCGGGCGTTCACGAGCCGCAGGACGCGCTCGACATGATCGCCGAAGGCGCCGATCATGTCTTGCTCGGAAGCGGTCTCGTCTATGCCGGTCCCGGGCTCCCCAAGCGGATCAACGAAGCGCTGATTTACGAGAAAATCAAGACGGAGCCCGCCCCGGCAACGCCCTCGTTCTGGCGGCACTGGGGCTGGATGCGCCTTCTCGGCATCGGCATGATCGTCGGCGGCATTCTCGCCTGGGCGATCGCCGCCTCGTCGGTCGTCCTTCCTTACGACGAGCGTTTTCTCGAGATGACCCGCGACGAGCTGATCCGCCTTAACGGCCATCTGCTGCACTTCATGTCCCATGACCGGATTACGCTGGCCGGCACGATGATCTCGATCGGCATCCTGTACGATCGGCTTGCCCGATACGGCCTTAGGGACGGCCAGCATTGGGCACGAACGTCTCTTCTGATTTCCGGTATCGTCGGATTCCCCAGTTTCTTTCTCTACTTGGGGTACGGCTTCTTCGATCCGCTTCACGCGGCCGCGGCCGTCGTGTTGTTCCCGATGTTCCTGCTGGCGATGAGGCGCAATCCCGACCGGCCGTTCCGCCGTCCCGTGAACTTGCGCAATAACCCGACGTGGCGGCGCGCGATGTGGGGACAGCTTTGTTTCGTCGTCTTGGGCGCTTCCTTGAGCTTAGGCGGACTCGTCATCGCGACGATCGGCGTAACGAACGTGTTCGTGCCGCAAGATCTCGCGTTCATGGGGACGACCCGGGAAGAGTTGCGGACGGCGAACCCGAACCTGATCCCGCTGATCGCCCACGACCGCGCGGGCTTCGGCGGCGCGCTCTTCTCCGACGCGGTCATGCTCCTCGCCGTCTCCCTATGGGGCATCCAGCAAGGCGAGCGCTGGCTGTGGTGGACGCTGCTCGCGGGCGGCGCTCCCGCGTTCGTCGCCGGGCTAAGCGTGCATTACGGCATCGCGTACACCGACTTCGTGCATTTACTTCCCGCCTATTTCGCGGTGCTGCTCTATATTCTAGGACTGATTCTGCTATATCCGTACATGATGGGGAACCCCTGGCCGACCGAACGTACCCGCGCATGACCTCCGAGATGACGAAATCGTGACGCCGGTAACTACTTCCATTACAACTCCCGCTCGTATACTGACTCTCGACGGTATCGAAGATCGACCGCGCAGTGCACGGCGCGGCGGATCGGAAGAACGTAATCCAAAGGAGACTTATACGAATGAAAACGAGAATGAGAAAATCGATTAAACTGCTGACCGCTTCCGTCCTTCTGTGCGCGTTGACGATTCCGACGCTCGCCCATGCGGCCGAATCGACCCCGAAACCCGCACCCGCCGCGCCCGCCGCCCAGATCGACGCCAAGCTGCAAGTCGAAGGCGGCTTCGCCGCTTTCCAATTCAACAAGCAAGTCGCCGTCTACGACAAGAAAGGCCAGCTATTTCAGACGAAAGGGGCTTACCGCGAAGGCGAGCTGAAAGACTTGTTCGTCATTCCTTACGGCCCGACGCAAGTGCCGATGATTCTGATCAAGCACGAGAAGTACGGTTACATGGTATTCAGCGATCTGTGGCCGAAGTTGGCCAAAGGCAAAGAGAAAGACAAAGTCGATGCTTACTATAGCGGACGTATTCTCTACGCCCCGAGCGACAAGATCGTCAGCAGAACCGGACATCACTACGCGGAGCAGATCGGCGACGAGGTCGTCGCGTATACGGCGAACGATTTCGACAACATCAAGAAAGGCTTCCACGAATCGATCCGCGCCAAAGGCAAGCTGAGAGGCTTGATCCTGTACGATTGCTGCGCCTACTTGGTCGTCGACGACGGCAAAGAGACGCTGTCCATCTATCACGCGGGAGAGAACGGCTCCGAGCTGGCCGGCTCGATCGATTTCAAGTAACCCGCATGAGCGTCCGGCTTCGCGGGGATAGTAAGAGCGTGATCCGCACGATAGGAGGCTCTCTTCCCCATGGACGATACGCATCAATTCGTCGAGAAGCTGCACGATACGCAGCGGAAGGACAAACGTAACAGGGAACGTCAAGGCCGAGGCAACGAAGGCGAGAACGCCAGCTCGAAACTGCCGGGCAAGCAGCATAGTACGAACAAGTAAGATATTCCAAGCAAAAACGCCTTCGGCGTCCTCTGGGCGCTGAAGAAGCTTTGCGGAGACGATTCAGAAATGGATATGCGTGAAACTTATACATTCTGAATTGTTAAACGAAGACCCCCGCGATCAATGTATCAATGTCGCGGGGGTTTTCTCTCGGGATGGCAATGACCGCGTTCCATCTGCCGAGATGGCTTGGCCGAACCCCGAATAAGCTCCCGAGAGCGGCTTTTCCATATCATTGCTTCTTTAGTCGTTCTCCATCTGAAGCTCGAAAGAGAAGTTCGCCGGATCCCCTTCGCACTGCGCCAACGTATACATCGTCCCTCGCTCCGTCTTCGAGTTGTCGATGCCCTTGCAGAACGATCTCGTGCGGTTCGGGGAGCCGAACTTATCCATCGTCGTATCGGTCGTATAGACGATCGTCCCGCCTTCGAACAGCAAGTCCTGGAAGATCGGGTCGCCCTCGTCCGTATAGGTGACGACGTGCGCTTCCGCGGGTTTCCCTTCCCCGAAGTCCAGCAAGAAGTCGAGCCAGCGATCCGTATTCGCAAGACCGCTAGGCGATCTCACGATTTCACCGTTGGCCGCAGCTTGCTCGGAGCGATAGTCGATCGCCCCTACAAGCTTCCGCAAAGCGTCCGCGTCAGCCTCGCCGATCGTGAAACCAGTCCCCGTATCGGACACGAACGTGTACATGCCCTTCTTTCCTTCGCTCGCGCCCAGCCATAGATGAAGCTCCCGCATCTCTCCGCCCTCGTCCGTCAAGACGAGATCGTATTCCGGATTGGCGACGTCGAGCATGCCGTCGATCCGCTTGGCGTTCTCCGCCGCGCGAACGAACGCCTCGACCTCCTCCACTTCCGAGAACCTTCCGAGTACGGCTGGATATACGCTGCCGAACTTCTGCGAACGGCTCACGGTCGCCGTCGTCGGGGCGAACTCGCTCCAATCCGTTTGCGCCGTTTCGCTAACCGTTCCCGGAAGTTCGCTCGCTTGTCTCGACGGCGCCGACGATTCGCCCGCTCCCCGTTCCTCGCCGCGCTCGCCGCAACCGGCGAGCAAAGCCGCCAACCCGATCGCCATGACGATCGCTTTCCATTTGCCCATGCGCATCCGCTCCTTGATGCTTCTAACGGGAAAAGGGCATTCTAAGTTGCACTTGCGCCGTCCCGGCCGTCGACATAAAGCAAAAACCCCTGCGCCCGAAGGCGAGGGGAAAGGACGATCCGGCGTATTTCCGAAGTTAGTGCTGCGGTCGCGTATCGGCCAAACGGACGAGCATGTGCGCCAAGCTATGGCGTTCGTCCTTCGTGCCGACCTTCCACAGCTCGGAGAGCAATTGCTCTTCGTGGTTGCGCGGCTCCTCATGGCTTGCGAGATAATCGGCGACCTTCTGGGCGATGGTCGCGATCTGCTCTTCGCCCATCCCGATGCTCTCGGCCATGCTGATGCGTTTCTTCAGGTACGTTCTGAACTCGTCGAAATCCTGAAGGATACGTTCTTTCTCGGAAGCGCTGATTTTGGAAATCGCGTTTTCCACTTTGCTTGCGTCGACATTTCCGTCTTTGTTAACGACATGGTTGAGTTCGGACACGGGATAGCCTCCTTGCGATAAGTGATGGTACATCGAACAGTATGCCCGATCATCCGCCAAACGAATCGCTTCGGCAATCGCCTTCATTCTTCCCGATCTTACAACCCTTGATTCGTCAGCTTCGATACGTCGAAAACGCTGATTTTGCGTTGCGTCTTGTCGTCGTACAACCAAGGCTCGCGCACGTGGTCCACGAAGAGAACGCCGTTCAGATGGTCGATCTCGTGCTGGATGCAGCGGGCCAGGAACCCTTCGCCTTCCATCGCGACCCGTTCGCCCTGACGGTTAAGCGTCGTGATCTTCACGTGGTTCGCCCGTTTCACATAGCCATGGTACCCGGGGAAACTCAAGCAGCCTTCCGCTCCTTCTTGCTCGCCGCTCATCTCCAAGATCTCCGGATCGATGAGCTCTATCAAGCCTTCGCCGCAATCCATGACGATGACCCTTCTCAGGATGCCGACCTGCGGCGCCGCGAGTCCCGCGCGTCCTTCGGAAGCGTGCAGCGTCTCCCCCATGTCGTCGAGCAGCTTCAATATTTTGGGCGTCATCGCTTCCACGGGCTTCGCTTTCTTGCGCAGGATCGATTCGCCGAAAGGTACGATATTCAATACGGACATGCGTTCATGCCCCTTTCCTCTGCATTTTCCGCGCCTACTATATCATAATGCGGCAATCCCGACAACCGTTAAGATCGGGCGCCGGAATCGCCGCTTCTCCATTCCTCGGGCAGCAGGCGGGAATACGGAAGCTTCCGGTATCTGTCGTCGATGAGCAGCAACTTGCCCGTATCGCTCTCCGACCGGATGAGCCGGCCTCCCGCCTGGAGCACTTTGTTCATGCCGGGATACACGTAGGCGTAATCGAAGCCGTTCCGGCCCGCCGAATCGAAGTGGCTTCGGATCAGATTGCGTTCCGGCCCGAGCTGCGGCATGCCGACGCCGACGACCGCGACGCCGTTCAGCCGGTCGCCGACCAGGTCGATGCCTTCCGAGAAGATGCCTCCCATGACCGCGAATCCGATCAACGTGCCCTCCCCGTCCGCGTCGAACGAGGCGAGGAAGCTCTCCCGTTCCTCCTCCGCCATTTCCGGTTTCTGGAGCATCGTCCGAACGCCGTCGATATCGTCGAGCCCGGCCGAATAAGCCTCGAAGACGGCGTTCATATACTCGTACGAAGGGAAGAAAGCCAAATAATTGCCGGAATGCGCCTCCGTCATCCGGAGCAGAGAGCTCGCCACCGCGCCCTTCGTCCGGTCGCGGTCGGCGTAACGGGTCGACAACGGAATGACGGAGACGTCCCATTGTTCCTTGGCGAACGGAGAGCCGAGCGTCAGCGAATAATCGGCCTCGTCGGCGCCGAGCATATCCATGTAATAATTCAGCGGCGTCAGCGTCGCCGAGAAGAACACGTGCGCGCGGAAGCCTTTGCCGGCCTTTTTGAGCGCTTCCGAAGGGTTCATGCAGAACATCTTCGTTCGCTCCTCGCCCCGACGGAACGTCGAATACGTTACGTAGTGGCCGTCGTATAGCTTTCCGATGCGCTGGAAGGCTAGCGCGGAGAAGTACGCATCCGTCAGCGCCCGAACGTCCGCGTCCGCGTCGATCGACAAATTCGCCGTCGAGCCTTCGGCAAGCGCGCGTTCGGCCGAAGCCGCGAACGCGTCGACGAGGGCCAGCAGGTCATCGGGACGCTCGGCCCGCGTTTCCATTTCTCCCTCCGCGCCCATGGCTTGCTCCGCGAATGCCTTCCTCCGTTCCACGAACCACTTGTTGATCGCTTTGGCCGTTCTTTCGACGTCTTTGCTTACGCACTTGAAGGCCCGCCCCAGCTCCAAGAACGCGCGCTTGTCCAAAGCGGCCGAATACATCGCCCTGCCCCGGTCCACGAGGTTGTGCGCTTCGTCGATCAACAACGCGCTCCCGTTCTTCTGTTCCCCCGACATCCGCTTGAAGGCCACTCTCGGATCGAACACGTAATTGTAGTCGCAGATGACGGCATCCGCTCCGTAGGCGACGTCGAGCGAGAACTCGAACGGACATACCCGATGCTTGCGCGCGTAAGCTTCGATCACCGGACGGGTGACCAGCGCCTCGTTGGCCAGCAGCTCGAGCACCGCGCCGTTCACCCGATCGTAATACCCGTCGGCGTACGGGCAGCTTTCCCGGCGGCAATCGACCTCGTCCTGAAAACAGATTTTCTCTTTCGCGGTGAGCGTCACCGAGCGCAGCTTCAAGCCCTGGCTCGCCATCAACGCCAACGCTTCCTCCGCTGCCGTTCGCGTCAACGTTCGCGCCGTCAAATAGAACAACTGCCCGAGCTTCCCGCTCCCGATCGCCTTGATCGCCGGGAACAGCGTCGACGCCGTCTTGCCGATGCCCGTCGGCGCCCTGGCGAACAGCTTGCGGCCTTCGTCGATGGCCTTATAGACGGCGCCGACCAGCTTTCTTTGCCCTTCCCGGTAGGAAGGGAAAGGAAAACCGAGCCCGGCGATGCTCTCGTCGCGGTCGCTCCGGTTCCGCAGCAGCATTCGGGCGTAGGGCACATACGCTTCCGCGACTCCCCGCGCGAAAGCCGCCAGTTCCGCCGCCGTAACGTCGCGCTCGAACCGTTTTTGCTCCTTCGTTTCGACTTGTACGTACGTCAGTCTTGCGCGAAGCCGTTCCGCCCCGCTTTCAATGACGTACATATAGGCGTAGAACAAAGCCTGAGCCCAGTGGACGGGAACTGCGTCCTCTTCCGTCATCTCCGCGACGTCGCGGGACGTCGACTTGATCTCGTCGATCGTCGCGATGCCATCCTCGCCCGCCAACAAGCCGTCGCATCTTCCGTCTACGACGAGAAGCAAATCGCCGAGCGCCATTTTCGCCTGCAGAATGACCTCTTTTCGATCCGCATCGCCGTATTGCTCCTGGATTTTCCGATGGGCCATCGTTCCTTCCGTCATCGCGCTCGCCGCCCGAAACCCGACGTCGATGCTGCCGCTTAAATACGCGTACTCGACTAACGTTCTCACCGAGACCGTCAACGTTTTTTCCATCGTAAGAACCCCTCGACATCGAACATTCGTTCTACCATTCTAACACATTTCTGAATACCTCGAACCTCAGCCCAGTAAAGGAGTTCGGAATCTTCCCGTCGAATGATTGGAATATGATGAAAAAAAGAAAAATCTTAGCGATTATCGGACTGTTCTTGCTTTTCCTGACCGGCGTCCGACTGATATGGATCGCGCTCCAAGCACCCCCGGCCCAGACCGAAGCCGGCAACGGACAATTGGATTTGCGGAATTGGGATTTCTCCTCGAAGCCTTTGCTCTCGCTGAAAGGCCAGTGGGAGTTTTATCCCTATCAACTGATCGATCCGAAAAACGCGACGGAAGACGACGCCGCAATCGTCCGGCTCCCCGGAGGCTGGACGAAGAGCTTGTCTTCCGATAACGCCTACACTTTGGGCTACGGTTCTTATCGCTTGCGCATAATGGTCGATCCGAACGGCAAACAAACTTTCCGCATTCGGGTGCCGGCGATCTCTACGTCTTCCTCCTTGTTCGTGAATGGACGGTTGCTTGCCCAATCCGGTCAACCTGCCGAACGCGCGGAAGGGTACACTGCCGGCAACGTACCATACTCCGCTTCGTTCGCCGCCGACCGGGGCGTCGTCGACATCGTCCTTCACGTCGCCAACTTCGACGATCGCTTGATGGGCGGGATCCTGCAGCCGATCAAGTTCGGAACGGAAGAGGCCGTGAACCGCGCTCACTGGTTCTCCGTCGGGACGCAACTGGCCGTTATTTTAATTTTGTCAATGCATGCGATTTACTCGATTATCCTCTACTTCATCGGCGCGAGGGAGAGGGCGTTGGTCTATTTCGCTCTATTGATCGTCAGCGCGATCGTCACGATTCTCATCGACGACGACCGCATTTTGCAGGCGTGGTTCCATGTCGACTACGAGTCGAACTATAAGCTGTACTATCTTTCCTTCTTGAGCGTCGCCGTATTTATCCTGATGTTTTTCAAACAATTGATGCCCCCGTTCTTCATTCTGAAAGCCGCTCCCGGATATGCGGCTTCGTGCGGTCTCTATGCCCTGTTCGCCCTGTTCCTGCCGGTCCGGTTGCTTACTCAGACCGATATTTTGCATACGCTGCTGGTCGCTATCCCTTTTCTGATCGTTCCCGTCCTTATCGTGCTTGCCGTCAGAAGAGGCCATCCCGATGCCGTCTATTTGATGCTTGGCTCGACGGCGCTGATGTCGAACCTCATATGGGGAATTATCAAAAACGCAAGCCCGATCGAAATCGGCTACTACCCCTTCGACGCGTTGGCCGCCTTCGTCGCTTTTGCGTTGTTCTGGTTCAAACGCTACTTCCGAAACGCCGCCCAAGCTGCCCGGCTGACGGCGCAATTGCAAGCGGAAGACAAGCTCAAAGACGAATTCCTGGTCAATACGTCCCACGAATTGAGAAATCCGCTTCACGGCATTTTGAATATTGCCCAAGCCGTCTTGGAGAGCGACAGCCGTCAGGACGAAGAGCGAAATCGGGCTCGCATGCGGCTTCTCGTATCCGTGGGCAAGCGGATGTCCTTTTTGCTGAACGACCTGTTGGACCTGACCCGGCTCAAGGAAAATCGCATCCGCTTGCAGCCGACGAGCATCCGGCTCCAGGATTTGGCCGCGGGCGTGCTGGATATGATCCGATTTATGACGGAAGGGAAGCCGATCGAGCTCGTCAACGATATTCCGGAGACGCTGCCTCCCGTTCTCGCGGACGAGAATCGACTGATCCAAATTTTGTTTAATCTTCTTCACAACGCGGTCAAGTTCACCGATGAAGGACAAATCCGGATCGATGCGTCGGCGATGAACGGAATAGCGACCGTACGGATCGCGGATAGCGGGATCGGAATGGACGAGGAGACGCAGAGCAAAATATTCCGCCCCTACGAGCAAGGCGGCATCGAGTCGTCTGCCGGCATTGCCGGGATCGGGCTCGGATTAACGATCAGCAAGCGGTTGGCGGAGCTTCATCAAGGCGATCTCGCGGTCAGCTCCGCTCCGAACCGAGGATCGGTCTTCAGCTTTACGTTGCCGTTGTTCGATTCAACCGATTCGCAAGAGGCCGCGCGCGACGCCCGGACTCCCGTTCCGTTGGTCGTTGCTGAGACGGCCGCCGCCCGGGAGGAACCTCTATCCGGACACGGCGATTCCGCTTATGACGCCTATATAGATGCAGACAGGCCGCGTATACTTGCCATCGACGACGACCCGGTTAATTTGAACGTGCTCGTCGGCGTGCTTTCCCCGGATCGCTACGAGATCACGACCGCTACGGGCGGCGCGGAAGCCATATCGCTTCTGAACGACGGGACGTGGGATCTCGTCATATCGGACGTCATGATGCCCCGAATGTCCGGCTATGAAGTCGCCCAAGCCGTCCGAGCCCGTTTCTCCCCCTCGGAGCTGCCGATTCTGCTTCTTACGGCGCGCAGCCGAACGGAAGATATCGAAGCGGGGTTCCGGTCGGGAACGAACGATTACATCACGAAGCCGGTCGATGCGCTCGAGCTCAAATCCCGCGTGCGGGCTTTGACGGAAGTGGCCCGGGCCGCGCGCGTGCAGACGCGCATGGAAGCCGCCTGGCTTCAGGCTCAGATCCAGCCGCATTTTCTGTTCAATACGTTAAACGCCATAGCCGCGCTCAGCGAATTCGATAACGACCGCATGCGAAACCTGCTCGGCGCGTTCGGAGACTATTTAAGAGCCAGCTTCGACTTCCGCAATTCGGATCGGCTTATCCCGTTGCTTAAGGAGCTGGAGCTGGTTCGCGCGTATTTGTTCATCGAGCAGCAACGCTTCGAAGACCGCATTCAGGTCGTATGGGAGATCGAAGACCGATTGCCGCTGCTACTCCCGCCGCTGTCCATTCAGCCGCTTGTCGAAAACGCTATTCGGCACGGGCTGTTGAAGCGCGATCGAGGAGGAACGATTCGAATCCGGATCGCCCATTTCAAAGAGTACGCGGAAATTTCCGTTCAAGACGACGGCATCGGCATGGACGAAAATACGTTAAGCCAAGCGCTCGCCAAACCGCAAACGACGACCGGACGAAAAAGGGGAGTCGGGCTGGTCAATACGGACCGCCGCTTGAAGCAGCTGTACGGCGAAGGGCTGCGCATCGTCAGCGCCCCGGGCGAAGGCACTACCGTTTCTTTTGTCGCGAGTAAATAAAGCGACGGAAAAAGGAAGGAAAGGATCTCAAATTCCACCGCTATGTGGAGGATGAGATCCTTTGGTTCGACTTATTTGAAAAACCGCGGCAAGTAAGGCTTGTTTTTCTCCAGCATTTCGTCCAGCAATATTTTCGCTACGCGGACGGAAGGAACGAGCGGGTGGGCCGCCATCGCCTGCAGCGCGATGCCGCGGTTTCCGGTAATGGCTGCTTCGATCGTCAGCCGCTCGTACGTCTTCACGGCGGCGATCAAGCCTTTCGCCTGTTCGGGCACTTTCGTGACCGGCAGCGGCAATGGACCTTGTCCCGTGACGACGCAGTTTACTTCGATCGCCGCGTCTTCCGGCAGGAAGTCGAGCACTCGGCCGTTGGCGACGTTCAGCGTCTGAATGTCGCGGCGATCGTTGCGCAGCGACACCATCAGGTTTACCGCCGCTTCGGAGTAATAGGCGCCGCCGCGTTGCTCCAGCTGCTTCGGTTTCTCTTGCAGATCCGGATCCTTGTACAGCTCGAACAATTCGTCCTCGACCCGCTTCACGACTTCGGCGCGGGTGCCGTTCGCCTTCAAGGAAGCGAGCTGGTCTTCGAGCATGGCGTCCTGCATGTAGAAGTATTTCAAGTAATACGACGGGAAGCCGCCGAGCGTGCGAAGGAATTCGGGATCCCATTCGGTCGCCGGCACGTTCTTGCCGGAGTATTCCTCGCGCTTGTCGAGCAGCTCGGTCAGCTTGTCTTCGCCTTCGATCTCGATGCGGGTCACCCAGTGCAAATGGTTCAGTCCGACGAACTCGGTGTAGATGCGTTTCGCTTCCACCTCGTACTTCTTCGTGAGCCACTTGTGAAGGCCGATCGGCGCGTTGCATAGGCCGATGCTCTTGACTTTGGAATGGCGCGCGATCGCCTCGGTCACCATGCCGGCCGGATTCGTGAAGTTCAGCAGCCACGCGTTCGGCGCGAGCTCCTCGATGTCTTTGCAAATGTCGAGCAGGACGGGAATCGTGCGGAGCGCCTTCATCATGCCGCCCGGGCCGGTCGTCTCTTGGCCGATAATGCCGTGCAGGTTCGGGATGCGTTCGTCCCACTTGCGCGCTTCGAGCAGGCCGACGCGCATCTGCGTGGAGACGAAGTCCGCGCCATCGATCGCTTCGCGGCGGTCAAGCGTCAGGCGGACGTCGATCGGCAGACCGGACTTGACGACCATCCGCTTCGCGAGCTCGCCTACGATGTCGAGCTTGCGCTTGCCTTGCTCGATGTCGACGAGCCACAATTCGCGTATCGGCAGTTCTTCGTAGTGTTTGATGAAGCCTTCGACGATTTCCGGCGTGTAAGACGATCCTCCGCCGATGACGGCGATTTTCAATCCTTTTGCCATAATGCAATCCATCTCCTCGATGAGCAGTCGTTCAAAAGGTCCGATTTTGATCACGAAGTGAATCAGGAAGCTCCGAACTTTTTGAATTCCATTCATTTAGAAATTTAAGCGTGAGCGAATTCCGATACGGTGCGCAGCTTCTCGTAGATCCCTTCCGGAAGCGCGATGCCGCTCGCTTCCACGGCGAGCCACACGGCGCCGACGACCGGCTCTACCGTCAGCCGGGCGATCCGCGCGCCGGGTGCGACGCCCTTGACCGCTTCCTCGACGTAGGAACGAATATATTCGCCTGTGCCACGGACGATGACGCTTCCCGCAAGCACGACGTCGAACGTCTCGTTCTCGAGCCCCAGCCTGCGGATGACGGCGGTCGCCGACTTGCCGAGCTCCACGCCTTGGCTCCGGAGAATCTCGGTTGCCACGGCGTCGCCTTGCTCCGCCGCCTCGAACAGCAGCTTCGTCAGGCGGGAAGGCGGATATTTCTCGTGATCCAAGTAATCGTCGTACATGACCGCGACGCTCTCGTAGCCCAAGTCCGCGAGCACGAGCTCCGTCAGGAGCGTCGGCCGCTCGCGGCCGTCCCAAGCGCGGATGACGGAGCGGAACGCTTCGACGCAAAGCGAGCCGCCGCCGCCGAAGTCCCCGTACGGATAGGAGAACCCGCCGCACTGGAAAAACGTTCCCGCCGGGTTGACGCCGGCGCTGTTCGTGCCGGTCCCGCAGATCAGGACGACGCCGTACGGCCGGTCGGTTCCCGCCCGCATCGCGATCATCGTGTCGCAATTGATGTCGTACCTCGGAAATCCGATTTCCTCGATCATCGGCCGCAGAGTGCGATAGTCGATCTCCCTGTCGGCGCCGGCCAGACCGAAGTACGCGAATTCGATGTCCGGCTTCGAGAGGCCCGCTTGCGCCAGCGCCGTCTCGACCGCCTCGCGAATATTGTTCTTCGCGGTCTCGTAGCCCGTCTGGTGATTGCCGTTGCCGCTATGGCCTTTGCCTACGATATTTCCTTGCTCGTCGACGATTAACGCGTACGTTTTCGTGCCTCCGCCGTCGACTCCCAAATAATATTTCAAAGCAATCACTCCTGATGACTACTCTTATGTTTTGCGTGCCGTCGATTCTCTCACGATAAGCTCCGGTTCCATCTGGATCGTGACGCTTCGCTTGGCCGAATCGTTCATGACGCCGAGCAGCAGCTCGACCGCCGCGCTTCCGATTTTCTCGGCCGGCTGGCGCATCGTCGTCAGCATCGGACGCAATTCCGAGGCGAGAACTTGATCGTCGAAGCCGACGATGGACAAGTCCCTCGGAATGCGTATGCCTTCGTTCTTGCAGGCGTCCATGACGCCGAGCGCGATATAGTCGTCCGCCGCGAATACCGCCGACGGCATTTTCCCCGATTCGATCCATTGCTTCGCGATCCGGTAGCCCGACGAAATCTCGAACGTGCCTTTCTCGATCGAGTAAGGCGTCAATCCCGCTTCTTCGAGAGCGAACAAGAAACCCCGTTCCCGCTCTTTGCTGCTCAAAAACGAGCTCGAACCCCCGATATGCGCGATCTCCGTATGGCCGAGCTCGATCAAGTGTTTCGTCGCCTCGTAACCGCCTTTGTAATTGTCGACGATGACGGAGGTCACGGAAGAATTCCGCTGCGAGTTATCGATCATGATGAAAGGAATTTTCTTCTTCTTCAGCTCCATGACGTACTCGTCCTCTTCGAGAGGAGACAGCAAGATTATGCCGTCGACGCGGTCTTCCTGAAATAACGAACGGTGAAAAGCATCGTCGTATCGGTTCGATATCGACAACGCCAGGAAATAGCCGTGTCCGGCGAGCCTGTCGTTCACTTCCTTGACGACGGCGTCCAGGAACGAATCGTGAAGCGTCGTCAGCGTCAAGCCGATGATGCCCGTCTTGCCCCTTGCCAAGCTGCGGGCGGAAGCGTTCGGATGGTAATCCAGCTCGCGCATCGCTTGCAGCACCTTCTCCCGGTTGGACTGCCGGACGGAAGACGAATTATTGAGAACCCTGGATACGGTAACGACGGATAATCCCGATTTCTTGGCGACGTCGAATATGCTTACCTTCATGAACGGACGCTCCCGTGCGATATGAGCCACGGCGAGACGAAGAAGAAGAACCATCGTCCTTCGCGCCTGCTTTTCTTCGTGGACTTCAACCTGCGTATCCCCCTTCGATCGTTCGGCCGTCTGCGATGCGAGTTTCTTTGTCCGTTTTCATTAAGTTTAATCGCTTTAACTTTTGGGGGTAAAAATGAATCGCTACTTTTCCGGCGGATCGAAATAGATACGTTTGGGACGACTTAATTCCAATCCGTTACTTCGCCCGCCTCCGCATGCCTCCGGGGAGCTCTTGTTCACTTTAAAGTTAAAGCGATTAAACTTTGTGATCATTATAATACGAGGCCTTAAGCGTTGACAAGGGTCAAATTGGAGCCTAACGGATGCGTTTCGTAAAGTTTGTCGACGGTGCACAACCAAGCGTCCGGGCGGCAACCGATTATTTGCGGTTGCCCGATAAAAAGCGTTCGTTTCTTCCGCCGACGAAAAAAATCCGCGCAGCGATCGGCATCTCCGCATTCGCCGAACAAACAAAAGCCGCCCGGCGACTCCGGACTGTCGAGAGAGTATCTTTCGACGGATGAATCATTCGTTATTCTCCCGCCTACCTCGCTTGACCGTTAACGCTCCGAAAAGCCAGACAACCTGCAAATGTGCAGTTCGTTTGGCTTTTTCTTCAAATACATCATAGTCAACCTGCAAATCTGCAGTTTGTTTGCCCGTTTTCGCGTAAAAGAGGCCCTTTCGAATCCACCAACTGTAGTGGATGCAGGTTGATGTGTCGAATATCCGATTTGAGCAGGATCAACCTGCACTTTTGCAGTTTGTTCGGAACGGAAGCGCCTTGTGGCGACATCCGATCCCCAGCGATTGCAGCGCAATTCGCCTCGGCGACTCTCCCCTCCGCTTACGCGCGGCTGAAGCCTTCTTCGCGCAAATACTCGAGCGCTTCCGTATACTTCTCGAACGCCATCTCCAGGTTCAGGCCGGAGAACAAGTAATACATGCCGTCCTCGAATTTGAGCGTCAGCTCGGCCTTCTCGGCGTCGAGCCACTTCTCCTCGTCGCCCTCCGTCCAAGAATCGGGTCCCGTCAGCGATTCGATCGATTCCTTCACGAGCGCGCGGAGCTCCTCTTCGCCGAATTCGCGAACGTTCACGTAACCTTTTTCGTCGAAATCCGCCCCTGCGATGTACCCCGCGAACACGTACCCGTTGCCGTTCGGGTGAAAATGGTACCCGACGTTCTTCTTCTCTTCGATGCTGCGCTCGTAGTGGAAGTTCACGCGTCCCATCGATACGTTCCGGCGTTCCAGTTGGGGGAACGACTCCATGATCGCCATCTTTTGCTCGAAACTCAACATAGGCTCAACGTCCTTCTCATTTATTATTAGGCAAGCAAAAACGCCTTCTGCGTCATCTGGAAGCCGGAGTAGCTTTGCGGAGGTATCAGACGAGTATAAAGCGACCGCCATTTATTCTTTCTGATATTCCAAGCTATCCGGCGCGGCCAGGCCCGGAGACAGCGGTTCGCCGCCGTCTTGCGACGTGAAACGGGCCTCGATCTTCTTGCTGATCCACAGCGAAGCGCCCACGAACGCCACGACGTACAACAGCTCGAGCGGACGCTCGATGAACCGCCCGAAGTCGTGCCCGATGATCGATACCGACATGACCATGATCGCCTTGCCGAACACGATCGCGATCAGGAACGAGCGAAGCCGCATCCTCGCGACCGCGGCCGCGATGTTGATGACGACGAACGGCCCGACGGGGAACAGGCTCAACAGAAATACGTAACTGAACGCGTTGGTGCGCACCCATAGCAGGCTCTTCTGCACTTTCGGCTTCCGCTCCCATCTGACGAAGTAGGGATGCCCCGCGATCCGGCGCACGATGAGGAACGTCGTGAGACAACCGGCGACGATGCCGAGCCACGAGTATAGGAATCCCAGCCACAAGCCGTAGACGGCCGCGTTCACTCCGACGATCAGAATGGTGGGCAAAGGTGGCACGAACGACTTCATGAACGTCAGCGCGATGCCGGGGAAGGGGCCGAACGCCCGGTAATGCTCAAGCAGTTGCTTCAGGTTGTCTTCCGTCACGTTGGACAGAATGTCCGTCAGGCTCATGGACCTCGCATCCGTTTCCTCGTCCGAATTGGCGTTAATGTAGGCATTATACCATTCCTTCGGGCGAGTTGCTCGGTTTCGGTGATGGGAAGCGGCCGCGGGACATAGGTTAGGATGACGCGATTCGGCGGATGAGACTCGTCGGATGAAGGGCTCGGGACGAGGTTCGGTGGACGAAGGGTTAGGGATGAGGTTCGGCAACCGGACTGTGAAAAGTTACGGCGGATGAAGCGGAGTTTGGAAAAAAGGGGGCAGGCGTCGCATGAGCGCCATCTATCTCGGTAATAACCGTTTGTTGTGCACGACGGAATACGGGGGGACGGCTTGTTCTGCCCTCGGACGACTTAAGCGTCACGCCCGAGATCATTCTGACGGGCGCGCTCGAGCTTCCGCTAACGAGATACATCCAAAGCAACGTACGGCGAGGCGACCGGGTGCTGGACATCGGCGCTAACATCGGCTATTTCTCCGTCTTGCTCGGAATGCTCGCCGGTCCGGAAGGAAGCCTGTGGGCGTACGAACCGCACCCTCGGTTAGCCGGGTTGTTGTTCGACAACTTGTCTATCAACTACTTGCACGACCGGACGGAGACGGTCGCTGCCGCGGCATATACATTACCGGGAGAGCTTAAGTTCTTCGCCTCGCAGCGATTTCTCGGCAATAGCAGCATCCGCGCGCCGGGCGATTTCTACTTGCGCCATTACAACGACGAATTCGCCGAAGTCGCCGTGGAGGCCGTTCGGCTGGACGACAGGGTGGACGATTTCGGCTCGCTCGACTACGTCAAGATCGATATCGAAGGCGGTGAGTACCGCGCCTTTCTCGGCATGTAGAAACTGCTGACGACGCGCGTTCGTCGGCTCGTTATCGAGCTCAACCGCCAGATGCTCGGGGAAGATTGGGAGCCATTCGGCCGCTTGCTCGAGAAGTACCGGGACGCGCACGGCAAACGCTTCGCGTTGCTCTCGGCGGAAGGCGCATCCGTACCGGTCGCGTTGGAGGAGCTGCTCGCGAGGGGGAGCTACCCTTATGTGTTGGAGGCCACTGAAAAAGTCCATTTCCGCTAAAAGGTACAGACTCTCATTAATTTGAGGGGGCTGTGCCTTTTTCTTGTATAATTAAAGTATTATGTTGGAA
>NZ_JBHSMH010000054.1:31121-173615 GCF_042655365.1 Cohnella suwonensis | reverse complement strand
TTCCAACATAATACTTTAATTATACAAGAAAAAGGCACAGCCCCCTCAAATTAATGAGAGTCTGTACCTTTTAGCGGAAATGGACTTTTTCAGTGGCCTCAATGTCGGTCGGGGGTCGTTGCGCTCGGGGCTATAGCAGCTTTTCCAATCGACGCTCTTCGGAGATAAGCGGGCAAGTGGAGCAATATCTTTCTTTTCCGAAAACCCTATAATTCAAACAGCATACTTTGCGTATCAGAATTTTGCGCCCCTCTTGCGTCGGATCGTCCACCTCCCGGAATTGGCAGGACAGCGGATTGACGGCATATTCCGGCAACCAAGCTTTCGATTCCCGGGACGTCAACTTCAGGAACCAACTCCCGATGCGCCCTTTGATTGCCTCGGAACCGGATTCCAGCAGCCATTCTTGTTGCCAATAGGCCATCGAATAAGCGACCGTGCGCCATAACGATAATTCGGGAACGCCCGTAAGCCGAGCGACCGCTCCTACGAGCGGACGAGCGTGGCCGTCGATCACGTGATGCATGTACGCTTCGTCCTTCTCCCCGTCGTCGGCCAATGATGAGATGCCTTCGAGCGGCAAGGCGTCTAGGAGATAATACTTGAAAAGCGCCCCGTTCATCGCAGGTTGAACATTGGAGGGGGAGAGATCGAACGGATGTCCGTGGAACAGCCAAGCATAGACGGCACCCGCGAACAGCGGACTGTATCTCTTGACGAACAAAGTGCCGATCGCCTTCCCGTCGGACGAATTTAACTGATCTCCGAAGTCTCCGATAAGCTTGGCAACGGTCCGTTCGTACTCATCCTCGTACAGCGGATAAAGCTTCCACTCGGATTCCTGGGGCTCCATCTCGTATTTGTGGCGGCTTGCGAGAATCGCCGGATCGAAAGATAGCATTCGTCCATCTCCTGACATGCATGATGATAACTGTGATTATGATAATCGTTCTCAATTAAACGTGTCAAATCGGAGCATGCAACGTCAGGGCGATCGCTTAAGAAATCGACGGAATGGCAGGAGTCTTCTCGGTCAAGTCAACGCATGCGATTCGGATTCGCCGGACTGCAGCGACTTGGGAGAGCGGTTCGCGGGCTGTAGTTCGATTTGGCCGGACTGCAGCGATTTGGGAGAGCGGTTCGCGGGCTGTAGTTCGGTTTGGCCGGACTGCAGCGACTTGGAAGAGCGGTTCGCGGGCTGTAGTTCGGTTTGGCCGGACTGCAGCACCTTGGGAGAGCGGTTCGCGGGCTGTAGTTCGGTTTGACCGGACTGCATCACCTTGGGAGAGCGGTTCGCGGGCTGTAGTTCGGTTTGGCTCTGCCTTCTAGCCTTGCGCCGTGCCGCGCCAACCTTGCCGACAGTCGCCGCGCGGCAAAAAGACCGCCGATCGTTCCGGCGGTCTTAAGAAAGGCCTTAAAGCTGTATCCCGTCTTTGGGCAATTGAATGCCCTTCTTCTGCTGGACGACGTGCCACGCTTCGTGCGGCAGGTGCTTTTCCTGGCCCGGCCCCACGTGGATGTCGGTTCCCTGCGCATACGCCTGGGCACCTATAGATGCCGCTGCGTCCGCATCGCGATGAACCGAGGCATTCCCATCCCCGAACGCGGACTGTATCTTGTCAAAGCTAGGCAGGGCCGAGGCCGAGCGCGCCATCCCGAGCGCCGCTTGATTGCCCACATGCGCCTGCATGCCGAGCATCTGGGACGGCGACGGAGTCGCGCCCGGCGTAGGCAGCGCATGAGCGGCGTGCGCGGCGCTTGTATGCGAAGGGCGCTTCGTCGGCGCTAACCCCTCCGGCCCTTTGGCTGATCTAGCGTTAATTTCCGGCATCCATCGTTCCTCCGATCATGTTCTGAATAATCCGTACCCGTTCAGCGGAACGAGCGGCTCCCGGTCGATCGTCAGCCCTTCCGTCTTGCCGTTCAGCGCGACGTCCACGAGCCACTTCGTGAAAGGAGCGACGTGCATCTCCCGCATTTCCTCCAAACTATAGAAACCCGCCGCATCGACCTCGACGTTGTCCGGGGTCGGCTCGCCGCCCGCGTAGTCCATCGCGAACGCGATATAGACGTTGTGCACGGCCCGCGGCTGGTCCCGCAAAGCGATGACCCCGCGGACGACCGCGTCGACGCCGCACTCCTCCTGCACTTCCCGGCGAACCGTCTCTTCGATCGGCTCGAGCTGCTCGGCATAGCCGCCGGGATTCGTCCAATAACCCTTGCCTGGCTCTTGCGCCCGCCGAACGAGCAAGACTTTGCCGTCCTTCACGACCAACGCGCCGACGCCGACGCTATAAGAGCCCCAATGCACGAAGGTGCACCGCGTGCACGCCCGCCTTGGCGTACCGTCGATTTCCCGCGTTTCCATCTCGCCGCCGCACGACGAGCAAAAGTTGACTTCCACCGCTGTCACCCGCTCCGATTGCCTAGTTGTCTACCTTTCTCAGTTATACGCCTATCGACGCGATCTCGCAATATGCGCCACGACAAAAGCCCGCAATCCGCGATCGTTCGCGGGTTGCGGGCATTCAGCATTTCTCGCCTACTCTTGCACAGGTTCCGTCGCCGACACCGCGCCTACAGCCGGATTTCCCGGCCCAGCTCCGCGGACTCGTAGATCGCGCACAAAATCTTGATCATGTCGACGCCGTGGTCCGGCGTGATCGTCGGCGTCTCGCGGCCAAGCACGCATTCGACGAAATGCCGGATGTTCGCCGAATGCTGCGGAACGGCCGAAGCCGAGAACTGCGGCTTCTGATCGAACAGAACGCCCTGGTCTTCGCCGAAGATGCTCAGCTTGTCGTTGACGAGGCTGAAGCCGCCTTCGGTGCCTCTCCACTCGAGGAATTTCTTCTCTTCCTCGACGTTGGATGCCCAACTGAACTCGATTTGGAGCGACGCGCCGTTATCGAAGCGGATGAATCCGGCCGCCAAGTCTTCGACGTCGAACGTGCCTGAAGGCACGATGCCGGACGCTTCCGGACGGTCCGCGAACTTGCGGTACGTCGAGCCGCTGACGGTGACCGGCTTCGGATTGCCGGCCAGCCACATCGCCATATCGATCATGTGCACGCCAAGGTCGATCAAAGGACCGCCTCCCGACAGTTCCTTCGTCGTGAACCAGCCGCCGCGCCCCGGAATGCCCCTGCGGCGAATCCAGCCGCAACGTCCCATGTACAGGTCGCCCATGCGGCCTTCGTCGATGATCCGCTTCATATACTGGGCTTCCGGCGTGAACCGGTTGTTGCGCATCGTCATGAGCTGCTTGCCGGATGCCTTCGCGGCGTCCGCCATCTTCTGCGCTTCGATCGGATTGACCGCGTCCGGCTTTTCGCAGAACACGTGCTTGCCTGCACGAAGCGCCGCGATCGCGATCTCGGAGTGATAGAGATTCGGCGTGCTGATGCCGACGATGTCGATCGACTGATCGGCGAGCAGCTCCTTGTAATCGTCGTACACCTTAGCGTCCGGGAAATCCTTCGCCGCCGCTTCCGCGGACGCCTTGAACGCATCGCAGAACGCGACGATTTCGACTTCCTTATGCGACAGCCATCCCGGCAAATGCGCCCCTTTGAAAATGCCCCCCGTACCGATGACTCCTACTTTAAGCGTCATGCTTGAATCCCCTTTATCGTCTCTAGCGGTTGAGCGTGACCGTAGCGCGGATATTCGCGATCGACCGGAGCCGTCCATTGCACCGCGTTGTTGATGACTTTGCGAATTTCCGGATTAAAGTAAGTCGGATACGTCTCGTGGCCCGGACGGAAATAAAAGATTCGCCCCATGCCCCTCGTATAGCAACAGCCGCTCCGGAACACTTCCCCGCCTTCGAACCAGCTCACCATGACGAGCTCGTCCGGCTGAGGGATATCGAAGTGTTCGCCGTACATCTCTTCGTGCGGCAGTTCGATATATTCGCCGAGGCCGTCCGCTATCGGGTGGCCCGGATTAACGATCCAGATGCGTTCCTTTTCGTCCGCCTCGCGCCATTTCAGATCGCAGGAAGTTCCCATGAGCTTCTTGAATATTTTCGAAAAATGGCCCGAGTGAAGCACGATCAGCCCCATGCCTCGCAGCACGCGCTGTCTGACCCGTTCCACGATCTCGTCGTTCACTTCGTCGTGCGCCATATGTCCCCACCAGACGAGCACGTCCGTAGACGCGAGCACATCATCCGTTAAACCGTGCTCCGGCTCGTCGAGCGTCGCCGTCCGCACGGTTCCCGTCACGGCCAGTCCGTCGGCGATCGCCTTATGCATCCCTTCCGGATAGATGGAGGCGACTTTCTCGTTCGTTTTCTCGTGCCTGTATTCGTTCCAAATCGTAACGTTGATCGAACGGTTCATCGATGACTCTCCTTAAGGGTGGTTTCCTCCCCATTGTATGCGAGACAACGCTTCCAATCGATGGCCGATTCGGTCAAAAACTTACGGTATTCTGTCATCGTCTATACCCTGCCAAACGGTTATGTTAAGATATCGTTACGCGATCCTGTCGCGAATGACGTCAACTTGGAGGCCTGCGATGTATCCCGACATGCGTCACGAGCAAGTCGTCTATCAGAATCCGTTTCTCGCGATGCGAATATGGCAGATCGATTCCGTAGGTCGGATGGCGGACGATTGGTTGCGGAAAAAAGAACAGGATTGGCGGCTGCAAAAGTATTCGGACTGGCACTATCACGAAGAAGTCGAGTTTCTGCTTATTCTCGAGGGCGAGCTCACCTGCTTCCACCGCGAAGAGCGATTCGCGCTGCAGGGCGGTGACGTTGCCGTATTCGGCTCCTCCGAGCCCCATCTGACCGTTCATACGAAAGAAGGCGCCATTAGCTATATCGTCTTCCAGATCGACCTTCGCAAGTATTGGGACCCGAGCACGCTCGGCAGCATGCAACACTTCTCGGAGGTCATTCGCCCTCTAAGCTCGATGAATTACATTTACCGGGAAAACGCCGAGGCGCGGCGCCGGACGGCCTCTCTTATTCGGGAAATCTACGAAGAAATGAACGACGCTCGGATCGGCTACGAACTCGCCGTCTCCTCCCGGATCAAAAACATCCTGTTGCTGCTTCTCCGCCATGACACGCGTTTGATGCTGAACTATAACGACAATCTGCTGCTCGGCCGCCTTCAGCCCGCGGTCGATTACGTGGAAGCGAACTTGAGCGAGAAGCTGTCCGTGCCGGACATCTGCCCGATGGTCAACATGAGCTATACGCATTTCATCAAGACGTTCAAGAAAGCGGTCGGCATGACGTTCACCGATTTCGTCGTCCACAAGAGAATCCTGAAAGCCGAGCAATTATTGCTGACGAGCGACTCGAGCATCGCGGACGTCGCCGAATCGGTCGGCATCTCGAACCTCGGCCACTTCTACGACATGTTCCGCCGGCAGAACGGCTGCTCGCCCAAACAATTCAAAGACCGGCTCAGGGAGCCGGTCGGGAGAACGCATTGATTTTTAAGAGAAACCGTTAGGGAATATGTTCATTCCTGACTCCCGTTGTTTCTACGTTTATGGCACTATTCTGCAGGTACGTGCCGCTTTGATCGGTTAGTCCAACCCTACATTTGCGGGCAACTAGTTGTAAATTGGTCACTTATTTGATGACGTTCCACTAGAATGCAAGGATTAGTTGCACAAAGGACAACTGTTTTTTAACTTTACCCGGTTTTTGAAGAAATGGGCTGAAATACATGCTCATTCTGCAACTAATGTCTGCGGTTGGCGGTTGGAAAAAGGGATCGACATCGTCGCCGATGCCGATCCCTTTGTCGTTCGCTACGCTTTAGTGAGCCGTCTTTTCGTCGTCGTTCGACAACCCGGTCACTTCGAACAGCTTGAACAGCAAGCTGAGCAAGATCGCGACGATCGTTGCCAGCGCCATGCCGGACACGGAGAAATCGCCGATCTTGATCGCGACGCCGGACAACCCGGTCACGAGAACGACGGTCGTCAGGAACATATTCGTCGGTTTGCCGTAATCGACCTTCGACTCGACGAGCATCCGTAAGCCCGAAGCCGCGATGACGCCGAACAAGAGCAACGAGACGCCGCCCATAACCGGTTCCGGAATGCCCGAGACGAGCGCCGAGAACTTGCCGATGAAGCTGAGCGCGATGGCGAACGCCGCAGCCCCGCCGATAACGAACGTGGAGTACACTCGCGTAATCGCGAGAACGCCGATGTTCTCCCCGTACGTCGTGTTCGGCGTCGAGCCGACGAAGCCGGACAGCATCGTCGACAGCCCGTTCCCGAGAAGCGAACGGCTTAACCCGGGGTCCTTGGACAAATCTTTGCCCACGATATTGCCCGTAACGATCAGGTGGCCGACATGCTCGACGATGACGACGAGCGAAGCAGGCAAGATCGTCAGAATCGCGGCAAGCTCGAAGGAAGGCGTCGTGAACGACGGCGCGTCGAACCAAGAGCTGTCCGACACGTTGGAGAAGTTCGTCATGCCGAACAGCCAAGCGATGACGTAACCGGAGACGATGCCAATAAGAATCGGGATGATGCGGGCGAAGCCGCGGAACAGCACGGAACCTAGCACGGTAATGAGCGCGGTCGCCGTCGACACGAAGATCGTATCGAAGTCGGGCTTCCATTCCGCCGAGCCGTTTGAAATCCAGCCCGACATCTTGGCGGCGACCGGGATCAATTCAAGCCCGATGACGGCGACGATGGCGCCCATCGCGGCCGGCGGGAACACGACGTGGATCCAGCCCGTGCCCGCTTTCCGAATAATGAGGGCGACGATCGTGAAGACAAGGCCCGCGACGATAAAGCCGCCAAGAGCTGCCGCATAGCCGGAATCCGGAGACGCGTGCTCCGCGATAACGGAAAAGGCCGGGCCGATGAAGGCGAAGCTGGAGCCGAGATACGCCGGGATTTTGCCTTTCGTGATTAAAATGTATAGCAAGGTTCCGATGCCGTTCATGAGCAGGCAGATCGAAGGATCAACGCCCAGCAGCGTCGGCACGAGCACCGTCGAACCGAACATGGCGAACAAATGCTGCAAGCTAAGCATCGCGCTTTTGCCGAGCGGCGGTACTTCCTGAACTCCTATTTCGCGTCGCATGGTAGTCAATTCTCTCCTCTGGATAAGTAAGTTAGCGAAAACGTCGTTTGTTAATATGCCACATTCGACACGATTAGACAAGCCCGATTTTGCGATCGCATTCTATTTTGCTTCTTTCCGAAGTTGTCAGGGAATTGTCGGGAGATTTCTGTTACTCTAATCGTATACCTATATTTCTCCGCGAAGGAGGGACCGCTCGTGTCCGATCGCAACGACCTCGACGAACGGCGTCGCGGCAAACTGAAAGTCATTCATTTCGATAAGAACGAGAAGACGCTCGTCGAATCGGAGAAACCGAAAGAAACGTTCGCCGACGTCGGCGGGCTCGAAGACGTGAAGAAGAAAATCCGTCTCAACTTTATCCTTCCCCTGCAGCAGCCGGAAATTTTCCAAGCGTACGGAAAAGAAGCCGGCGGCAGCATGCTGCTCTACGGTCCTCCGGGCTGCGGCAAAACGTTTCTCGCGCGCGCCGTCGCGGGAGAAATCGATGCCCATTTCCTTCATATCGAGCTGCAAGCCATCTTGTCCATGTATGTCGGGGAAAGCGAGCATAATTTGCACGACTTGTTCGAGAAAGCCAGGGAGAATAAGCCTTGCATCATCTTCATCGACGAATTGGACGCGCTCGGAGGTAGTCGCCACCAGATGCGCCAGCACCACGATCGCATGCTCGTCAATCAATTGCTGCTGGAGCTCGATGGACTTCGCACCTATAACGACCGCGTGTTCGTCATCGGCGCGACGAACACGCCGTGGTATTTGGATGCCGCTCTTCGGCGGCCCGGCCGGTTTAACCACCTGATCTTCGTTCCGCCGCCGGAAGAGCAGGAACGCGCCGCGATTCTGGACTTGAAGCTGGCGGGCAAACCGCAAGAAAAATTGGACACGTCGAAGCTCGCGAAGGAGTCCAAGTTGTTCTCCGGCGCCGATCTTGAGCAGGTCGTGAAAGACGCCGTCGAGTTGGCGCTCGAGCGAACGCTGAACGCGGGCGCCATCCAGCCGATCCTGCAGAACGATATGAAAGAAGTGCTGAAACGGCGCAAGGCGACGACGCTCGAGTGGTTCGCGACGGCCAAGAACTACGCCACGTTCAGCGACATGAACCAAGATTACCAGCACGTGCTAGACTTCATGAAAGCCCACGGCATGAAATAAACGTTCGACGTCCGGAAGCGAGGTACGAAGTCCGATGAGCGCATCCATCGATACGGGAAGCTCTTACAGCAAAGTTTATCGGCTTATCGAGTGGCGACGGTACAAGGAAGCTCTCGAGGAAGCGAAAGCGTTGATCTCCGAAGACCCGGACGACGCGGACGCTTACGCGGTGCTGGCCCAAGTGTTCCTGCACATGGATCGGTACGCGGATGCGTTGAAATGGACCGCCCGGTCTCTGACGCTCGATCCCGAGAACAAAGTCGCTTGGTACGTCAGGGCGTGCGCCTTTTACGAATCCGGCGATTTTCGCCATTTACCCGAACTCATCGACGACGCGCTTCGCGTCGATCCTCGCGAGCCGATGTATTTCTACCTGCAAGCCAATCTGTCCCTGCGGAAAAAGAAATTCCAAGACGCGAGGACATGGATCTCGCAAGCGCTCGCCATCCAATCCGAGAACGCTTTGTTCCTTTCGTTCGCGGCCTATGCCGAGGCATTGATGAACGACGACGAGCGTTCGCGCGAGCTGGAGCGGCAGGCGCTTAGGCTGAACGACGAATCGCCGCACGTGTTCCTGCACTTGGGCTGGGCGGCGAGCCAGCGGTCCGAGCACGACAAGGAAGCGGAGTTCATGAAGAACGCCGTGCGCCTCGATCCCGAGAACGGGCAAATACGGGCCGAATACTTGGAAAGCCTTCAAAGAGGATACTTGCTGTACCGGATCTTCCTATATCCGATCAAGCTCGTCCGAAGATTGAAGCCGTGGCAAATATTCTTAGCCTGGTTCGTCTTCTTCATCGTGTTCCGACCGCTTCTTTTCTTGATGATCATTCTATACGTCGCGTCGCACTGGGGCACGAAGCTGCTTGTCCGGTACAAAGTGTTCGGTTGGGGCAGAAGGTAGATCGCGGGTTGTTCGCCGCAAACCGCAGATCGCAAATCCTTCGCTCTCCGCCTGGCGCGCGAGAAAGGGCAAGTCCCCGTCATCTTCCGATGACCGCCGGGACTTGCCCTTTCTCGCTAGGCTAATCTGCGATCAATAGACCGCTTTCCATTCCGCGATGTTGGAGGCGTCGAATTTGAACGGATCGCCGAGCATCACTTGCGTGCCTTCGCCGTCGGCGATGACTTCTTTCTCGCCGAGCGTGCCTGCCGTTACTTTATCGCCGGTCGCGCCGGTGATCGTGCCCTTCACGAGAGCGTCGGCCACGTAGCCGGACAGGTAACCGACGTCGAGAGGGTTCCACAGGTACATCCAAGGGCAGATGCCGCTTTCGATGTACTCCGCCATTTCGCTCGGCAAGCCGAGGCCGGTCAATTGCACTTTGCCTTTCAGGCCTTTGTCCGTCAATACTTTGCCCGCCGCCGCGATGCCTACCGTCGTCGGAGCGATGATGCCCTTCAAGTTCGGGTACGATTTCAGAAGCGCTTCCGTCTCGGATACGCTCTTGTCGCGAAGGTCGTCGCCGTAAGCCACTTTGACCAATTTCACGTTCGCGTATTTCGGATCTTCGAGTTCTTTTTTCATCCATTCGATCCAGAGGTTCTGGTTCGTCGCTTGGGAAGTCGCGCTCAAGATCGCGATTTCGCCGGAGCCGCCGATCATTTCCGTTACGCCTTGGATCAGCGTGCGGCCGATGCGCTCCGGATCCGCTTGGTTGATGTGGACGAGACGGCTTTCCGCGTTAACCGCGGAGTCGAGGGAAAGCACTTTGATGCCTGCTTTCATCGCTTTTTCCAGTGCCGGCTGCAACGCGTCCGGATCGTTCGCGACGATCGCCATGGCGTCGACTTTCTGGGAAATGAGCTCTTCGATCATGGAGATCTGAGCTTCCGCCGTCGGTTGGTCCGGCGCTTTCAGAATCGCTTCGTAACCGAGCTCTTCGACCGCTTTCTTGTAGCCTTCCATTTCCTTCTCGCCGTACGGGTTGCCGGTATTCTTGAAGATGATGGCGAATTTCTTCTTCGCGCCGTTGTCCGCGGACGGAGACGCGCCGTTGCTAGCTTGCGGGCTTGCGGAGTTGCCGTTGTTATTGTTGTTGCTGCCGCACGCGGCGAGGACTGTCATCAACATGACGACGGTAAGGCAAGTGACCAGAAACTTTTTCAATTTCTTTTCCTCCCTTTTTGTAAACCCATTTGGATAATGAATTGCGGCCATGCTATATACAAAACGGTCCGAAGACCATGATGTAACGAAGCTGTCGGACTGCCTTAACCTAACGGTTCAGGCGATGTGCTTAACCTTTTCGCTTGACGGCGAAGCGGCTCTTGAGCTGCGGAATGGCGACGGAGACGATGAGCAATCCGCCGAGAATGATGAGAATCATCTGCGCGGACACGTTCACGAGACCGAGACCGTAACGAAGGAAGCCGATCAGGAACACCGCGAGTATCGCGCCGATCATCCGTCCTTTGCCGCCCGCCGTGCTGACGCCCCCGAGAACGACCATGGCGATGACTTCGAGCTCGTAGCCGGACGCGATGTTCGGACGGGTGCTGCCCATCCGGGACGTGAGGAACAAGGCCGTTACCGCCGACATCAATCCAGCGAGAGTGAACACGATGATCTTGATCCGGTCGACCCGGACGCCCGAGTAGCGGGCGGCGGTCGGGTTGTTGCCGATCGCGTACACCCGTCTGCCGAAGGGCGTCTTATGAAGCAGGAACCAGAAGGCGACCGCGAAAACGGCGAAGGAGATCAGGATGAACGGCAGCGTGCCGACGTATTCCCAGCCGAGGAACTTAAACCAGCTCGGGAATTTGCCTACCGATTGGTCTTCCAGCAAAATGTAGGCGACGCCCCTGTAGATCGTCATCGTCGCCAGCGTGACGATGACCGCCGACAGCTCCTTGTACTTGACGATGAGCATGCCGTTGATCCATCCGCACAGCGTGCCTACCGCCAAACAAGCGATCATGGCGATCGGCATCGGTACGCCGTGATTGTACAGGTCGCCCATGACGACCGACGACAGCGCGATAATCGAGCCGACGGAAATATCGATGTCTCCCATCATGATGATGAACACCATCGGCAGCACGATGAACGCTTTGTCGAGGAAGCCCATCGTGGCGTCGCGGAGATTATCGTATTGGAAGAAGTACTCGGACAAGTTGGCGTTCATGACGAACACGGCGACGATCAGGGCGACGAGCAGCCATTCCCATTGGAGGACGAAGCCCTTTACCGTGAACTCTTTTTTATTCGATAGCAGTCTCTGTTCCATGGCTTAGATTTTCCTCCTCATCAGGTTATTGCGGTCGATGCCCCGCTTGACGAGCGCGTTGACCAGAACGGCGATGAGAATGATCGCGCCTTGGATGAACATCTGCCAGAAGGCCGACACGTTGATCATCGGGAGCGCGTTGTTCAGGATGCCGAGCAGCACCGAGCCGAGCAGGATGCCCGAGATTTTGCCGACGCCGCCCGCGATGCTGACGCCGCCAAGAACGCAAGCCGCGATGACGCTAAGCTCGTACCCGGAAGCCGTGTCGCCTTGGGCGGAAGCGAACTTGGATACCCAGAGCACGCCCGCCAGTCCGGCCAAGCCGCCCATGATCGTGTACACGAGCCACAGGATGCGGCCGGTGCGAATGCCGCTGACCTCCGCCGAGTCCGGATTGCTGCCGACCGCGTAGATCCGGCGGCCGGTCCGCGTATGGCTGACGAAGTAATAAGCGACGATATAGATGACGATGGCGATCAGAATGAGATTATTGATGCCGAGGAACGAACCGGTCGCGATGCCTTTGAAGCTGGTCGGCATCTGGTGGGCGCTGACCCATTTCCCGCCGCTCGCTTCGAAAGTGAAGCCGCGGAACACGTTCATGATGCCGAGCGTCGCGATGATCGGCAGAATCTTCATCCACGAGACGAGGAACCCGATGACGAGCCCGCATCCGATGCCGATGCCGACGCCGACCAATATCGCGGCGACCGGATGCAAGCCCGGATTATGCTTGACGGTGAGCGCCGCGACCATCCCCGCGAAAGCGAGCGTCGCGCCGATCGACAGGTCGATGCCCCGCGTAATGATAACGAGCATCATGCCGACGGCCAGTATGCTGAGTATCGCCGTATTCGTGGCGATGTCCGTCAAGTTCTCGAGCGTGAGAAAGCTCGGGTTGCGAAGCTGAACGCCGACCGCCAAGATGACGATGAACGCCAGCAAGCCGAGTTCCCTGAATTTCGCGACGAGGGCGCTTATCGTCGGGCGCCCCGCCGGTTCTTTGTTCGCCTTGCTTGCCGTTTGAGCGTGCGCGTTCATGCTCCCGCCCCCCTTGCCGTTTGGTTGCGCGCCCCCGAGTCGTCCATCGACGCCTTCAGGATCGCTTCTTGGGTCAAGCCTTCGCGGCCTAGCATCGCCGTGATCCGGCCCTCGCGCATGACCGCTACCCTATCGCACATGCCGATGATTTCGGGCATCTCGGAAGACACCATGATAATGCCGTAACCGGCAACGGCCAGATCGCTGATCATTTCGTAGATCGCCGATTTCGCGCCGACGTCGACGCCTTTCGTCGGTTCGTCGAGAATGAGCACGTCGAGTTCCGCGGTCAGCAGCTTCGCGAATACGACCTTCTGCTGATTGCCGCCGGACAGCGAGCTAACGAGATCGAACACGCTTTTCGCCTTGACGCTGACCTTCTCCGCGAGCCGCTTGGCGATATCGAGCTCCTTGCGCGTATTGATCGACGCTTTGGCCGTGTACTTCTCAAGCGTCGGCAACGTAATGTTGCGGCCGATGCTCCATTGCAGGACGAGTCCTTGCTTCTGGCGATCCTCCGGCAAATAACCGATGCCTTGGCGCAACGCTTCGCGAGGTCCGCGGATTTTCAGTTCCTTGCCTTTGTAGATCACTTTGCCTCTATCGAACTTCTCGACGCCGACGAGCGTCTGGCACACTTCCGTGCGTCCCGCGCCGACGAGTCCGGTCAGCCCGAGGATCTCGCCTCTTCTGAGCGTGAAGCCGATGTCCCCGAAGTAACCCGTCTTTCCGAGCCCTTCGACCCGAAGCAGCTCTTCGCCGATGCTCGCTTCCTTCTTCGGGAACAGCTGCGAAATTTCGCGTCCGACCATCGCCACGATCAAGTCGGCGTTCGCAATCTCGTCCACGTTCCAAGTGCCGATATATTTCGAATCGCGGAAGACGGTCACTTTGCTCGCCAGCCGATACATATCCTCGAAGCGATGGGAAATGAATATAATGGAGGCTCCGTTATCCCGAAGCCTTTCCGCGATCCGGTACAATTCTTCGCTTTCGCTGTTCGTCAGAGCGGCGGTCGGTTCGTCCATGATAATGATCTTGGCGTCCACCGACAGCGCTTTCGCGATTTCGACGATTTGCTGCTCGGCCACGCTCAGCGCGCCCATGAGCGTCTTCGGACTGAAGCTCGCGCCCAGCTCCTTCAGCAATCTTCCGGCTTCTTCGTGCATGTCGCTCCACTTGATCCGCCCGGTGCCGCGCTGGACCTTCTCGTGGCCCATGAATATATTTTCCGTGACGCTGAGGTCCGGATAGTTCGTCACGTGCTGGTAGATCGCCGCGATGCCCGCTTTCTGCGCGTCCGTCGGGTGCGTGAAGTCGACCTTCTGCCCGTTCAGGAACATCTCGCCCTCTTCCGGCGCGTGCACGCCCGTGATGACCTTGATGAAGGTCGACTTGCCCGCTCCGTTCTCGCCCATCAGCGCATGGATTTCGCCGCGCTTCAGCTTAAAGTAAACGTCGTCAAGAGCCTTGACGCCGGGGAATATTTTCGTAATGCCCTTCAGCTCGAGCACGAATTCGGATTCCGCCATGACCGCTCTCCTCCTGTCTCTCTCGCTAGGTTTCTAGTTCCGATATCCTAAAGATACAGGCGAAAGGAACGCATCCATAGGCGACATCCTTCGGGTAGGGGGGAGAAACTTCGGGTATTGGACTCGGAGAAACGCGCACGCAAAAAAACCGCCGGCATTGGCATCGGCCGGCGGCTAATTCGTCTTTATGATGTGGAGATTGCCGCATAGTAGAGAATCAATAAAGAATTAGCGTCGCCTTCCCGTTTACGAACGCGACGGTACTGAAATCGGAGAACACCCACGTCTCGATCGTTTTGCCAACCGCAGTCGTTACGCTTCTTCCCGCCGGATTTCCCCAAGAGAGTCGCACTTGATCCTTCGTCATTCCTAGAGATACTTTGCCGGCTTTGATCTGGTTCCATATGGATGCGGACCAAGCGTATTTCTTCTTTGGATCGTAGCCGAAAAAGTAGCCTTCGTCGGTCAGTATTTCCGTTACGTAAGAGGAAGGCATCGAATAGCTTTTTAACATTTTGCCCGTCGCCGACTTGAACACGATAACGAAATCTCCGAGCTCGTCCGGTACGATATCCGTCACCGTGACTTTGGAGAATCTATCCCAATCTTGGAAGCCATTTACCCAATAGCTCTTGCCGATATACTTGACGAGGCTACCCTGCATCGCTTTCTTGACTAGCGCCGCCGTTTCCGAAGATACGACCGTTAACCGAGCATCGCCGAAAGCGACGACGGCGGTTTTCCACTTCGCATCCCACGCCACGCTAGCTCCGACCGCTTCGGTAATTAGGGACGCAGGAATAAGAGTATCGGATTTATCCGCAAGAGGCGCGGTTTTCAGCTTTACTGGCTCTCCATTCAACGTCCCGTTTATGTCTCCCGTTTTGAAGGAGAGCGTCGTTTCGCCGATCTTGGCGGTAAGAACGCCGCCGGAGGAAGTTAGCGTTCCTCCTAACGCTTGGATTACCGCTTTCGCCGGCAAATAAACGATTCCCTTCTCTTGCTTGGCGTATTTCAGATTGTTGCGAAGACTGATCGAAATCGTCAGCGTCTTGGAGATGCCGCCCGTTGTTACGGTCAACCGAGCTTGACCGACGCCCATCGTTTTGAGCTTGCCGTCCGGTTGGATCTGTAGCAGGTAAGGTTTGTCGATGGTCATATTCGCCGGGCTCGGTACGACTTTGATTTGCGAATTGTTGGTATACTTTTCTTGAATGCCCACAACGATTATATCCCCGACATCGGGTTTCGATTCGGATACGGTCACCTCCGCGCTTTGCACGCGCGGTATGTCCACCGGCTTCACTTCACCGTCATCGTAAAACACCCACGTACCGTCGGTCCTTTTCGCGTAGAAGTGATCGGCATCCTCCATGACGACCGTTTTGACCACGTTGCCCAATCCCGTCACTTGACGATCCAGTACCCAGCGTTTCTTATAATCGCCCGTCAGCCACACGCTTCCGTCCCGCCGGGTGACGAACATAATATCCGTCGGGTTGGCTCCGGTAATCGCGATATGCACGGCATCCTGAGCGACCGTAACGGCGGGAATGCGAAGATTGTCGTCGAAGTTCCATGTGTCGTATTCGATGACGGTTCCGTTCGCATACAGCAGCACGATCCGGCTATCGTATACCGTCAACGAAACGACGGCGGACGCATCTGGGATCGTCGCTATTTTCATGTACTTATCCGAATTGTATTCGTTCAGGTATAGGAGCTCACCGTTTTGCTTCAGAGCGGCGAACTTTTTACCTCCGTAGCCGATCAGAGCAACGCCGTCCAGCCCTTTACGCTTTCCGCCCCTGTTCCATACCGTGCCGTCCGTCTTTAGCCAATAGTCGTCCACCAACTGCAACAGACCGGTTTGGCCATCCACGGGGCGAGGGCCCGAGCTAACGCCCCATTCGACCAATTGGCCGTCTTTCGTCATACCCAACCCGAAGTATTCGTCTCCGGAGATCGCGGCGAGATTGCCGGGCGATCGAATCATCCGGTAACCGTCGATCATCGACCATAGCGTTCCGTCCGACAACAAATACGTTTGTTTACCGATAATATTCTCGATCTGCGGTTCGCCGCCTTCCGCGAACGCATGATTAGCGGAGATCGCCTGTCCGGCGAACGCGATGCTCATCCATACGCACGCAGCAACTATTGTTTGAAAAATTTTTCTCATCGTTCTACCTCTTCCTCGTCAGGACATATTTTCCAAATGCATGAATTCGACAAAATAACGGATAATCCTCCCCCGACAAAGCAAAGAGGCCGTACCGCTATCGACGCGGGACGGCCTCTCATCTGACCTTTTATTCTTTTCTACTCCCAATCTTCCATCCAAGGCTGTTCGAACGGGGAGATCGCCACCGCGCTCGACTTGAAGTCGGGCATCCGGCAGACCGGATCGAGCTCGGGGCTCGTCGCCCGGTTGACGTTCTGCGCGTCGCCCCAGTGCATCGGCACGAACACCGTATCCTCGCGAATCGAGTCCGTGATCTTGCCGCGAACGACGACTTCCCCCCGGCTGGAGCGCACGCTCACGAGAGAGCCGTCCTCGATCCGGTGCCTAGCTGCCGTGCGAGGATGAATTTCCATGAAATTCTCGACATCGCGCGCCGCGAGCACCGGGCTTCGGCGCGTCTGGACGCCGGTCAAGTAATGGGACAGCACCCGGCCGTTCGTCATGATCATCGGGAATTCGTCGCTCGTTCGTTCGGCGGGACTCGGCTGGTCGACCGGCTGGAACACCGCCAAGCCATCGGGATGAACGAAAGTCCGCTCGAACAGCCGCTTCGCGCCGGGATGATCGGTCGAAGGACAAGGCCAGTAAATCCCCTCCTCCTTGCGCAGCCGCTCGTACGTGATGCCGTAATAGTCGGCCACGCCTCCGCGGCTCGCCACCCGAAGCTCGTCGAATATTTCTTCCGCCTTGCGGAAAGGGAAATAAGTCCCTTTGTCCAGCCGTTCGGCCAAGTCGCACAGGATTTTCCAGTCGTGGCGCGCTTCTCCCGGAGCCGGACGCCCCGCTTCCCTCAATAACACCCGGCCTTCGAGATTCGTCAACGTCCCTTCGTTCTCCAGGTACGAGGTGACCGGCAGTACGACGTCCGCGAGCTGCGCCGTTTCCGACAGAAACATGTCCGCGACGACGAGGAAATCGAGTTTCCCGAGCGCCCTTTCTACCAACAGCGCGTTCGGATTGGAGACGATCGGGTTGGAGCCCATCACGAACAGGGCCTTGATCGCGTCCTTGTCGATCAGCTCCATCATCTCGTAAGCCGATACGCCTTTGCCCGGAAGCTCTCCGGGGGATATTCCCCATACCCCGGCGACGTAAGCCCGGTCGGCTTCGTTCTCGATCAGCCGGTATCCCGGCAGTTGATCCGCCTTCTGTCCGTGCTCCCTGCCGCCTTGTCCGTTGCCTTGGCCGGTCACGGCGCCGTAGCCGCAGCCTTCTTTGCCGATTTTGCCCGTCACGAGCACCATGTTCAGGAAGTTCCGCACGGCCAGATGGCCGTCGGCGTGCTGTTCCACGCCCCTCGCCGTGAAGATCATCCCGGTCTTGGCTTTGCCGTAGGCGCGAGCGGCCTTCTCGATCTCTTCTTTGGCGAGACCCGTTTCGAGCGCGACTTCGTCCATGTTCAGCCTGTCGAGACGTTCCTTCAATTGATCGAAGCCTTTCGTCCGTCCGCGCACGAACGAGTAGTCCGTGAATCTCTCGTCGACGAGCGTCTTCAGCATGCCGTTCACGAGCGCCACGTCCGCGCCCGGTTTCACTTGCAAGTGAAGATCCGCCATTTCCGCCGTCGCGGTGACGCGCGGATCGATGACGATGATGTACGCCCCGTTCTCTTTCGCCCTCGTAAAATAAGGCATGAGCGTCGGTTGGCACTCCGCGATGTTCGTTCCCGCCAGAATGATGCACTCGGCGAGCGGGATCTCCGACAGTTGGTTCGTCAATCCCCGGTCGATGCCGAACGTCTTGTGGCCGGCGGAAGCGGCGGCGGACATGCAGAACCGTCCGTTGTAATCGATATATTTGCTTCTAAGCGCCACTCTCGCGAACTTGCCGAGCAGATAAGCCGACTCGTTCGTCAGCGAACCGCCGCCGTACACCGCAACCGCGTCGTTGCCGTACAGCGATTGCGTGGACCGGAACCGCGAGCCGATCGCTTCCAGCGCCTCCTCCCACGTCACCCGCAGCAACGTGCCGTTTTTCCGGATCATCGGATGGAGGATCCGCTCCCGGCTCGTCGCGTGCTGGTGGGCGTTCATGCCCTTCACGCACAGTCTTCCTTCGGAAGCCGCGTTCGGAATGCCCGCTACCGCGTAGGTCGGACGCTTGCCGTCGCTTTCGCCGATATATTCTTCCACCCTCATCTTGCACTGCACGCTGCAAAAAGGACATTGCGTATGCAAGACCGCCGTAGGCAGTACTTTTAATGGTTCCGTAGCCATCGTCTTCCCTCTCCTTTCCGTTAAGCGCGAGCGACCGCAGGTTCCTTCTCGCTCCCGAGCCGATCGACTAGATCGGCCCGCTCTCCGGGATCGAGCAACGTTTCCCGTAGCCGCTGCAGCCCGGTCCGCTCGACCCATTTCCACGCCGCTTCTCCGTAATTCGCAGACTCTCGGTACCACTGCACGCAGGAGATCGCCAATTGGAGCGCCGACTCTTCGGTCGCTTCCACGCCGACCAGCTTGCCCTGCTTGACCGGATTTTCGGAATGGCCGCCCGCGTACACTTCCCATCCCGCCGGCGTGCCCGCCAAACCGAAATCGCTCACGAGCGATCCCGCAGGGAACGAAGGACCTGCGGACACGGCGGCGACGACCGGATACGGCATGCTTAATCCGCTCAACGAACGCTCGATCGCATGGCCGAGCTTCTCGTTATCCCTCGCGAATTCCCGCCTCGGTCCTTCGCCGCCTCCCGGGCCGATCCGCACCGTCGCCGATGCTCCGGCTCGGCCCGGAATCCGATTCCGCTCTCCGTTCGTATCCCGGTAGGCGCGCGTGTAATAGGTCAATGCCGAACGGCAGACCGGGCAACCGTTCTCCTTACCCCAACCGAGAGCCCTCATCGCCTTCGCCGCGTCAGCATACCTGCCATGGGCGACGGCAGCCTTCACCGCTTCATGGCCGAGCTCGGTACAGCCGCAGATCGGCAGAGCCTTGGCTTTGCTTCCGGCGCCGCCGGAGAGCGCGAACGCGACCAAGGCCGCGACCATCGGCTTACAGCCGCCGCAGGATCCCGAAGCTTTCGTCTTCTCGCGCACGTCGTCCGCCGTCTTCGCTCCGCCATCCGCGACCGCGCAGACGATCGCGTCCTTGCGGACGCCGTTGCAGGCGCAGACGACTTCATCGTCCGCAAGGGCGGCGGCCGCCGCGTGCTCGTTCCTTCCGCCTGCCGCGACCGGCGCTTCCCGCAAGACGGACACGTCCGCCTTCTTCTTCAGATGGCCGAGCAGCTTCGTTCCTTCCGTCGTATCTCCGAACAGAATCGCCCCGGCGACTTTGCCTCCCGACATCGTCACTTTCTTGTATGTTCCCCGCACGCCATCATACTCGAGCAACGCCGTTGCGGCGTCCCCGTCGCGAATGTCGCCCGCGGAAAACACTTCGACGCCGGAAACCTTCAGCTGAGCGTAAGGGATCGAGCCGGCGTACGGCTCCGTCTTCTTACCGGCAAGAACGTTCGCCAGTACCATTCCTTGCTCGTACAGCGGCGCCACCAAACCGTACGCCGTACCGCGGTGCTCCGCGCATTCCCCGACCGCGTATACGTCCGGCGCGCTCGTCTCCATGTAGTCGTTCACGACGATCCCTCTGTTCGCGTCGATGCCGCTCGCCGCCGCGATCAACGAATTCGGGCTGATGCCGACCGCAAGCACGATCAAGTCCGCCGCCAGCTTAGAGCCGTCCGAGAACTGAAGTCCCTCCGCCCTTTTGCGGCCCAATATTTTCTCCGTCCGCTTCTCCATGCGGAACCGCATCCCCTGGGCGACAAGACGAGTTTTTAACATGTCCGCGCTCATGCGGTCCAATTGTCGGTTCATCAAATAAGAAGCGTTATGGACCACGTCGACCTCCATGCCCAGGTTCAGCAGACCGCGCGCCGCTTCAAGTCCGAGCAACCCCCCGCCGATGACGGCCGCTTTCCGGTACGTCGCCGACGCGCGGAACATCGTCTCGCAATCCTCGATATTCCGGAATGCCGTCACTCCCGGTTTGTCGATGCCCGGTATCGGCGGCATGAAGGGAGAAGAACCGACCGCCAGCACGAGCTTGTCGTACTCGACCTTCATCCCGGAAGCGGCGATCGCTTTTTTCGAAGCCGTGTCGATCCGGGACACCGTCTCGCCCGTAATCAGCCGTATGCCTTTATCTTTGTACCATTGTCTGTCGTTGATCGTAATCTCGTCGATCGAGGTGTCGCCTTGCAGCACTTTCGATAATAAAATCCGATTATAGTTCGGATGCGGCTCGTTTCCTATAATGGTAATCTCGTACGCGTCCGGAGCCAATTCGAGCAAATATTCGACGCATTTGACGCCCGCCATGCCGTTGCCCACGACGACTAACTTCATTTTGCTCATGGTAAGCCCCCTCTAGGTTAGCCGCGGATAAATCAGAAAAAGCCCATCCCATGCGTATGGGGACGGGCTTCGTTGCCGTTAGGGTCGGCACTTCGTTGTGCCGCTAAGTTTCATTTGCAAAAAGCATAATGGAATGACCCCTCAATGTCAATAATAATGACACAAATTTAAATATCGAAAATCAATGTTATATTTATTGACATGCAATTAACGCACCTCTATAATTCGGTATGTGGTCACAATGCTGTGGTCCGCTAATCCGCACAATTCAGTGCGAATCTTTTGGCAACGATGCCGCTATCCGTCCTTCGGGACCGGGTGCGGCTTTTTGCGCTTCATAAAGCTTCATAAACAGAGAAAGATCAACCAATTGGAGGGAATTTGGAGATGACGGAGAACAAACCTTTTTGGAAAAGCGGACACAAGCCATCCCTGTTCAGCGCGTTTCTGTATTTCGACATTAGCTTCATGGTATGGGTGCTGATCGGCCCGCTCGCCGTCGTAATTATGGGTGATTACCCGATGTCCGCGACGGAAAAAGCGAATCTCGTCGCGTTGCCCATTCTCGGCGGCTCGATCCTTCGACTCGTGTTAGGATTTCTGACAGATTACATCGGTCCGAAACGCACGGGACAGCTCGGCATGCTCCTGACGATGATCCCGCTCGTATGGGGCTGGCAATTCGTCGACTCGCTCGGCGAGCTTCACATTGTTGCTATGCTGCTCGGCATTGCGGGAGCTTCGTTCGCTGTCGCCTTGCCGCTGGCCAGCAGATGGTATCCGCCGCAATACCAAGGACTCGCGATGGGCATCGCCGGCGCCGGCAACAGCGGAACGGTACTGACGACGCTGTTCGCTAACCGGATCGCGCAGCATTACGGCAGCTGGGAGATCGTATTCGGACTCGCGCTCATTCCGATCGTCACCACCTTCATTCTGTTCACTATTTTCGCCAAAGATAGCCCTAACCAACCCGCTCCGAAGAAACCGATCGAATACGTCAAAGTGCTCAAGCAAGCAGACGTATGGTTGTTCTGCGGCTTATACGCCGTCACGTTCGGCGGTTTCGTCGGCCTGACGAACTACTTGACGATCTTCTTTAATACTCAGTATGGCCTGGCCCCCGTTAAAGCAGCCGACTTCACGACGATCTGCGTTATTGCGGGCAGCTTGTTCCGCCCCATCGGAGGTTATTTGTCCGATAAAATCGGCGGCATCCGCATGCTGATGCTTCTGTACGCCGGAGCCGGCATCATGCTGGCGTCCGTCTCGTCGCTGCCGCCGCTCTACGTCGTACTTACCCTGCTCTTCGTCGGCATGATGTGCCTCGGCGCCGGCAACGGCTCCGTATTCCAGCTCGTACCGCAACGGTTCGGCAGCGAGATCGGCATCGTAACCGGGCTCGTCGGCGCGGCGGGCGGCGTCGGCGGTTACTTCCTGCCGCTCATCCTCGGCAACCTGTATCAACGTACGGGATCGTACACGGCCGGATTCCTCGTGCTGAGCGTCATCGCCATCTTGAGCATCTTCGTTCTCGCATTGGCGCAAGGCGCATGGAAGAAGAGCTGGATCGGAAGCGGCGGCAAAGCGATCAACACCCGCGAGCTCGAAGCTTCTTAATTCTCTATAGTTCCGCCAAAAAGGCTGACCGGAATCTCGTCGCGACGACGAATCCGGTCAGCCTTTTTTCCGTATCCGTACGCGTCACTTCAAGTAAAACACTTCCCGCATCGGCTTGATCGGTTCAGCGTCCGAGAAATCGAACGAACCTTCGACCATCTTCGACGTAATCGCGTTCCAGCGATTGCACGCTTCGCTCCCGTCGATGTACTTGAACGCCGCCTCGACGTCGTCGCACTCGAAGCAGTAGAAAAACCGGTTGCCGTTCTGGAAAATCGAATAGTTCCGGATACCCGCGTTACGATGCTCTTCCATAATCTCCGGCCAAGGCTCGAGATGCAGCGCGACGTATTCCTCCAGACACTCTTCCTTGATCTTCCACGTCCATGCGAATTTATTGCTCATTCCCATTGTTCAAGTCTCCTCCTCCGTGAACGCGTTCGCGATATTTGGACGGCGTCTGACCCGTCCATTGCTTGAATAGCTTGCTGAAATATTTGACGTCTTGGTAGCCGACCTTGACGGACACCTCCTGCAGCTTCGGCCGCGGATCCTCGAGAAGAGCCTTCGCGCGATCCATCCGTTGCCGGGTCAAGTAATCGAGCACGGTTTCCCCCGTCTGCAGCTTGAATACTTCGCTGAAATAGGTCGGGTTCATAAACACCTGATCTGCGATTTTCTTAATCGTAATCTCTTGGTCGAGATAGACCTTGATCCATGCTTTCGCCTGCTCGACCGGTTTCGCGTTGCCGCTCTCGCGGGAACGGACGATGTGACCGACGACGGCGTCCGTCGCCTGCTTGACGCACACTCTGAGCTCGTGCAGGCTCGTCGCCTTCCCGATCCGCGCGAGCTCCTCTTCGATCGGCGGCGCCGCGTCCGCGATCCCCGGCGCGCTCTCGAGCCCCGCGGAATGCACGAGGACGAGCGCGTTCTGAACGGCCGCCTGCAGGAACGCCGGGGAATCCGATCGTTCGAGCCGCTCGAACAGCGCCTTCACCTGTTCGTCCGCGAGCTCCGCGTTCCCTTGCTCGACCGCCCGCTTCAGCTTCTGCGCGACAGCCGACAGCTCCTTGTCCGCGATGCCCGAGCCGGCTTCCGGTTCGAGCGACGGACCGAACGTCCGGTTGCCGCCGTACAGGAACCGGTAATTCATAAGCGCGTTCGCCTGCCGCTTCGCCTCCGGCAGCAAGTACAAATCCTCGATCGGTTCCCCGTATGCGACCGAAACGGTGAACGGGGTGAATCGTTGGATGGCGGAGCGAACGCTCTCGGCCATCCGCGAAGCTTCGGAATCCCAATCGCCGGCCTCTCCGTCCGACAACGCTTCCGGACGGTACAGCAGCAGCCAGAAATCCGAATCCCCGCCCCTCCAGCTCCACCCTTGCTTGCCGGACGTCGCGAAGTCGCCGATCAGCTCGTCCATAATATTTTCCAAAGCGTAGAAATACGCCTTCCAGTCGTTCGCCTTGTAGGTCCGCGTCTTCACCGGCATCGTGTCGATGCGGGCGTCGAGCAGCACGTACGAGCCTTTCGGGAAATCGTCTACCCAATAACCGAGCGCGCTCGCGTCGATATCCATCGAGGCGATGTAGCTGAGCGTCTGCGTCTGCTTCGTCTGCAAGAGCTTCTTCTCGCCGCGCTCCATCTCTCCTTTCTTATGCTTCTGGTACCGCCCGTTGTCGACGATCCGGGCGATCTCCTCCATCCTCTCCCGAAATTGCTCGCGATCGACCGGCTTCAGCAAATAGTCGAGCGCCCCCTCCCTCAGCGCGGTCTGCAAGTAGGCGAAATCGTCGTAGCCGCTAATGAGGAGAGGATGGAACGAATAACGCTTCTTCGCTTCCTTGATCAAGGTCAAGCCGTCCATCTCGGGCATCTTCACGTCCGTGATGAGCAGATCGATGTCGCCGCCCGCCGCTTCGAAGCAATCGAGCGCCTCCATGCCATCGCTGGCGGTCGCGACGACTTCCCACTCTTCGCCGCAAGACAGGACGAGTCGCTCGATGCCGCGCCGGATGCGCGCTTCGTCATCCACGATCAACGTCTTGATTTTCTGCATGCTGAAGTTCATCTCCTCGGATTTTCGGAATGCGGATTATAACCTCGGTGCCTTTATCTATGATGCTGTGCAATTGCAAGCCGTAGTCCGCCCCGTGCATCATGACGATGCGGGCGTTCACGTTGCTCAGCCCGAAATGGGAGCCGCGCCCTTCGAAGCCGATCCGCTTCAGCGATTGCTCGAGCTCTTCCAGCTTCTCGGACGGAATGCCCGGCCCATTGTCCCTCACGCGCATGACGACGTCCCGCTTGCCCGACCTCGCCCCGAATTCCTCGCTGACCGCGATATGGAGTTCGAGCGCTTTGCGCGTCTCGAGCCCGTACTTGATCGCGTTCTCGACGATCGGCTGCAGGATGAACTTCGGCGTGAAATACGCGTGCAGATCCCGGTCGTCCATCATCTGCGCGATCTCGAAATGCACCCGGTCCTCGAATCGGAATTTCTGGATCGTCAAATAGTCTTTCACGTGCTGCACTTCTTCCGCTATCGTCACCGACTTCGACTGGTTGGACACGGAGAAACGAAGCATGCGCCCGAGCAGCGTGACCATGTCGACGACTTGTTCCGTCTCCCCTTCTTCGACCGCCATCCCGATCGTCTCCAGCGTGTTGTACATGAAGTGCGGGTTAATCTGCGACTGCAAGGCGTAGAGCTCGGCTTCCTTCTGCCGGATCTCGATTTGATAGTTTTTCTGGATCAGCTCGCGGATCGTCGCGATCATCGAATTGAAGCTGCGGGCGAGCGTACCGATCTCGTCTCCGCTGTGGACTTTCAGGTCGACCTGGAAGTCTCCCCGTTCGACCGTCTTCATGAGCCCGCTAAGCTTCTTCAGCGGACGGGTCATGTTGTACGCGATGACGATCGCGATGAGCGACGCGGCGATGACGATCGCGCCGAAGACGAACACGGTCACGTTGCGGATCAGGTCCGCGCGCTCGTTCAGGTCGCGAAGCGGAATGCTGTGAACGAGTATCCAGCCGAGCTTATCGGTCTGATTGGCGCTGACGAGCTTCGCGGGCTCGCCATCGACGCTCTTGCGGAAGCTGCCGTTCAGGACGGGGTAGCGGCTTCGGTCCTGATCGATCGTGCCGATGAGCGAGCGGTTCGTATGGAACACGATTCTGCCCGTCGGCTCCATGACCCACAGATCGGCCCTCTCGTTCGTCTCGAAATTGCGGACGATGTCGCCGATGAACGACAAGTCGACGGCGATCAGCATCGTGCCTAGATTTCTCCGGTTGTCGTTGTCGTTGATCGGCTTGCGGATGAACACGTAAGGAATATCGCTGTCGAAGTGAAGCTTCAAATCCGCGGGCAGCAGGATGTCCGCCTTTTTCCCGGGTTCTCCCTCCGGAAAAGCATACTCTTTAATCGTCTGCGACCAGCCCGATTCCCTGAAGCCCGCTTTCGAGCTGTAGAACACGCGGCCGTTCGAGACGACGAAGACGCCGAGCACGTCGGCGTTCCTTCCGTTCGTATACGTTCGGGCCAAGTAGCTGTTCATGTTGTATTGGTCTTTGTTCAAGTCCGAACGTCTTTCGTAGGACGATCTTCTCAGGATGCTCAGAATATTCTCGGAGTTGAACAGCATCTCCGGAAGCGTCGTCAGTTCCTGGATGTGTTTCTCGATGTCGGCGTTCGCCTGGTACAGGAACTTCGGCATATATTCGCCGATTTGTTCCTCGACCGACCGCGCATACTGGGTGTAGGACACGTAGACGAGTAGCAGCATCGGCACGACCGTGAGCAAAATGTAAGTGACGATCAGCTTATAGACGAGAGGGTAGTTGCGGAACTTCAGTCCGCGCCATTTTCTAAAAATCATACTGATCCACGTTATCCGGCGTAAAATCGAGAGGCTCGCCCATAATGACCATATCCCCTTTCACCCTGATGTTCCCTACGCCCTCGACTTCCTCGCCGTCCGTCGGCAGCTTCCCGTCCAAGTATTCGCTGGCGAGAACGACGGTCAAGTAGCCTAGCTTCTTCGGGCTCCACAGGGTGGAAATCTGCGCCGAGCCATCGTGAAGAAAGGGTCGCATGAGGTTCGGATTCGACAAGCCGACCACTTTCACCTGACCGGACTTGCCCGCTTCCCGAACCGCTTGGGCTGCCCCCGGAGGACCGACCGAGGAGTTGCCGAGAATGCCGTCGAGGGCCGGGTAGTCGGCCAGTAGCCGTTTCGCGACTTCGTACGCCTTCTCTTTGACGTCGTCGGTCGCCACCGTGGCGACGAGATGAAGGTCCGGATAATACTCCTTCTGCTGGACGTGAATCCATTTCAGCCATTCGTTCAAGTTCGCCGCGGAAAAAGAACCCGTCATGATCGCGTAGTTGCCCTTCTCCCCCACCGCGAGCGCGAGCGTATCGAGCAGGTGCCTGCCGAGCACTTCCGGATCGACCATGTTCACGAAGAACGCCCTGCCCTCCGGCTCCGTGTCGGCATCCCACGTAATCACTTTAATGCCTTGGCCGGCCGCGTCGCGGAGCACCGGCACGAGCTTGACCGGATCGTTGGCGGAGATCGCGATCAAGTCGACCTTGTCCGCGATGAGCTTCTTCACGCTCGCGATCTGAAGATCGGCATCGGCCGACTCGGATCCGGCGACGATGACGTCGACGCCCAGGTTGCGCCCGGCCTCCCGCGCGCCTTCGGCGGCGTACGCGAAATAATCGTTAAGCTCCGTGCCCTTCGGCACGAACGCGATTTTGTACGGCTTCTCGGTCCCGCCCGACGGGGCCGGCTGACCGGGCGTACCGTCGGTCGCGCTCGTTTCCTTTTCGAGCGAATAGACGAGCTCGAAGGGCTTGGCCGATCCGGATTGGCACGAAGCCGTCAGCAGCATCGCCGCGAGCAACGTCGCGACGGTCAGGAAAGCCCGGAAGAACCGTGCGACGGATCGCGCGGATCGTTCGGATCGATGGGGTGAATCGGATGCTCGGTACACGTAGTTCCCGCTTTCGGTCGGTTATTTTACTCAAATTGAGTTACAAAAGGCCGGTTTTCAGCACCGAGAAGGTTGACAGCGTACTTACTGGCCATTTCCGCCGTAAGCCCGCTCAATAGCACGCTGCCAGCGTACTAATTGGCCATTTCCGTCGCAATCTCGCTCAATAGCACGCTGCCAGCGTACTAATTGGCTATTTCCGCCGTAAGCTCGCTCAATAGCACGCTGCCAGCGTACTAATTGAATAATTCTGGATATAGAAGAGAAATTAACGTAATAGGGTGATCCCTAAACGTTAAGCCGTTCCAACCCCCTTGGTTCAACCTATATGGTACAGAAAGTTCGCTTAATCATTATTGCGAACCTTACTTTCTGTATCGATCAAAATCGGGCTTTTGGAACAACCTCATCTATCGTAACATATTTTAATTGCATTAATTCGCCTACCTTGGCGAAAAGCGATCCGTTGTGCCCGATCGACATCGCGCAATGGTGCGTCGGCGCTTCCGCGAACCAGCGGGCCATGTACTCGTCGGGGTGCATGCGGAACTTCACCGGCGTCTGCGTATTGCCGATGCGCATGATCGGGCCGTCCGTCGATTCCGCCTCGCTGACGATCAGCTTCAGCTTGCCGTCCCCGGTCTGCGTCACGTTCAGCGTCGTGATCGGCCCCGTCTTCACTTTCGCTTCGACGGACACGCCGGTCCCTTGTTTGCCGTGGTATAAGCCCATGCCGCGAAGGACAGGCTTACCTTCAGAGATAGCGGCGTGGAACGGACCGTCATGGCCGAGCAAGATCGTGCCGTCGACGTAATCGACGACGACGATCTCGCAGAAGCTGCCGCCCGTGCCGAGAATGTCGCTGATCTTCATCGCGAGCGCCGTCTTCAGATCTCCTTCGCCCGAGCACGGAATGCCCTTCGCGGTAAGAAGCGAATGGCCGACGATGAAGCCGCCCTGCAGCTTCTCGTATTCGCCGCCGGGAGCGCCGTGGTAGTAGTAGCTAAGCGCGTCCAAGTCGTATTCGCGCACGAGCCGCTCTTGCGCCGCCGCCACTCGGCAAGACCAGTCGAGCTGCTCGTCCGTCGGCTTGCGCGCGATCGGATCGGACGGCGAATCCCCGCTGATCCGGAACATGCCGTTCACTTCTTCGAGCTTCTCTTTGACTTCCGCCGGCGTCACATCCTTAAGCAAGCGATCGAGATCGCACATCTCGAGCACTTCGACGTGAAGTCCCGTCTGCGCTTGAATCATCGTGAAGTCGCTGTACATGTCGAGCATGCCGCTGTACGTATTGCCGAGGAAACCGAACCGGCTATGCCGTAGCGTGCGCGGTACGGCGGCCGCTCTGATCCATTCCTCGATCTCGCGCCATGCTTTGACGGCTTCCGGGCTACGGTGCGTGATTTCGTTCGTCAGAGAGATCGCCGGGGTGTAATCGAGCCCGAGCATGCCGTTCACGACGCGGAACGGAATGCGGGCGCGGTTGAACACGTTCGCGAACTCCGGTACCGGGCAGGCGCCGCAGTGCGCGAGCCATTCCCCCGTCGTCGACCGGTCGTAATCGATGCGATCGGTCGGCTGCAAGTTCAGGAATACGACCGGCGCCTTGCATGCTTGATGGATCGGCAGCACGGTCGAGCTCGTCGAGTAGGTCGCCACGTGGCAGAACGCGAGGTCGACGTTGTTCGCGTTGAGCCACTCGCCGGCTTTCCGCCCTTCCGCTTCCGTATCGACGAGACCGTAATTGTACACTTCGGCCCACTGCGACATTTTCGTCTCGATGAATTTCCCGTACTCGATTAGTCGTTCCCGTAGTCCCGGGAATTGCTCCCAATAAGCATGGAGGCCAACGCTGTATAATCCGATTCTCGCCTTGCGGACGGGCTTGATCGGTGCATGTATCGTCATGTTTACCACCTCGTCGTTCTATGGAATAATGGTTCTATGATTCGATTGTAAATGCTTTCAATAAAGAAGGCATCCAACGATCTTGGCCGATAATCATAGAATCTTGCACGATTGGGACGGAGGTGTCGGACGATGCGGGAATACCGGGAGAAAGCCTCCTTCGATTGGTCCGAGGATTCGGTGAGGATCATGGCGACGCCTTCCGCGTTCGCCAAATCTTCGCTTTATTACGCGCAAGAGGCGGGAATGTTCCGGGCGCATTCTTCTTATTTCACCGAGCGCGAGAATTTGGATTCTTATTTGATCGTCTACACGTTGTCGGGCGCCGGCTCTCTCGTCTACGATGACAAGTCGTTCGGTTTGCAGGCGGGTCAATTGTTCTATATCGATTGCCGAAAATACCAGTATTACAAGACAGCTTCGAACGAGCCGTGGGAACTGATATGGCTGCACTTCGACGGCAGCTCGTCCAGGGCGTATTACGATCGGTTCGCGGCGGAAGGCAGTCCGGTTCTTTCGCTGGAGAAGGGCTCGAGAATTCCGGGGATGATGAAGGAAATCGTAGCGCTGCACGAGCTTCGGACGATCGAAACCGAGCTGCGGGGCTCGAGGTTGATCGTCGACCTGCTGACGGAGCTGATGCTCGCGGTTCAGCAGCGGGATACGCCGCAGCTCGGCATTCCGTCCGTCGTGAGGGACGTCATCCGCCATTACGATCGCCGGTTCGCCGAGAAACTGACGCTTGACGGCTTGTCGGAGGCGTTCGCGATGGACAAGTACGCCTTGTCCAAGACGTTCAAGAAATACACCGGATTCTCGCCGAACGAATACTTGATCAACGTTCGGATTGCCCGGGCGAAAGAACGGCTGCGGTACTCGGACATGCCGGTCGCGGAGATCGCCGCGGACGTCGGCATCGACAACGTCAGCCACTTCATCAACCTGTTCCGGGAGCGAGAGAGCTACACGCCTCTGGCCTATCGCAAGCGGTGGCAGGAGGGGCGCAAGTAAGAGGGACGGACTCCGTGCAATTAGGTAGTTGGCGTTGGTGGGTGGCGGGTGGCGGCGAGTCAGCAACTGAAAGCATCCACTAGGTAGATGGCGCATCCTCACAAGCAAAGACGCCTTTGGCGTCCTCTGGAGGCTTCCGCAATTGGCGTCCTCTGGAGGCTTCCGCAATTCCACACTCCGGACACTCTTGATCCCAAACTTCACTCCCGCGCCCCTCCTTACTCCCGCGCCCCTCCTTACTCCCGCGCCCCTCCTTACTCCCGCGCCCCTCCTTACTCCCGCGCCCCCTCCTTACTCCCTCCCCCGCCGCGCCAACCTGCATGGACTACAGTTTGTTTTCACCATTTTCTCTTTTTCGCCCTACAACCTGCACCTACTACAGTTTAAAATCCGTAAATAGCTCGTTTTCGCGATTTTCTTGGAATCAAACTGCACCCCATGCAGTTTGATCCGCTCGATGCAGCCGATTATCGGAAACAAACTGCACTTTTGCAGGTCGATGGAAGTACATTAGGACCTGCGCGCACAACGCTTCCGCTCTACTCGCATAACCATCTCGTAACTCCAACTCGCTCACCGCACCGATCCCATACAAGCAAACACGCCTTTGGCGTCCTCTGGGAAGCCCAAGAAGCTTTACGGAGACGATTCCGTTCATGATAAGCATGAAACTTATCCATTCTGAATCAAGAAAAAAAATCCACGGCCGGATGGCTGAGGATCTCATGGATGAATGGGCTACACGGAACTAAGGAGGCTCATTTTTTACTCCCGCGACACCCGAAGCTCGAAAGGGCGGAAGCCGGCGATTCGGCATTCGACGACGTCCCCGCCGCGAACGACGACGGGACCCGGCGTACCGGTGAGAATCACGTCCCCGGGCAACAGCGTCATGCCCTGGGACAAATACGCAACGGCCGCCCATGGCCCGACGAGCATATTCGAGACGACGTTGCTATGGCTGAGCTCGCCGTTATGATACGTCTCGACCGCCATCGCGCCTACATCGCCGAACTCGTCCAAGGTGATCAGCTCCGAACCGAAGCCGAAAAACGTATCGAAGCTCTTCGCCCGCGTCAGGAATCGGGGATTACGAGCATGAATGTCGTCCGCCGTCATATCCAGCGCAGCCGCGAAACCCGCGACGACGCCCGGCGCGTCCGCTTCGGCGACGTCCTTGCACCGCTTGCCGATGACGACGGCAAGCTCCGCCTCCGCTTTCACCCGCTCCGATGCCGCGGGCAGAACGATCTCGTCGCCCGGGCCGATGAGCGCCGTATCCGGCTTCAGAAACCCGACCGGCTCGTGGCCGGCTGCCAGCAACGAGCGCCTCTCCTCCTCGTCCGCGGCGTAATTGAATCCGATTCCCCAGATTTTGCGAGGGAATCGGTATAGCGGCGCGTGAACGGCTTCATCCGCAAGGATCCGCGGCAACTCGCTCAGTAACGCCTCGCCTCCGTTCCCGTACCACGCGGCAACCTCCTCCAGTTGTCCGCGGCTCACCAAGCCGAAAGCATCCTCGCACCAGTTCCTCCCTGTCGCCGTATTAATCGTGCTAAGGAGAACGTAGGCCCGCGCGTTTGCGTGATTCGCATCCCCTCTGCTACCGAATTCCGCGCCTCCGCCGATCGCGAGAGCCGCGACTTCTTCTCCGTCCTGGGCCAGCGTGACAAGTTTCATCCGTCCCCTCCTCTCTCCGAATTCTCGCAAACGAACGCTATTCGCGACCGCTTTCCATAAACATCGGGGTTACTCTCCCGCCCGTTCGCTGAGATCGATCGTGACCCGTTCGACCCACTCCAGCACCCTCAAGTCTTGGCCGCGTCCACCGACGACCGACAGTCCGACGGGGCAACCGTCGACCTCCGCCAGCGGCAGCGTCGCTTGCGGCAATCCCGTCAGCCCCGCGACGCAAGTCATCATCAGCGTTATTCTCCGCGCGATCTCCACTTGCTCGCCGCTCTCCCGCAATAAAGGCGCGATGCCCGGCGCCGTCGGGATGACGAGTAAGCCGTCTTCCCCGAGCAGCGCTTCAAGCGCCGCGCTCGCCGATTCCCTTAGCCGCTCCGGCCGTTCCCCATCCGCGGCGGTTAGCTTACTCGCCCATTCGAACCTCTGGGCGATGCCGTCGCCGAAGCCCGGCTTCGAGCGCTCGATCCACTCCCCGTGCTGCTTCCACGCTTCCAACCCTTGCAGCACGCGGAAAGCGTCGGACCAAGCCGCGAGCCCATCCGTCGCGACGTCCGTCCACTCGCTTCGCGAAGTCGTCCGCTCGATCGCCGGAGCGAAGCGCAGAAGCGCCTCCCGGCACGGTTCGTCGACGAGCGCCCAGACGTCGCTTGCCCACAAGAGCCTGCCGAAGCCGCTTCCGGGCGGCGCTCCCGAACCGCTTCCGCCGCCGATTAACGCGGCTCCGACTTCCCGTAACTCCTTCGGTCCGCGCGCCATCCAGCCGACCGTATCGAAGCGCGGCGCGAGCGGGATAACGCCGTCCGCCGGAACGAGTCCGTGCGTCGGCCGGAAACCGTATACGCCGCAATAGGCCGAAGGAATCCGCACCGACCCGCCCGTGTCCGTGCCGAGCGCGAAATCGACCGCGCCGCTCGCGACGGCGACCGCGGAGCCGCTCGAGGAGCCTCCCGGTATGCGCCCCGGCGCCTTCGGATTAACCGGCGTGCCGTAATGGGCGTTCTCCCCGTTCAAGCTGTACATCAACTCGTCCGTATGCGTCGTTCCGACGAGTCTCGCCCCTTGCGCAAGCAACCGGACGATCGCTTCCGAATGCCGCGTAGCCGCCCGTCCCGTTCGCAGCCATTCGGGATTGCCCGCGCCGGACACGTAACCGGCGATGCCGAACACGTCCTTCACGGCGAACGTCATTCCCTTCAACCATCCGTCTCCGAATGGCCCCAGCATCATCGCTCTCGAGACGAACGCGCCTCCGTGGTTATCCATTCCATCGCCTCGTTTCGTTCCGTCTGCCTGATTCCCATTGAATGGGCCGCCATCGCTTTCGCGCCTTAACGGCCGACCGCCGCCCCGTCGCTTCGCGGGTCGGCGCCGCCTTGCTTCGTCCCGTCTTCTGCGATCGCGATCGCATGGGCATGCCCGACGACGCTATCGAATGCCTCGACGACGCGCACAGAGTGCCCCTTCAGCGACAACTTCTTCGCGACTTCCGCCTTCACTCGATTTTCCAATTTCAACTCTTGCGTATCTTCGCCCCACGTCCGGCCCCAGACGAAACGCGGCTCATCGATCGCGCGCTGCGGGTCCATGCCGTAATCGATCATCCTCGTAAGCATCGCCGTCTGCGTCTGCGGCTGCCCTTCCCCGCCCTGCGTGCCGTACAGAATCGCGGGCTTACCCGCTTTGCACGCCATCGCGGGCATGAGCGTATGGAACGTTCGTTTGTTCGGTTCGAGCGTATTGACGTGAGTCGGATCGAGAGAGAAGAAGGACCCGCGGTTCTGCAGCAGGATTCCCGTATCGCCCGCCGTCACGCCCGACCCGAACTCGAAGTACAAGCTTTGGATAAAAGAAACCGAGTTGCCTTCCCCGTCCGCCACCGCCGCGTAAGCCGTATCGTGACCGACGGGCCGGGTGCCAACCAGCGACGCTCGCCCGGTATCGATCACGCCGGCTAGCTTGGACGCGTGCGCCTCCGACAGCAGCCGATCGAGCGGGATGCTCGCGAAATCCGGATCTGTCAGCACAGCGTCGCGGTCCCTGAAGCTCAGCTTGAGCGCCTCGACAAGCAAGTGATAATAGTCCGCGGAACCTTCCGCCATGCCCGCGATATCGAATCTCTCCAAGATGTTCAGCGCCATGAGCCCGACGAAGCCTTGCGAATTCGGAGGCACCTGGTAAATGTCGTAACCGCGGTAAGCTCCGCGCAACGGCTCTACCCACTGCCCACTATGCAAAGCTAAATCTTCCATCGTCAATAAGCCGCCGTTTTCTTCCAGGTAAGCGACGATCCGATGCGCCAAATCTCCTTTGTAGAAGACATCCCTTCCGCCTTCCGCGATCGCCTTCAAACTATCCGCCAACCGTTCCTGTACGAATCGGCTCCCGATGGCTGGCACCTGGCCTCCCGGCAAGTAAACGTCCCGCGTGAGCGGGAGTCCGGCCAACCATTCCGCCCGGCTCGCCGTATCCCCATGCTGATGCTTCGACATCGGAAATCCATCTCTCGCGTATCCGATCGCCGGCTCCAGCACGTCCGCCAGCGTCATCCTCCCGTAGGCCTCGAGCACGGCCGCCCAGCCGTCCACCATGCCGGGTACCGTAATGGCGCTGCGAACGCCCCGCCTCGGAATCGCTTCTTCGCCAGCGAACGCTTCCCGCGTCGCCAGCCTGCCCGAGCGTCCGCTGCCGTTGTAGGAGCGAACCCGCCCTTCCCCGGCCGCATAAGTCAGCCAGAAGCAATCCCCGCCTAAGCCCGTCATGTGGGGATAGACGACGGCCAGACAAGCGCTTACCGCTACCGCCGAATCGAACGCATTGCCGCCGCGACTTAAAATGAGATCCCCCGCTTCGGACGCCAGCCGATGCGGGCTTACGACCATCGTATTCGCTCCGATCGCCGAACGGTTCATCCCCGCGTCCCCCTTGTCGATTCGCTCGACGTTCTTTTTCCCCATACGGTAACACGCCTCCCGGGAGTCGGCAACGCGTTTCGTCCGCCTCTTCGCAAATACTGGTTCGTAGCCACAATCGGCCGGGGGATGTTGTTGATTCTCACAAAAATAACCCGTCGCTGACGCCAAGCGGAGATGCTTGGGCCGGACGGGTTTGCCCATCGCGCGTTCGTTCCGCATAAAATGGGTGCCGTCGGCGCATCATTTCTTGGTAATGAAATCCATATGGAAGGAGTGCGAGCATGAACGACAATAACCAGTTTCTAGATCCTCCGATCAAGCCGCAGGACCGTAGCGACGAGCCGGAGGCTAGATCGGAAGCGGAAGACGATTGCGATATGCTCGGAAACGTCGAGAAGCAAGCCGACGGATACAAATCGGATTGCCGGGAATAACGATTTCCGTTTCTCTAAAATGTTCCCTGGTCGAATTGAACGAGAAATTCCTGCATATTTGGAGGTTTTCGATAGAGACGGTCGGGTGAGGCGAGAGAACCTGCACATTTGCATCTATTCTCTCCCCATTTTTGCTTCGCAGAGCTCTGCTATGTTGGTAAGCAGAATAAAACAAGCCAGCGGCACATCGCCGCTGGCTTATCGTCTATCTCTTCCGATTACGCATTAGCTTGGTCGTAAGCTCTTCTAGCTTCCAGCACATTGTCATAGTGTGCATCCGTCCAGCGATGAAGCGCCCTCATCGGCTCGATCAGCGAATTCCCGAGACCAGTCAGCGCATACTCCACGGTCGGAGGGACCGTCGGATAGACGAAACGCTCGACCAGACCGTCCCGCTCCAATTGGCGTAACGTTTGGGTCAGCATTTTCTGGGTAACGCCTTCCACGCGCTTCTTCAAGTCGCTATATCTCATCTTCCCTTCTTCCAACTCGTAGAAGACGAGAACGGTCCACTTGCTAGAGACGACTTCCAGCGCGCGGCGATAATGGCAAGGCGATTCCGCCTCGGCGACGATCTCGAATTCATTCATCACGTAACCCCCAAGCGGTTAATGAGGAAAATCGATCCATTTATTCTATCATATGCGGCGCGCTCTTCGACACCCTCGGCGAAATCGGGCCGATTTTTTTATTCCCCGATCCCTTAGATGAGCAAAAAACGCACTTTCAAGTGCGCTAGCCACTTTAAAGTGCCTCCTTACGGCGGTTCAAAAGATGCATTATCTTGAAGTCACGGAAGCGATAACTACTCCAAAACCTTAACGAAAGAAGGAAGCAAATCATGAACATGCCCGAACAAACGAGAAAATTTCTTCACGACATTTCGGGGTTTCCCGCCCTGCATACGATGACTCCCGAACAAATTCGCCAAGTCGTCGTCGCCAACCTCATCTCGGACGATATCCGATTGGACGGCACGGAAGACTTCGAACTCGACGGTCCGCACGGCAAGCTGACGGTCAGAATTTATCGGCCAAGCGAAAATCAATCGTTGCCCGCGATCGTGTTCTTCCACGGCGGCGGATTCCTGTTCAACCGGATGGCCCATTACGATCCGATGAGCGGCAAGCTCGCGACGGCGACCGGCCACGCGGTCATCTCGGTCGATTACCGGCTCGCGCCGGAGCATAAATTCCCGGTGCCGGTCGACGAAGCGATCTACGCGACGCAGTGGGTCTTCGACCACGCGGTCGAGATCGGCGTAGACCCGGAACGGATTTTCGTCGCCGGCGAAAGCGTCGGGGCTACGCTGGCGACGGTCGTCGCGCAACAAGCCCGGAAAAACGGTCGCCCCGCGATCTCGCATCAGATTCTGCTGAATCCGCTGACGGACTGGTCGTCGGATTACGAATCGAAGCGGACTTACGGCGCCGGCTACTTTCTCGAAACCGCGTTGCTCGAAGCTTGCGCCGCCTACTATTTGAACGACGACGCGGAGAGGGCGAACCCTCTCGCCTCACCGATCCTCGGCGACGTCGAAGGCGTGGCACCCGCCCTGATCGTGACGGCCGAATACGACCCGCTTCGCGACGAAGGCGAGCGTTATGCCGACAAGCTAAGGGATAACGGCGTCGACGTCCAACTGAAAAGGTATCCCGGCATGATCCACACTTTTTACGCGATGACGGATATTTTCGAAGACGGACACGACGTTTACGAGCTCATTCGCGATAGATTGCAGGTGAACGAATCGTAACCCATTCGACTTCGGTCTCGGCCATCTCGTCTCCGCGGAACGTCCGGTTCCATATTATAAAGCAGTATATTTAGAACGGGTGTTCTGGTATAATTTTTAGTAATTTGGTAGCAGAAAGGTAGGGCATTCATGAACGCTATAGATTTAATATTACTAAATTTTGAAGAAGTTCGACGTAGAAGTATAAAAGTGTGGGAAAGTATTCCTGAGGAAAGCTTAGAATGGAAACCGGACCTCAATGCCTTAAATATTAAAGACATGATCCGTCATGTTTTGGACGGTGAACATTATTATCATCTTGCCTTGCTTAATCAAGGAAGCTTGACTTCGTATGAATCACCATTCGAAAACCGCATTTTTACAACAGTTAAAGATGAGTTAGCATTTGCTCAAACATATAGAAAAGAATTCATGAATACGATTATGTCGTTTTCAGATGAAAGTCTATCAAAGGTAGAGATTGATCGCAGCGATGTTGGTTACGTTCGTACTTTGGGAGATATGCTAATGAGAATTGCTTACCATGAATCTGTTCACACCGGCCAACTATTGGATTATATGAGAACAGCGGGAATAGAACGTCCGAAGGTATGGGACTAGGCTAGTTTAATGAATAACGGGCATAATACTACCAAAAGTTTGGGGGTATTATCCATATTGAAATCGGTGATTTTATTCTTGCTTATCTTTACCTTATTGAATGGATTAAATTTTGAACTGCTCATGGCATCAGATAATCCTATAATGACTTCATCACATGTTGGATTGGATGAGTTGAAATATGCTACGGATTTCAAATTACTTGCCCCCTATACCTCCACAGAGAGTTATAAGTTTGAAATTAAGGAACCTTTCCCTCTTGTTTCTGGTCGATCAATTTCGAGAGTTAGACTTCATTACTTCGATAAATCAGGACAAACGTACATGTTTGGAATAGAAGAGCATAAGGCGGTTGGTTACAAAATCAAGCGATTTGACACCACTATCGATGTACGTAACCAAACAAGTACAACTAAAATTATAGTCGAAGATTTTAAATTTGATGTAAGTGGAGAGAAAGTTAACATAAATGGAATCGAAGCGCGATTTGTACCATGGACTGATCACACACCAGGAGGATATCTACGCTGGGTGCAAGATGGTACTTATATAGAGATCGACAGTGGAGATTTGTCTAAGCAGATGATGGTTGAGCTGGCGAAATCGATTAAGTGATTGAACGCAGAACGATAGAATAACGACAACGCGTTTTGAATGAGGGAGATTATGCACTATTCAAGGAAAGGCTTGAGAATTAGAACAGATGTAGGCGTTCATTCCGAAGTTAAACGAGCTTGTCTTGAATTTGCCAAGTGGTTGCGAACAGAATATAACTTCCCTATAAGGGTTGTTGTATATCTGAAAAAGGAATACCAAATCAAAAACAGGTACACAAAAGAACTCGTTTCTGCAACCTTCTTCGCACCATCCGACAAGAGCGTTGAGCCGTATATCAGGCTTGCAACAGGTGATTATATGGAAATGTTTTACTTGAAGAATATGCAGCCACAAGAGAACATCCGTAGATATATGGCGTTACGCTAACTGAAAACGTTAGTTGAATACAACAGCGGCAGTCTAAGACTCTATTTTCGAGTCCTAGTCTGCCGCTGTTTCATATTCATGGTCAGTCTAATTTTTATTTTAGAGAGCTGATGGCAATTCATTTCATAAATCCCGTATTATCAAGAACTCCAGTCTAAAACTATATTTTCTCAAGACAGTTATACAACCTCAACCTGCCTCGTCCCACAATTCCCGCACCAACTTCATCAAATACAACGACTGGCGCCAGCGGTCGCCGAGCTCTTGCGTGCGCGCCCCCAGCTCGTCGGACGTGATCGCGTATGGCGGAGGCCCCAGCTCGATGACGACGGGGAACGTTTTCCCCTCGTTCCCTGGATCGGCGCGCCAGTGGCGCATGCCTTCCCGCCACCACCGGACGAAATGCGCCAGCATCGGGTGCTCGCCTTTTTCGCCGCAATCGACTTGCACTTGCTCCCCGTTGGAGACCCGCGCGTGAATGCTGTGCGTCCGCGGCAACAATTTTCCGAGCCAAGCCTCGGCTTCCGGCGATACTGTATGCAGTTCCCCCGCGACGACGTAGTGGGAATAATCGATCGTTAGCCGCAAGTCGGGCAACGCCTCGACGAATTCCGCCGTCCGGATGAGATCCTGGGTGACCGTTCCCCGGTGCGTCTCGATGAACGCGGGAATGCCCGCTTCGCGCGCCAACGCATCGAGACCTCCCAGCAGCTTCACCGCTTCTTCGCCGATCGCGAACGGCTTCATCACCTGCAAGTTGATGAAGTCCGCTCTCCTCAAAGTTGCCGCCCTTTTCAGGAAATCCGCCAGATCCTGCATTGAGGATGGATAAGCGTTCAAGCTGAAAGAAAGCCCGTAACGCTCCAACAAATCGAACCATTCGTCCGCTTCCTCCGGCTTGGGAATAAATCCGTTAATGCCGTCGAATCCGCTTTCCGCGATCATCCTTACTTTCCGCTCGACGGTTAGCCGTTCTCCCCCGGAATGGGACAAGTTATCCATCGCCCACCAAGACATTTGAACGTCCAATCTTTGATCCGCCATTACGAGCCATCCCTCCGCCGTTTCGGTTGCCGAAATCGCATTCTTTCTAACGATAACGTTCGCCTACGCGCGCCGGAAGTAACAATCGTGTTCAAAACTACCGGGATTCTGCTATCCATTTCCGGAAAACAAGCACAAGACGATTCGGCAAAATTGGGTCATGGCCGGAATACGTGTATACTGTTCTCATAAGAATCCATTATTTTCAATGTTTCTTCGGGAGGTCTGGCACATTGGTCGCCATCGTTCTGCTCGCTATCCTCGTCGTCACCCTCGTCGTCCCGCTGCTCGTCTTCTTCGGATACATGTACGTCTTGTCCAAGAAACCGAAGCACTCCATCATCCGCTCCCATCCGTTCTTGGGGTGGATCCGTTATTTGCTCGAGAAGCTCGGACCGGAATTCCGCCAATATTGGTTCGACAACGACACGGAAGGAAAGCCGTTCTCCAGAGCCGATTTCGTCGGTCTCGTGTACGCGGCCAAATACCGGACGGACTTGATCTCGTTCGGCGGGAGGCGCGATTACGAGAAACCCGGCTATTACTTGTCTAACGCTCTATTCCCGAAGCTGACAAGCGAGCTCAGAATCGACAATGAGACCCTCGCCCCGGGCAAAAAATACGTCATTACGGACGAAGGTTTATTCACGCGAAAAGAGAAAATCGTGGACGAGCAAGTGAAGCGCTGGCTGCTTCGGGACGACGACGCCATCGTCATCGGCGAGAACCGCAGACACCCATGGACGCTCAAAGGCCTGTTCGGCGCTTCGGCGACTTCGTTCGGAGCGGTCGGCGAAAACTATATCCAATCGACCGGCAACGGGGCCGCGATGGCGGGCGGTTCTTGGATCAATACGGGGGAAGGCGGCGTCGCCGACGTCCATCTGGCAACGGGAGCCGACGTTGTCTCGCAGATCGGCCCGGGCCTGTTCGGCTTCCGGGACGATACGGGGCGCTTTTCCATCGAGGCGTTCAAAGGCAAAGCAGAGCACCCTAATATCAAGGCTTTCGAATTGAAGTTCCACCAAGGGGCCAAAATCCGCGGAGGTCACTTGGAAGGCTCCAAAGTGACGGAGAAGGTCGCCGCCGCCCGCCTCGTACCCGTCGGCAAGACGGTCAACTCTCCGAATCGTTTCGAGTTCTTGACGAGCCCGGAGGAGGCGCTCCGCTTCGTGGGCACGCTGCAGGAAGAAGGAGGCAAGCCGGTCGGTTTCAAAATCGTCGTAGGCGATCCGCAGCGGCTCGAGCCGTTGTTCCAAGCGATGATCGACCTCGACCTCTATCCCGACTTCATCACGGTGGACGGTTCCGAAGGCGGCTCCGGCGCCACGTTCAAGGCGATGGCGGACGGCATGGGCCTCCCCCTCTATCCCGCGCTGCTCATTCTCGACGATCTGGCGAGAACATTCGGCGTGCGCGAGAAGTTCAAAATCTTCGCGTCGGGCAAGCTCATTACGCCCGACAAGGTCGCGATCGCCCTCGCGCTGGGGGCGGACTGCGTCAATTCCGCCCGCGGCTTCATGATGGCCAACGGCTGCATCATGGCCATGCAGTGCCACACCGGCAAATGTCCGACCGGCATTACGACGACGGACGCCAAATACCAAGAGGCGCTGGCGGTCGAAGAGAAGCAGTGGCGGGTCATGAACTATATTCTGCAGCTGCGCGAAGGATTGTTCTCGTTGGCCGCCGCTTGCGGGTTGGACAGTCCGCGCCAATTCCGCCGCGAGCACGTCGCGTTCACGGACGAGAGCGGGCGCAGCGTCCGCGTCGCGGATTTGTTCCCGGCGCCTTAATCGAAAAAGCAAGCAGAAGACCAAGGCTCTTCCGCCTTGGTCTTCTGTCGTTCCTTTAGCCTATCGCGGTCAGCATCCCCTTGCAGTATTGGGATCCGCTCGAAAGCGCCAAACGTTCCAAGAATACGGATCTACCCAGGCTTCCGCCCTTCCTCCGTCGATCGTAGCGCCCGAACCCGCTTGCGGCGCGATTTCGAATGGATTGTCGGAAGTATTGACCGCGTTCAATCGTTCATGCTTCAACACGATGTGCTGGGCGAAGGCAAGAGCGCCTCCGAAATCGCGAAAATCGAATTCGAGCTTTACGGGCTCGTCTCCCCGATTCACGACGAAGACTGTCAGTTCGCCCGTTTCCTCGTTATACACCGTTACGGGATCGATGATCGGTACGTCCGAGTATTTAGCCGTATCGTATTTAGGGCTAGAGACGAGACTGCGCAGCACCACGCCCCTGCCATACCGGGATGCGTGAAGGAAAGGATAGAAGGTAGGATTGCGCCAAGCCTTGCCGCCTTTCTCCGTCAGGATCATCGGGATCGTATTGACAAGCAGCGATTGGCAGGCGATCTGAATCCGGTCCGCATGGCGAAGCAGCGTCAACATGGCGGATCCGAACACGAGCGCGTCCTCCATATGGAATTTCACCCAATCGTAAGGACAGCCGATCTGCCATGGCGTGTATGCCACGTCCGGCTCCCGCCAGACGTTCCATTCGTCGAACGACAGCTGCATCACTTTGTTAGACCGCTTCACCCCGCGGACGTAATCGCAAGCCGCGATCACCTCCTCGATCTGCCGTTCCATCTCCATCGGCATAGCCAGGTAGCTCGCGGTATCGTTCTCGCGTTTCCCGATGTAATGGTGCAGAGACAACATATCCGCATGGTCGTAGGTATACTCGAGCACGGTTCTATCCCATTCCGGGAACGTGGACATATGACGCGCGGAGCTGCCGACGGCGACCAGCTCGATATCCGGATCGACCCACTTCATCACCTTGGCCGTTTCCAGCGCAAGCTGGCCGTATTGGGCCGCCGTTTTCCGGGCGATCTGCCATTCGCCGTCGAGTTCATTACCGAGGCACCATGTCTTGATTCGGTAAGGCTCCAGGATTCCGTGAGATTTACGCAGGTCGCTCCACATCGTGCCGCCGGCGAAGTTGCAATATTCGAGAATATCCTTCGCCTGCTCGATGCCTCTCGTGCCGAGATTCACCGTCATGATCGCTTCCGCTCCGACCTGGCGAGTCCATTGCATGAATTCGTTCAATCCGAACGTATTCGGTTCGATCTGCCGCCAAGCGGGATCGATCCGGGAAGGCCTGGCCTCCTTCGGCCCGATTCCGTCCTCCCAGTTATAGCCTGAAGTGAAATTGCCTCCCGGATAACGCACGACGGAGAGCTGCAATTCCTTAACCAGATCCATGACATCCTGACGGAATCCGTTCTCGTCCGCCGTCGGATGACCCGGCTCGTAAATGCCGTTATACACGACGCTCCCCATATGCTCGACGAAAGAGCCGAACATCCGATCGCTGATTTTTCCGATTTTATAGTCTTTGCTTACCGTAAGAGACGCGCTCTTCATCGTCATGCCACCTCAAGTCGGATTGTGATTCATTTTAATATGAAGTTCAAAAAGTCCGGTTTTCAGCACCGAGAAGGTTGGATGAAGCTTAGGGACTGAGGAACGGAGTGTAGGCTAAACCTACATGAGTACCGGAAGGCCCGGCTGAATTCAAGATTCGATGCCGAATACGCTCCCTGAGCAAGCTTCGTGATCAAAATTGGACTTTTTGAACAACATTGCGAGCTAGCCCTTCAAGCCTGAAGTCGCAACGCCTTGCACGAAATAACGTTGAGCCGCGATATAGACTAGGACAAGCGGCGCGAGCGAGATTGCAGCGGCGGCTAGCGTCGCTCCGTATTCGATCGTCCTCTGTCCAACGAACATCGCAAGTCCGGCGGACAGTGTTCTCATGTCTGTCGAGCTAGTCAGCATAAGCGGGTAAATCAAATCGTTCCAATTGTTCATCAGCAGGAAAATGCCAAGTGAAATCATTGCCGAGCGGCATAAAGGCAGCATAATGCTCCAGTAAATCCGGAATTCATTCACTCCGTCTACCCGGCCCGATTCCTCCAAGTCCTTGGGCAGCGATACGAAAAACGAACGCATCATGAAAATGCCGAATGCGCTCGCCGCGCGAGGGAGAATAAGGCCCCAATAAGTATCGAGAATGCCCAGCTTGAATACTTCCACGAATAACGGAATCATGAGCACCTGAAAAGGAACCATCATCGTAATGAGCACGAGCGTAAACAGCCACTTGCTGCCCTTGAATCGAATTCTCGCGAAAGCATAACCCGCCATGGAATCGAAGAAAACGGAACAAACCATGACGCCTCCGGCGAAAATAACGGTGTTCTTGAAGAAATCGAGAAGCGGGATCCGGTTCCACACTTCGGCATATTGGGAGAAAGTGTATTCGTCGCCGAAGAAGGCGGGCGGGAATCGGATCAGTTCTTTCTCGTATTTGAACGTAGAGACGATGATCCATAGAAAAGGATGCAGAATGGCGACAAGCAGCGATAAAGCGACCGCGTATCCCAATAGCCGAACCCATAACGGTTTTTTCATCGATCGTTCCCCCTAATGCGCGTCCGAGGACTCTTTGCTTAAGAAATAACGGTTCATCGACAGGGTCACGACCATGATGACGGCCAGAAGGGCGACGGATATGGCGGACGAATAACCGAGATCAAACGGAGCCGTCTTGAATCCCGTGCTGTAAATGTAAGTAACCATCGTTTCCGTGCTATCCAGCGGACCGCCTTGCGTCGTAACGAAAATCTGATCGAATACTTGAAGCGCCGCGATGATCGACGTGATCACGCAGAAGCTGAGCGCCGGGATAATCATGGGAATCGTAATGGAGAAAAATTGCCGGAACCGGCTCGCGCCGTCGAGCTGAGCCGCTTCGTAATACGATTCGGGAATGTTCTGAATGCCGGCGACGAGAATGATGAGCGTATAACCGAAGCTGCGCCATACCGTCATGAGGATGAGCGATGGCATCGCAAGGTCGGGATCCCGCAGAAACTCGAATCTAGGCAAGCCGATCTGGGTTAAATATTGCGTATACAAGCCGGACTGCGGATCAAGCAGGAACGACCACATAATGCCGATAGCCGTAAGCGAGCAGACCGAGGGCAAGAACAAAGCGGAACGCATAAATTTGCTAAAGGACGTCGCGCGCGACACGAGCACCGCTGCCAAGAGCGAGATCGCAATCTGCAGCGGCACTTCGAATACCGCGAAATAAGCCGTGTTCCAAAAAGCGTTCCAGAACTTGTCGTCTTTGAGCAAGTGCGAATAATGTTCCAAGCCTATGAAGCTGGCGCCGTTCATGAAAATATCCATGCGCAGCAGGCTGATTCCGAGCGTAGCCGCAAGGGGAATCAGAGTAAACGCGAAGATGAGGGTTAACGCCGGCGCGATAAATAAATAAGCTGCGCCTTCGGGTTTGTTCGCCAACCTCCGCAAAGCCGCTAACGACTTCATTCGATCAAGCACCTTCCTTCGCGGCTTCCGTCCGGGTCCGCCGCCGGCCTATGAACGGCGGACGGCGGACTCGACCGGAGTGTAGCGTTATTGTTCGGCTTTCAGAATTTCATCGATGTCGTCGGATGCTTTCTTGAGCACGTCTTCCACGCTTTGCCCGTTCTGCACCGCTTCGATCGCTTTGAAGAGGACGTTATTGTTAATCCGGTCCGTGCCGAGCAGACCCGGAAGGAACGGAGCAGCCGCATCGCCCATGTTCGCCATTGCGGATACGAGCGCGTTGCCTTTCACCTCCGGATCTTCTGCAACTGACTTCAAATATGGAGGGAATCCATTGGCAAGCGACCACTTCTTGCCGATTTCCGTCGTATTCCAGAACTTTATGAAGTCGTATACTGCCGCTTTTTCTTCGTCGGACGTGCCTTTCGGAACCGCGAAGCCGATGCCCCCAAGCTCCGTATAAGCCTTAGCCGTGCCTTTCGGAGGAATGGCTACGCCGAAGTCGATGCCGCTGCCCGTAAGTCCCGGAGCCAGCCACGGTCCGTTGATCGCCATCGCGAGCTGTCCGCTTTGCATCAATTTGTCGAGATCTCCGCCGCCGGCCCCTTTAGGGCTAACCTTCTTGTTCGCGACAAGGTCTTGGATCCATTTGAACGTTGCCACGTTCTCCGGAGAGTTGAGCACCGACTTTTTGTTCGTTAGATCGACCACGTCGCCGCCGTTGCCGATTATGAACGAAGTGAAGTAGTTCGGCGCGCCGGACACCGGCATCCCGAAGCCGAATTGATTTTTCGAAGCATCCGTCAGCTTAACCGCGAATTGTCCAAGCTCCTCCAGCGATGCCGGCGGCTTCTCCGGATCGAGTCCCGCCGCTTGGAACAAGGCCTTGTTCCAGTACAGGTACAGGCCATTCATTTGCATCGGCAGCAAATAGGGTTTGCCATCCACGGCAGCAAGATCGAGCGAACCGTTCGTGAATTGCGATTTGTCTGTGCCGGTCGCTTCGAAGAAGCCGCTTAAATCTTGGAATGAGCCGTTCTTGATATAAGGAGTCGCCCAACCGCCGATAAAGGCGACGAAGCTGGGAGCCGTATCGGTCGCGATGGACGGAGGAAGCTTCTGGTTCATCTGATCCCAAGGCATGATGTCCATCTTTATCTCGGCCTTGCCGCTGTTCGCCTTGTTATAGTCGTCTACGATCGTTTTTAACAACTCTCCGTCCGGACCCGTGAATCCGTTCCAGAACGTAAGCGTTACTTTCTCTTTAGGAGCTTCGCTCTGGCTTGGACTCGCGCTTGAACTTGAGCTTGCGCTCTTGTCGGGCGATGGTTCGTTCGAATTGTTGTTGTTGCCGCAAGCAGCCATGACTAGCAGGATAACGGTCAAACACGCGGAAAGCATCATTCTTAACGCCTTCTGACGAGAATGGTTGATCATTGTTGATCCTCCCCCGAGTAAATGGTTGAAGCGAGCTTGCATGGAGACTTCATTTTACTGGCCTTTCAAGCAAAAACGCCTTCGGCGTCCTACGGACGTCGGAGCAGCTTTGCGTAGGGATCAGATGAGTATAAAGAAATCGAAACTTATACTTTCTGATCCTTCAAGATCACCCGCTTGTCAGCGGAACTACACCACCCCCCGAAATAATGAAATTTTAAATCGATTTAAATTTTCAATAAAAAATGTTGCCGTCATTTTCCCCCGCAGGATTCCCGAATAACGAGCTTTGCCGGCACGACCGATTGCTTGTCTTCGATCCCTTCGGCCGTCCCTTTGTTGGTCAGCTTATGGATCAGCTTCTCCGCCGCGATTCTTCCGATCACGTCCATCGGCTGTTCGATCGTCGTCAGCGTAGGGTGGGTCATCGTAGCCATCTCGATGTTATCGTAGCCGACGACGGCCACGTCGCCGGGAATCGAACGTCCTAACGTCTGCAGCGCTTTCATGGCGCCGATCGCCATTCTGTCATTTCCCGCGAATACGGAATCGTAAGAGATTGCGGCTTGTTCCGCTCTCGTAATCGCTTCATAGCCGGATTCCATCGTATAATCGGCTTCCACGACCAACTGCGGCTCGAACAGTACCTTATAATCTTGCAATGCCCGCTTGTAGCCCTCCAGACGATCGATACTGACTTGGAAACTCTGGGGACCCGTCACGTGCAAAATACGTTTCCTTCCCGCCTTGAGCAGATGTTCCGTTGCCAGGTACGCGCCGCCGAAGTCGTCCCGCTCCACGGTCAACACATCGTCGTGATGCCAGCGCCCAAGATAAACGACCGGATATCCGGACTCTACGATGCGAAGGATATTGCTGTCCTTAATCGAAGCCGGCCATAGAATAATGCCATCCGCCCTGCGGTTCTTCAGGATCAAATCATAGGATGCCGCTTCGTCCGTCTCCGTCGGCGAAGTCGAGAGAAGCAGGTGAAACCCATTCTGAACGAGAATTTCCGTAATTCCTTCAAGCAACTGCACGAAATAGGGATGGGTGAACGCATTATGCGGCGTGTTCGGAAAGATCAGCGCGATCGTCTCCGCCTTCTTTGCCCGCAGACTGCGACCGATTTCATTCGGCACGTATTTAAGTCTCCTTGCCACCTCCTCTACGTTCCGCTTCGTCTTGATGTTCACCCGTGGATCCCCCGCAAGCGCAAGGGAAGCCGTTGCCGTCGACACTCCCGCGACCTTGGCGATATCTTTCAGAGTAATGTGTTCTCTCTCCATGGCTTTATCCTCATTTAGACATCTCTAATTTATTAAATCGATTTAATAAAATAATAAAGCGCTTTCTGGGTGTCGTCAAGAGCTATTTCTATGTCGCGAAAAGCAAGCAGAAGACCAAGACGATGTCCGTCTTGGTCTTCTGCTTGCACCGCTCAGGATTACGCGCGATCGACCCAGGCGTTAAGCCTCTACAGCGTCCAGCGCGAGACGGTCGATTTCCTCGGCGTACGCGGCGGCTTGCTTTTCCGTCCAGCCCGCTTGTTCCGCCATGGCGGCTACGATTTTCCCGCTCCATTTCTTGACGGACGCCATATCGAAGAACATCCATCCGGTGCGGCGAACGAGGAAATCTTGCGGCTTCGCGGCCATCTCCCCGTCCATCGCGTACCGGAGCTCCGCCGCGATCCGCAGCGTCAAGTCGTGACGCTCCGCCCACGCCAGGTCGTTGTCGTCGGACGCGATCGAGAAGACGGCATCCGCGTTCGAGCCGTAGAATCGGGCTATCGCCTCGGCGTCGGGGGCCGGGAAGCCTTGGCTCACGCCAGCGGCTTTGCGCTCTTCGACGTAACGTTCATAATTCGCCGAGCCTCCGACGTCGCCGCCTGAAATGCGCATTTCCTTCGTGAGGCTTATGCCTGCGGTTGCTCCGGCTTTCGAGCCTCCCTCGGCGAGCAGCTTCACGACGTCGTCGACGACCGTCTCCGCCATTTTCCGATAACCCGTCAGCTTGCCGCCCGCGATGGAGATCAGGCCGGACGGCGAATGGAAAATCTCGTCGCGGCGGGAAATTTCCGACGGATCCTTGCCCTCTTGATGGATGAGCGGCCTCAAGCCGGCCCAGCTCGACTCGATGTCCGCCGACATCAACCTGAGGTCCGGGAACATGAAGTTCGCCGCTTCCAGCAAATAAGCTCGGTCTTCTTTCGTCGCGACGGGACGGTCGATCTCGCCTTTGTAATTCGTGTCCGTCGTGCCGAAATACGCTTTGCCGGCCCGCGGGATCGCGAACACCATCCGTCCGTCCGGCGTATCGAAGTAGACGGCTTGCCTAAGCGGGAATCGAGACTGGTCGAATACGAGATGGACGCCTTTCGTCAGGCGCAGCGTCTTCCCGGACTTGGAGCCGTCGAGCTGACGAAGTTCGTCGACCCACGGCCCCGTCGCGTTAACGACTTTGGCCGCGGAGACTTCGTAAGTCGCGCCGCTGAGGACGTCTCTGATATTCGCACCGGTTAAATGCCCGTTTGCGTCGTATGTCAACGAATCCACACGCGCGTAATTGACCGCGAGGGCGCCGTATTCCCGCGCTTTCTTCATCACTTCGATCGTAAGGCGGGCGTCGTCGGTCCGATACTCGACGTAATAGCCGCCGCCCTTCATGCCGTCTTTCTTCAGAAGCGGCTCCCTTTTGCTTGTCTCCCGCGCGCTCAGCATGGAGCGGCGTTCGCCTTTCTTAACGCCCGCCAGGAAGTCGTAGACGCGAAGGCCGATCGACGTCGAGAACTTGCCGAACGTGCCGCCCGCGTAAAGCGGAAGCAGCATCCATTCCGGCGTCGTGACGTGAGGCCCGTTCTCGTAGACGATGGCGCGCTCCTTGCCGACCTCGGCGACGACGCCGATCTCGAACTGCTTCAGGTAACGTAGCCCGCCGTGCACGAGCTTCGTCGAACGGCTCGAAGTACCCGCCGCGAAGTCCTGCATCTCGACGAGAGCGACGCGAAGCCCGCGACTGGCCGCATCGAGGGCGATGCCCGCGCCGGTAATGCCGCCGCCGATGACGAGCAAGTCGACCTCGCGCGCGCTCATGTCTTGCAGTATTTGTTGCCGGGAGTCGAACGAGAACGTTCCGCTATCTGTTTGTCGGTTCGTGTAGGGGTTAGTCATATTTATCTCTCCTCATGTTGGTTCTAGGCTTGCCTATTTTTGGGATTTTCCTCGGGTTGCGTAGCCTCCGAAAGCAAATTAGTCGATTTTTTCAAGTAACTGCCGTCCGCGGAGTCCCTTTAAGCGCGAGTTAATCGAATTTTTCGAGTAACTGCCGTCTGCGGAGCCCCATTAAGCGCGAGTTAGTCGATTTTTTCGAGTAACTGCCACCCACGAAGCCCCATTGAGCGCGAGTTAGTCGATTTTTTCGAGTAACTCCCGTCCACGGAGCCCCTTTAAGCGCGAGTTAGTCGATTTTTTCGAGTAATTGCCGCCCACGAGGCCCCATTGAGCGCGAGTTAGTCGATTTTTTCGAGTAACAGCGAGTCTCCCGCCACATGGCGCCGAAAACAAGAAAAAACCACAATAACCGCTTCCGGGGGCAAACGCCCCGGAAACCATCATCGTGGTTTCTCCTTGAACTCCAACCGATATTAACTTATAAGTCGATCATATCACCGTTATTCCGCGAAAGCAATCGCCGCTTTAACCGCCCGGCTCCAGCCCGCGTAGAGCTTCTGCCGTTCTGCCTCATCCATTCGCGGCGAGTACTCCCGCTCCACTTGCCGCAAAGCGCGAATCTGTTCCTTGCTATCCCAATACCCGATCGCGAGGCCCGCCAAGAAGGCGGCGCCGAGCGCCGTCGATTCGTTCACGACCGGCTTCTCGACCGGAACGCCGAGCATGTCGCACTGAAACTGCATCAAGAAGCCGTTCTTGACCGCGCCGCCGTCCACCGCCAATCTCGACAGCTTCATGCCGGCGTCGCGCTCCATCGCCTTCAGTACGTCCTTCGTCTGGTACGCGAGCGATTCCAAAGTCGCCCGCACGAGGTGCGCTTTCGTCGTTCCGCGGGTGATGCCGAACACCGATCCGCGAACGTCGCTGTTCCAGTGCGGCGTACCCAAGCCGACGAACGCCGGCACGACGTACACGCCTTCCGCCGACTCGACCGACTCGGCGAGCCGTTCGCTATCGGCCGCGTCCGCGATGAAGCCGAGCCCGTCCCTGAGCCACTGGATCGCCGCGCCCGCCACGAACACGCTTCCTTCGAGCGCGTACACCAGTTCGCCCCCGACCTCCCACGCGATCGTCGTCAACAATCCCGAATCGGACGCGATCGCTTTCGAGCCCGTGTTCATGAGCATGAAACAACCGGTTCCGTACGTGTTCTTGACGCTGCCTTGCTCGTAGCAGCCTTGCCCGAACAAGGCCGCTTGCTGGTCTCCCGCGACTCCGGCGATCGGAATCGCCCGACCGAACAAGGCGGCGTCGGTCTCCCCAAACACCTCCGATGAAGAACGCACCTCCGGAAGCATCCCCTTTGGCACGCCCATCATCGCCAGCAAGTCGTCGTCCCAACGCTTCTCGTAGATGTTATACAACAGCGTGCGCGAAGCGTTCGATACGTCCGTCACGTGGACGCGGCCGGCCGTCAGCTTCCAGATGAGCCAGCTGTCGATCGTACCGAACAGCAGCTCGCCCCGCTCCGCCTTCTCCCGGGAGCCCGGCACCTGTTCCAAGATCCAGGCGATCTTCGTACCGGAGAAATACGGGTCGATCCGCAGCCCGGTCTTGCTTCTGACGGTTTCCTCGTGCCCATCCCTCTTCAACCGCTCGCAGATGTCCGCGGTCTGCCGGGATTGCCAGATGATCGCGGGATAGACCGGCGCTCCCGTTGAACGGTCCCAGACGACCGCCGTTTCCCGCTGGTTCGTAATGCCGATGCCCGCGATCCGGTCCGCGCCGACGTTCGGCTCCGCGAGCACCCGTTCGACGACGTCGACGGCCGATCGCCAGATTTGCTCCGCGTCCCCTTCCACCCAGCCGGGATGCGGATAACTTAAAACGATCTCCCGCTGCGCCATCGCCGCGATGTTGCCTTGCGCGTTCACGAGCAACGCCCGCGTGCTCGTCGTGCCTTGATCCAAAGAAAGAATATACCGTTCCATCGGCGAATGCCTCACCCGCTCCCATTTATGCTTTAGTACACTTCGCCTAACGGTTTCCACAATTCCCGTCGCGACGTCGTGATCGCCGTCGCCCCTGCTTCCAAGGCAGTCCGAACGTCCTCAATCGTACGGACGAGCCCGCCCGCGATGACCGGTATGCCCGTCTGTTCCTTCACTTCCCGGATCAAGTGCGGAATGATGCCGGGCAATACCTCGATAAAATCCGGCTTCGTCTTCTCGAGCAGCGCGTAGCTTTTATCGAGTGCTCCCGTGTCTATCAAGAACAGACGCTGGATCGCGATCCGCTTGTTCTGCTTCGCCTTCAGGATGACGCTGCCGCGGGTCGATATCAATCCCGCGGGCCTGACGTGCTGGCACAAATACTCGGCCGCGTACTCATCGTTCTTCAGCCCGTCGACCAAATCCGCGTGCAGCAGCACTTTCTTGCCGCTCTTCTCCGCGAGTTCTACCAATGACCTCATTTGACCGAGGTGCCCGCCTAATAGCACCACGTAAGAGAACGGGGTGGATAGCGCCGCTTCCATCTCTTTGGCCGTCTTCACGGCCGGCCAAACGGTCTGATTCTCGATGCACATAACGCCAACCCTCCACATCAAGCGTAATAATGGAAAAAGAGACCCGCATCGCAATACCGCCCTATTCGGACGAGCAATCGATGTGGATCTCCGTTTCTCCATCACGTTATCAACTTGAGTTTATTATAGACGCAAATCGAAAAGTGCGTCAATCTCCCCGAAGCTTGTCGCCGGTATCCTATTCACGCCGGACGGGCCGCGAGCTCCAACGCTTCATTTCCGCAGCAGCATAATCATGTTACCGCGCGGCCTATCGTTGCGATAGTGGATCGATTTTCGATCAAGGCGTGCTCCATGCAAAAAGATCGCCGAAAATAGGCGATCTTTTCGAACAAACGTGATGAAAGTTATCCGTCAAACCAAATTCCAATACATCGTTGTGTTCGCCACGGAAATCATCGTGAACAGCAGCGTATTCAAGAACGCCGCCAGCCATACGTTGTTCGTCTTCTCGAATAATTTGCGCGCGTATACCGCGGCGATAATCAAGCTCGGTACCAGCGCGAATAGCAGAATGCCGTTCAACGCCTGAGCCGGGTACATCCCGACGCCAGACATGAAGTCCATGCCGTACTGGCCAGCCAGCCACAAGACCAGACCGCCCACGTTCAACACGATGGACAGCGCATACCCGCCCTTCGCGCCGCGCGTATTCGCGTTCAGCGCAACGACGCTGATGAAATAGTAGATCAGGAAGAACGGCGAATACCTTAACGCGGTAATCAAATGCTCGATCTTAAGCGTACGGACGGCAAACGTCCAGATGCGGAAGTCGGTGCCGAATATCGCTTGAACCGCGTACAGCACCGCATAACCGATCGCCACCGCGATAAGCGCCGCGCACAGGCTGGACAAGATCGTCGATGGATTCAGGCTGATGCCGTAGTGGCTGAACCTCGTCCCCGCGTCCTTCTTGGAGAAGTAATGGAACGCGAAGGTGACGAGCGCGGTGATGACTGCCACGACCACGGCCCAATACACGATTTGGTTCGTCGTCGGTTCGTTAAAGAAAGGGCTAAGCGGGAACAGGTGCGCGGCCCTGTCGAACATGAGCCACAGCACGAGGGACGCGACCGCGAGCAACGCGCCGCCCTTGCCGATGTTTTTCATTTTGGCGCTGGCGGCGGCATCGTCCTTCTTCGCGTTCGCCATGACGAATGCGGCTGCGGCTACGACCGCGAACAAGACAAGCATGACGATGGCAGTCGTGCCGAGCGCGTCGATGCTCCCTGCTTTCTTATCCATCAACGTCGGGTACAAAATGGCCGGAACGAGCGTGCTGAAGGCGATCGCCGCCCAATAGACGGATTTCTGCTTGCCGGTCGCGGGCGCGGATACGGTCGCGATCGGTTCCGTCACGGCTTTCCTCAAGAACGGCACCCGAAGCAGCAGGCTGCTGAGCGGAACGATCATCAGGAAGAAACCGATCAAGGCGACGCAGTTAAACGCTTCCTTCAGCCACCAGATTTGATTGCCCGACCCCATATCCGCGCCGGTCTGGTTCGGAGAGATGACGTCTTTGAAAGCGTACGCGTAGAAGTCGATCAAATCCGCCGTCGTCGCCGTGGAAATATGGTTCCAAGGATGGGTCTCGTTAGGCGTGTAGAGGACGCGCTCGCCGGTCTCGGACGGGCGAACGACCTTGTCTTCCAGCTTCAGGTCGCCGGATTGCGCTTGATAGAATTTGCCGCCTTCCGCGGTTTGGGCGTCCGCCGGCAATCCGAGAAACGCCTTGCCCGAAATCGTGGCTTTGTAGTCCTTATGCGTAACCGAGCCTGCGACTTTTTTCTCCTCGGCGCTCTTCTCCGCGTCCGACTTGTTGAAGAAAAACTCGTCGTATCGGCCGGCGACCATCCCTACCGTCCGGTTGCCGTACGCCGCCAACATCTGATCCGGAGGAACGACGACGGAAGAGAGGGAATAATCCGCGCCCGCCGAAATTCCCGCGTAGATCATCCGGTAACCGGTCTTCAATGCATTCAGTTCGTCATGATACATGGCCATCATGGACGAGAAGCCGCCCATGGAGTGTCCGCCTACGGCGACGTACGCGTTGCCCTTGTCGTCCTTCATCGTATAGTCCTGCCCGTAAATATACTTAGCCGCGTCGTATTGGGAGTAAATCCAGAAGGTAAAGAAAGCGCTCTCCACCGGGATATCGGCGCTCCAGCGGGAATCTCCGTGATCGTATTGATCAAGTGCCAGGACGATATAGCCGCGCCTGGACATTTCGATGGCGGGAGCGTCCTGCATTTCCTTCGTGTTCAAATATCCGTGCGTCGTAATGATGACCGGCCGCGGATCGTTCGCTCCCGCTCCGCCCGGCATGTACAGCAACCCGTTCAGCGTGCCGTGATCGGCCTTGAACTGAATTTCTTTGACCTTCACGGAATAGACCGACGTATTGAACATTCCCGCGAACAAGCTTCCGAGAATGACAAGCGCCAAGGATAACGCCAACAAGCCTTGCGGTTTCTTGAGGAATGAATAGAATTTTGTCATATGAATCTCCTTTGAATGAGGTAAAAAACGAATGACAGCGCTGTCAATTCGATCAACGCTCAATGCTCATCTGCGTGCCACACTGCAATTCTATTTTCTCTGTTCTCTGTGTCAACAACTGCAGTCGCGTTTTTTTCCAACGCCGCACTTTGAAGTCACCCCCCTTTTCCCCAAATGAAAAAACACCACGAACTCTTAAACCGCGCGAATCGCGCAGCCGAGCTTTGTGGTGTCTCCGGTTCTCCAACCAAATATTAACTTTGCGGCAATCATAACACATTCGGTTTTCCATGGATAGTCCTAGATCGCAATTATCGTCCTCCAGATGCCATCAAGCCGTCAAGCCGGCCGCGCGGCGAGCGCCAGCGCTTCGTCGAAAGCGACGTGATCGTAGCCCAGATCCGCCGCGACCGCTTTGTAGGTCACCCTTCCGGCGGCCGTGTTGACGCCCATCGCGAGCGCCGGATTGCTTAGCGCCGCTTGCCTAACGCCTTTATTGGCGATTTGTACGGCATAGGGCACGGTCGCGTTCGTCAAGGCGATCGTCGATGTTCTCGGCACCGCTCCCGGCATGTTCGCCACCGCGTAATGAAGGACGCCGTGCTTCACGAATGTCGGGTCGTCGTGGGTCGTGATCCGGTCGACCGTCTCGATAATGCCGCCTTGGTCGATCGCGACGTCGACGACGACGGAGCCCGGCTTCATCGATTCGATCATCCGTTCCGTCACAAGCTTTGGCGCCTTCGCGCCGGGAATGAGAACCGCGCCGATGACCAGATCGGATTCCGCGACCGCTTCGGCGATGTTCATCGGATTCGACATGAGCGTGTTGAGCCGCGAGCCGAAAATATCGTCCAGCTGACGCAAACGGTCCGCGCTGAGATCGACGATCGTGACGTCGGCTCCGAGTCCGACCGCGATTTTGGCCGCGTTCGTTCCGACGACGCCGCCACCGATGATCGTCACTTTGCCCCGCTTCGCGCCCGGGACGCCGCCGAGCAAGATGCCCTTGCCGCCGTAAGGCTTCTCCAGGAACTGCGCGCCGATCTGAACCGACATCCTGCCCGCCACTTCGCTCATCGGCGTAAGGAGAGGCAGGGCTCGCCCAACTTCGACCGTCTCGTAGGCGATCGCCGTCACTTCCGACTCCGTGAGCGCTTTGGCGAGCGCGGGCTCCGCGGCCAGATGCAAATAGGCGAACAAGATCAGGCCCGGGCGGAAATACCGGTATTCCGACGCGAGCGGTTCCTTGACCTTCATGACCATCTCCGACGCCCAGACGTCTTCGGCCCGCTCTTCGATTTCGGCTCCTGCAAAGCGGTATTCCTCGTTCGTGAAGCCGCTGGCAAGACCGGCGTCCTTCTCGACTTTGATTCGATGTCCGTTGTTCGAGAGGGAAACGACTCCGGCGGGCGTTATCGCGACCCGATTCTCGTTGTTCTTGATTTCTTTCGGTATTCCGATCAGCATGGAAGCTCCCCCTCAATTGGTCCGTGTAATGTAAGCTTTCCTACACACCAAGTATAGAAGAGGAGCCGAACATGCGATTCGTCGAAAAACGAAAAAGTTCGCGCGAGCTTTCGTCTTTTTCCACAAAGAGGTTATTCGGCGAATTTTATCAATTGCATTTCCAAATAGAGCGTGACCTTCCGGTGCATGCTGTCGAGGTCGATGTCGCCGATTTCCTCGATGCGCTTCAGCCGGTACGTTAGCGTATTCGTATGAATATGAAGGGTTTCGGCCGTTATCTTCACGTTGCTATCGCTTGACAAGAATAATTCGAGCGTACGCAGCATATCCGATTGATGCTCCAGATCGTACGACTGCAGCTTTCGGATGCTGGCGTCGACGTGCTTGTGCTCTCGCCGCTCCTCTGCCATCCTCGGGAGAAATCGATAGAAGCCGAGCTCCTCGTATCGGTAGATATCCTTACATCGTTCCGGGAATTTCTCGCGAACGCTCAGCACGCTCAGCGCTTCTTGATATCGCTTCTCCGCGGACGCGTAATCTCCGGAAGGAAGTCCCGCTCCCGCGTTCGCGACCGACGGGCCGAGCCTGCCGATCATCCGCTGGACGAAAGCCTCCGAGCCTTGCCCCGATAAAACGACCAAGCGCTTGCCGTTCACGAGGTGTAAGGCGATCTTATCCTGCGGATTCGCGTGTATGACGTAACGAATGCGCCGGCGCGTCTCCTCCGAGATCTCCGAGCCGTATTCGAATACGAAAACATGGTAAAGAGGAGGAAGAACGACGCCCAGCTTGCCCGCTCTCGCCTGGATGCGGTCGCCGGAGCCGTAGTTGCCCGTGAGCATTTGCCAGAAAAACTCCTGATGCTCCTTCTCGTCTATCCGGTTCCTCATTTCCAGTTCGAGAATGTTCGATTTAACGGCCGAGGCGGCTATCTTCATCAGTGTCAGATCTTCGGGTCCGAATCGTTTCCCGACTTCCAGCGCCCAAATATACCCGAGCACGTCGTTCCTTCTGCGAACGGCGACGGCCAACCGGTCTCCGAAGCCGATGCCCTCGATGGAAGGCACAAGAACCGGATCGTCGCTTTCGTTCAGCTTGCCCATGATGCCATTGCTCCATAGCTCCCGAACGACGTACTCGGGCACGCGGCGGCCGATGATCGTCGCGATCCGCACCGGATCGCTCTGTTCGTCGTGCGAGCTATAAGCGATTAATCGATGGTGGGCGTCCTCTATCGTAACCGGACAAAGAAGCGCTTCGCCGATCGCGTCGGCAAGCGACGTTAAGCTATCGAATCCCCGGTCGAAAATCGCATCGTCGTCTTTCATTTCGGGTACTTCTCCTTATCCGGCCGTACGGTAACGGGGCCTTCCCCATGCCAGCTCTATCCTTTCATGTTACCACGAGGCCAATCATCGCGAAACAAGTCCTAAACTTTTTAGGATATATTCATAACTTTGTAGGGGTTCGGTTTTTCGAAACATTTGGTATGATGCGAGGAGAACTTACCGAAGAAACCAGGGGAGGTACCGCAATGACGAATCCGCTCAAGCAAAATAACCCTATCGTTACCCATATGTATACGGCGGACCCTTCCGCCCACGTCTTCGAAGGCAAAATTTACGTGTACCCTTCCCATGATCTCGACAAAGAAAACGCGTCGAACGATAACGGAGATCAATACGACATGGAGGATTACCATGTCCTCTCTATCGACGAGAATCTGGAATCCTGTACGGATCACGGAGAAGCGCTTCATCTTCGGGACGTCGCGTGGGCCAAGCAACAGCTCTGGGCGCCCGACGCCGCTTGCAAGGACGGCAAATATTACTTGTTCTTCCCGGCGAGAGACCGCGAAGACGTCTTTCGGATCGGCGTCGCGACCGGCGACTCCCCGGCAGGGCCGTTCGCGGCGCAAGAGAGCCCGATTCCGGGCAGCTTTAGCATCGATCCGGCTGTCCTTGCCGACGACGATGGCCGATATTACATGTATTTCGGCGGCCTATGGGGCGGCCAGCTCGAGAAATGGCAGACCGGCGCGTTCGTCCCGGATGCCGCAGGCCCGTCCGGATCTCAGCCCGCGCTCGGCCCGATGGTCGCGGAACTGAGCGACGATCTGCTGACGTTCAAGGAATCGCCAACGGAAATCTCCATTACGGACGAGCACGGCCACCCCATCGTCGCAGGGGACGAAGAACGAAGATACTTCGAAGGGCCGTGGGTTCACAAATATAACGATAAATACTATTTGTCTTATTCGACGGGGACGACGCATAACATCGTCTACGCCATCGGCGATAACCCGAAAGGCCCGTTCGCGTTCAAAGGCAAAATTCTGACTCCCGTTATCGGCTGGACGACGCACCACTCGATCGTATCCTACGGTGGCAAATGGTATTTGTTCTATCACGACAGCTCCTTGTCGGGCGGCGCCGACAATAAACGAAGCGTCAAGTTCACCGAGCTCGTCTACAACGACGACGGCACCATTCGAACGATCGACCCCTACGATAATTAACAAAATTCCATACCATACAAAGCAAGAGCCGCGGATTTCTCCGGGGCTCTTGCTTATTTTGCATATCATCTCGCTAAGCCATCAGCCATTGCGGGTTATCGGTCAGAATCGCTCTCGACAGCCGTTCCGCGAACGGTCCCGTTTCTTGGCCTGCCTGACGCGAAACCGGCCTGTTCGCCAGCTCGCGGATCCTTTTCCTCGTCCGGAACAGGACGGATTTGACGATCGAGACGGTGCACCGCATGTCCACGGCGATCTCCTGCATCGAATAGCCGTAATAATCGCACAACAGCCAGATCGCGATATTCCTTCTCGGAATCGTCTCCGCGAATCGCTCCGCCCAGCTCCGGATTTCCCCGTAATCCGCGTCGAACGTCGGGTTCGCGAGATCGGCGTCGAATAGGACGAGTTCTCCTTTTTTCTTGTACGCGCGGTATTGGTCGATCCACAGGTTACGGGCGACGCGGAACAAGAACGGCTTGACGCTATTCTGGAGTGGTTCCACCTTCGCGAAATATTGCATCGTCTTGACCAGCGTTTCTTGACACAAATCTTCCCCGTCCCACTTCGATTTCGCCAAGTAAAAGCAATACTTCCGCAGATCGTCCAGATGAGGTTGAAGTAGATGATCGAATAATGTCTGGGTGCGATCGCGCGAGGCGGCCGTAGGTTGCCGTTCTATGCGAGGCATACGACGACCCCCTCGACGATGGCGGTCGCCGCCTGCTCCCGGAACGCATCCGTCATCATCCGCTTCTCGTCCTGCTCGTTCGAGATGTAACCCAGCTCCAGCAAGATCGACGGTCTCGCATTTTCCCGAAGCACGAAATAATCGCCGAACTGCACCCCTCTGTCCTTCGTTCCCAGCTTCGCCAGACGCTCGTGAACGAGCTCGGCGAAGCGCATGTCCTCTTCTTTGTTGTAATAAGTCGTCATCCCGGTGACGTTCCGATCCTCGTAAGCGTCGAAGTGGATGCTGATGAACAGATCCGCGGTTTCGTCGGCCGCGATGTCCACCCGCTCCTCGAGCGGAATCTTATCGTCCGTCTCCCGCGTCAAGACGACGGTCGCCCCTTTGCTTTCCAACTGCCGCTTGAGCTCGAGCGCGGCCGGCATCGTGGCGTCCTTCTCGTACGAGCCGTTCTTCCCGATCGAGCCGACGTCCTTGCCGCCGTGTCCCGCGTCGACGACGATCGTTTTACCCGCTAACGGCCCGAACGACTCGTCGATCGCCGACGGCTGGACGGGGTCTCCCTGATTCCCCGCTAGATGACCCGTTCCGGCTTCCGCCGCTTCGTCGGACTTACTTCCCGTCACTCCCCCTTCGACTTGATTGTGCAAAATGACCGCTGCTATGGCTACAATCACGACAATTAACGTAAGGCGTTTGATGTATTTTCTCATGCCGTCATTGTAATTCCCGCGAATCAAGGCGAAGTGGAGCCGAAATAAAGATGAGATAAAGATTTAGGATTCGTCTATTCGTCTTCTTCGTTCACGTTCAGGTAGAAGTAGAAGGCGACGCCGTCGTCCGTGTTCGCCGCGCCGTATTCCGCGCCGTGCAGCTCCAGAATGTTTTTGGATATGGCGAGTCCGAGTCCGGTGCCTCCTTGCGAACGCTGCCGGGACGAGTCCGCCCGGTAGAAGCGGTCCCAGATTTTGTCCAGCTGCTCTTCCGGAATATGGGCGCCCTTATTCTCCACGCAGACGGCGACGCGCCCCCCGTCTTCGATCGTCGATACGAGAACGAGCTGGTCTTCCGGCGTGTAGCGGATGGCGTTCGTCATGAAGTTCGTGACGACCTGCTCGATCCGGTTCGCGTTGGCGACGACTTCGACGGGCGCGAGCTGCGTCTTGACGCGCAATCGTTTGTTCGCGATCGAAAGCTCGAGCGGCTCCAGAATCGCCTCGATCGATTTGTCGATCCGGAAGACGTCCATCTTCATCGCGTAAGTGCCGGACTCGAACTTGGCCAGCTCCAGCATGTCCACGATCAGCAGGTCCATCTTGTCGACTTCCTTCTCCATCGCTTCGAAATAGTATTCTTTCTTATGGCTCGCCACGTTGTCCTTCAGAATCGAGATGCAGCTCTTCATGACGCTGAGGGGAGTCTTGAGCTCGTGCGACACGCCCGAGATGAACTCCTTCCGGGTCGTCTCCAGCCGCTTCTCCTTCTCGATGTCTTGGCGCAGCTGCCCGATGTAGCCGTGAAGCGTGGCCGACAACGAATTGATGCTGCGCGACAGCTCGCCGATCTCGTCCTTGGAACGGACGGGGAGCGATTCGGTAAAATCCAGATCCGCGATCTTCTTCGCCGTGCGGTTGATCCGCAGCAGCGGCCTCGCGATTTTCAGCGAATAATACAGCGACGCCAGCAAGACGAGAACGACGACGAACAGGACGATGTACACGTAATAGTCCTGAATCATGCTTACCGCTTCGTCGACGGGCTGCAGAGACGCCATGGCGAAAATATACGAAGGCGCCCCGTCTCCGCCGACGATCCGATGAACGAATAGCTTGTACTTCACGCCGCTCTCCTCGTAATCGGTCGTATGCAGCAAGCCGTCGTCCGTCCTCTCCTCGCCGAACAGCAGCTCCTCTTGGAACTGCTTGATCCGCTCCAGGAAGAGACGATTCGAATAGAGAAGATTCGACGTCCCGTTCGGATCCGGGAATACGGCGTCGACGATGACGCCGATGTCGTACTCCGCGGGCTGTTCGATGTCCACGACAAAATCCAAGGACGGTTCGAGCGTCGGCTGCGGCTCTATTTTCACGAACTCGCGTTGGTCGACTTTGACTGTCGGGGTGGCGTTCAGCGACGATTCTTTCTGCTCCAATGCCGCCTCGGCCGCTTTCTTGCGGATTTCCTTCAGATTTTTCTCATACTGGACGTATTCTTCTTTGATCCGGATGTTGATTTCTTCTACGCGTTTCGACAACAGATCGTTGCTCCACATCGTCCGGCTGCTCGCGTCTTGAACGTACACCGGCGTGACGGGTACGCCCTCGTCCATCACGACGGACAAGTACGCTTTCGATTTGGGGGCGATCAGCGACTTCGCTTCCTCGATTTTGTCCGAGCCGATCAAGTGGTAAAGCGGAATTCGGTAAGGCGCATCGGGCTTCGGATCCACGTTCTGCGGAATGAAGTCGAGATAGAAGTCGTCGGAACGGGCCAGATTGCCGTGACGGTCGAGCGTCGTAATCCACGTGTTGTTGTTGCGGTAAAATTCTTGCTCCCGTTGCCTGACCGAGCTCGCCGTAACGTTCCCGGCTACCGGCTGTTGTTCGAACGCGGCGATGTTCGCCTTGATGTCGTTCACTTTCCGGTTCGCGTAGTAATCCTTGAAGAAAATCGTCTGTCCGACGTAAATGACCGCCAATATCGTCGAACAGAGCGCGATCGTCAGCAGAAACAGCTTCGGTACGATGCCGATCCTCATAAGCCGTCCTCGAATTTATAGCCCGTCCGGACGACCGTCATGATCAGCTTCGCCTTATCGCCCAGCTTCGTTCTCACGTTGCGGATATGGGTGTTAATCGTCCGGTCGTCCCCCGCGTACTCGTAACCCCATATTTTCGTAATAAGTTGCTCGCGCGAGATGACGATCCCCTCGTTCTGCATCAGGTACGCGAGAATCTCGAATTCGGTATGCGTCAGCCCGACCGGCTCGCCGTCCGCCGTGACCGTTCGCGACAGAAAATGAATCTTGATTCCGCTCAGCGATAACGTGTCGCCCGCGCCTCCGTTGCCGTTAGTCCCGCTTCCGGCGGATTGAGCGGCCCTGTCGCTGCGGGAGCGGCTTTCGATCAGTCTCTTCGCCCGCGCCAGCAGGACGGGCGGACTGTAAGGCTTCGTCACGTAGTCGTCCGCGCCGAGCTCGAACCCGAGCAACGTGTCGTCTTCGTCCACGCGCGCGGTCAGCATGATGATCGGGACGTCCGACGTCTTGCGAATGCGCCGGCATACGGACCAGCCGTCGAGCTCGGGCAGCATGATGTCGAGCAAGATCAATTGAACCGAATGTTCTTGGAACAAGGCAAGCGCCGTTTTCCCGTCTCCGGCTTCCAGCACCTCGTATCCTTCGTTCAGGAAATAATCCTTGATAATTTCGCGTAAAATCCGTTCGTCTTCGACGATCAGGACGGTGTTCGCCATCTTCGTTCCACCTGTTCTATAGACTTCTCGCTAATATAACGAAAGAACCGGTCAAAAAGAAACGACCGACTTTCGAACCTCTAGGAAATTTATTCTGCTCGCGCGACGCGGAGCCGATTCGGCGTCGGTGATGGAATAGCGGAAATAAGTTCCTCTATTTAGTACCGATCTGCATGAGATGCGGCCGGTAACGGATCATTTTTCCGTTATTTCGCTCAAAAAAAGTTCCGCGCGCAATCCCCTGAGTTTTAGAGGAAAAAGTTTCCTCTATCTGCAACCTGTCGGCTAATCCGATCGAAATAACGGAAAAAGTTACCGTTATGCTGCTCCCGGCCAACGTACTTGTGCGATCGCGTACGAAAAAACCGTCCCTCCGGCAGATGGCTTCTGCCGATGGGACGGCTATGCGTAATCAAGTCTTATCTGGGTTGAGGCTGTTGCTGTTGGGATCGCTGTCCCTGACCCGACTTGCTTCTCGGACGTTGACCGCCGATATTCGACGGCTGACGTCCCGCCCCCTGGGCTTGCTCTTGCCTTGGACGTTGTTCTTGCCGAGGACGCTGCTCTTGCTTCGGCCGTTGTTCTTGCCGCGGCCGTTGATCCTGTCTCGGCTGTTGCCCGCTGTTCTGACGTCCGTTATTCTGGCGCCCTCCGCCGTTGCTCGGAGCAGGCTCCGACTTCGTTGTGTTCAGCATCGGATACTCGTGATCCTTCACTTCGGGAACCCGCTTGCCGATCAGCTTCTCGATCGCCTTCAAATACGGTACTTCTTCATATTCGCAGAACGAAATCGCGATCCCGCTAAGACCGGCCCGGCCCGTGCGGCCGATGCGATGGACGTACGTCTCCGGAATGTTAGGCAGGTTGTAGTTGATGACGTGGGACAATTCGTCCACGTCGATGCCCCGCGCGGCGATATCGGTCGCGACGAGCACGCGCGTCGTGCCGTTCTTGAAGTTGTTCAGCGCCGCTTGGCGCGAGTTCTGCGACTTGTCGCCGTGGATCGCCTGCGCGGTCACGTTCGCCTTGTTCAGGCCGCGAGCGACGCGGTCCGCTCCGTGCTTCGTGCGGGTGAACACGAGCGCGGATGCGATGGACCGATCCTGCAGCAGATCGTTCAGCAGCTTTTGTTTGTTTTCCTTGTCGACCAAGTACACCGACTGCCGAATGCGCTCCGCCGTCGAAGATACCGGAGTAATCTCCACCTTCACCGGATCTTTGAGCAGCGACTTGACCAAGTCGGCGATCTCGGGAGGCATCGTCGCCGAGAAGAACAACGTCTGTCTCTTGACGGGTAGCTTGGCGATGATTCTTTTGACGTCGTGGATGAAGCCCATGTCGAGCATTCTGTCCGCTTCGTCGAGAACGAGAATTTCGACGTGCTGCAAGTCGATATGCTTCTGGTTAATGAGATCGATCAGGCGCCCCGGCGTCGCGATAACGATATCCGTCCCTTGGGCCAGCGCCTGCTCCTGCGGCTTCTGCGACACGCCGCCCACGATGGACAGGTTGCGCAAGCCGGTGAACCGGCTGTAAGCGTCGATGTTCTCGGCGATCTGAATCGCGAGTTCCCTCGTCGGGGTCAGGATCAAGGAACGTACGCGTCTTTTGCCGCCTTGCTTGCCGGCGTTCTCGGTTAACAGCTGAATGATCGGAAGCGAGAAAGCCGCCGTCTTTCCCGTCCCCGTCTGGGCGCAGCCGAGCAAGTCTTTGCCCGCCAGTACGGCCGGAATCGACTTCTCCTGGATCGGCGTCGGCGTCGCGTAGTTTTCTTGCGCCAGTGCCTTCAGAATTTGGGGGATTAGCTTTAATTCGTTAAATGTCATAAGGTCTCCTTAAGTGAAACGTCTTGATCTCCGGTCATGTCTTGACGTATAAGGATACCACACGAGCGCATGGCGTAACAATCCGGTACAAGCTATATGCGACAATTACTCTTTGACGGCCCTGATCGTAATGCCGCCGATAAAAAATTTCTGCATGAACGGATACGAGACGATGATCGGCAACGTGACGAGCATCGTCGTCGACGCGCGTAGGAAGGTCACTTGAACGCGCAAGGAAATTTTGAAAAAAGATCAGCAGAATCGTCGCCACGTTCATTGCGGAGGCGGCCATCTAGAAAAAAAAGAACGCCCGGCGGATTTCCGCAAGGCGTACGATAGGCACTTATGAATGAACATTATGTTGAGCGAGCTTCATCCCGAGCTGATCTCTCTGAACGATTCGGAATACGAGGGCATCATTGCGGGCGCCGTGCTTTGCCTGACCGCGAGCTGCGGCTCTAGCGAAGTCAGTTTCTTCACTTTCCCTTTGTTTATCAACTGCCGAAGCACTTTCATGGCTGTCCGTCCTAGCTCGCTCGCTTGCTGGGATACGGTCGTCAGCTCGGGTATGACATGGTGGGCTAGCGGAATATCGTCGAATCCGACGATCGACATGTCGTCTGGCACTTTCAAGCCGTGCTCGATCGCCGTCTTAATTGCTCCGATCGCCGTAAAATCGTTCACGCAGCAGACGGCGGTAGGCCGATCCTTCTTTTCCAGCAGATTCTCCATCTGTTGCTTTCCCGATTCCATGGAGAAGCTGTCCGGCAATATCCAATCTTCCCTTACCGGAAGCCCCGCGTCCCTCAAAGACTTGCGAAATGCGCGTAGCTTGTTGGACGTCGTCGTCATGTGGCTTTCGCCGCCGATGAAGCCGATTCGCTTATGGCCCAACTCGATCAAATGACGCATGGCGAGCATCGTTCCCGCGTATTCGTCCGTCGCGACGCGGGTCAGTTCGGTATCCCTTAAGTTTCCGTTAATCAGCACCATCGGGATCTTTTTCGCATGCTCGACCATTTCCTGCACGAGATCGGGCTCGCATTCCTTGAGGTTAATCCGCCCCCCGATAAAGAGAATGCCGTCTACCCGTTTCTCTTGCATGATGTTCAGATATTCGGACTCTTTCGCATAGTCGCCCATCGTATTACACAGCAGGAACGTATGTCCCGATTCTTGCGCTTCCTTCTCCGCGCCGGCAAACACTTCCGGGAAGAAGGGATTGGTGAGGTCGGGCAGGATCACGCCGATGATTCCCGTTTCTTTGGATAGAAGGCTTCTTGCCATCGCGTTCGGCTGAAACTGGTGCTTCTGAATCAGCGCCTCTATCTTCGCTCTCGTAGAGATCTTTACCGGAGCGGTTCCGTTCAACACTCTGGATACGGTGGCAACCGATACTTTTGCTTCTTTGGCTATATCGTATATGGTAACCTGCTTCATAGGAACATTATCCCTTCCTGCAGTCAGCTTCATCGTCACATTATAGCAAAATCACGCGTTTATTGAAAAGGGTTTCACGCCTCTCCTCTCTTCACTTTGCTATTCATGATTTTAACTCGATCCCCTTGATGATAACCGTCGTAATCGAATTTTCGGCGTAAGCGACCTCAAACCCATTCTCGTAGAGAGGTATTGCGTCAATCTGTTGCATATTCTCCGTAGCCGATGTCCGATAGGCTTCAGCTTTGGCGCTCTCGATATGATAAGGCGTCAAATCTATGACCGTTTTGCGATCGATCCAGCCATTGCGGACGACAATCGATAATTGCTTAGCTTCAGGATCATAAGCAGCTAGCGTTTGTTCGTCCGCAGTAGGCACGATCAAGGAACCCGGACGAATAAACTTGCTGAATTGAGCCATCGCATAATACTGCTTCGTTAGCTCATAGTGCTCTTCTCCATTAAAGTTAGCGTGTATGAAGCCCCAGTTGTTTTGGGCCCCTTCATCCTCGACGGCCTGCCAATAAATCCACGCCTTCGGCTGCATGATCTTCAGATCGGTCATGATCCGCGTGGCCAATTCCATCGCGCTTGTCAGATCCTCATGGCTGTGGGAAGCGTCGCCGCCCGTTCCGTACTCGGACATCCACAGAGGCTTCCCCAACTGCTCGGCGAGAGCGCGAAGCTCTTTCATTTTGGTGCCGTTATAGGAGTGGGCGTTGATCTGGCCTATCGCTTGACGCGTCGCCGTATCGTAGATCTCGAGCGCTCCCAAGGTTTCGTCGATGCTATTGCTATCCGGCGCGCTGACGATCGTTCCCGTCAGCCCCTTACGTTGAAGAGAATCGGCCGTCTTACGTATGATTTCCGCCTGCTTATCCAAATCGAAATGGCTTCCCTCTTGCTGATTGCCTTTAATCCACCAACTGGAAGACGGTTCATTGAGCGGGTCCAATGATCTGAAGGTGATCCCCCACCGATCCCGGTACGCCTTCACGACCTCTGTTAAATAGTCCGCAAAAGCATCATAAGAATCTTCTCTTAAGTTGTTACCTCCGTTCTCCGCGCCGGTGACCGAACCGCTGATCGTCATCCAGTAAGGCGGGGAGTTCGAGAACGCCTCTACGATATTGACGCCGCGCGCAATGGCTCCCTGCATAATTGCCCTCTGATTAGCGTCCGCTTCCCAATCCCAACGGCCTTTCTCCGGCTGAAATCCGGGAATATCTCCGCCTGGCCGCATCGTATCGTACGCCGGATTCTCGCCGCCGCCGATATTATATCGCACGATATTAAGTCCAAGCCCCTTAGCCGGGTCGAAGATCAGATCCATGACGTTGTTCGCCTGAGCTTGGTCCTTCCAGCCCCCTAGCGCATGACCCCACCAAGCGAGCGACGTACCCCACCCCTCGAATCCTTCATAGCCATCTTGGAGCTGCAGCTCTATCGCTTCAGCGTCGAATGCCTTGGCCTTGCCCGGACCTTTCTCTCCTCTGTTTTGTTCCCACATATAGACTCCTCCTCCAACTATCACGCAGATCAGAGCAATCCCTATGAAGATGGTTCCTCTTTTTTTCATGCTCTTGACCTCTCTTTGCTTATTGAATAGAGCGGGGCTGTCCTCTCGGACAGCCCCACTCCGTTCGACTATATATTTCCGGGGGTTACGGCTATTAGCCTTCGATTAGTTTTTTGTAAGCATCCATTTGCTTCTGAATTTCCGCGAGCACTTTGTCGTAGCCTGCGGCTTTCAGCTTGTTGCGGAATTCTTCGACCGCTTTAACGGGATCGCCCGCTTTACCGTACAAGATGGCAGGACCCATCTCGCCGATAACTTGGGAGATCGCCGTCAACTCAGGATCGATGCTGCTCTTGTCGAATACGAATTGTCCGTAAGGATATGGCTTTTTGTAGGTGTCGTATTCGGCGTAGTATTGGGATACGCCATCCCACACCGTATCGGTAGGAATCTCGAATTTGTCGACGCGGCCGCCCCAGAAGTCGGAGTAGAACGAATCTCTGTTTTCGTCATAGCCGGCCGGTTTGACGCGTTTGCCGTCTTTCAGCTCGTATTGAACGCCTTCCATACCGAAGTTGAGCAGCTGGTAAATTTCTTTGTCGTTGCGGATCAGATCGTAAGCCATAAGCGCGCGTTCCGGATTTTTGCTATGCGCGCCGAGCGAAGTGCCGCCGTGCGTGATCGACAGTTCGACCAGATTTTTGCGGGTCGCGGAGAACGGGAACATCGCGAGCTCGGAGCCCGGCTGCTCATTGTCCATCAGTACGCGCAGCGTTCCGAAGGTTTGCGTGTGATGCGCGTCTGCGCCGGACAAGCCCGCTTTAAGCAAGGTGCGGGTATCTCCTTTATAGTTCAATACGTCTTCGCGCCAGTAGCCTTTGTCTGCCCAATCCTTCATCATCTTCGCCATATTCAAGAATACGTCGTTGAATATCGGGCTTTCGACCGTGTATTTCTCATCGAACGACTTCGCGTAGAACGCCGGCATATATCCGGTTCCGATCGGAAGCTCAAGCATATCCGTATACGAGTTCGTGAATCCGATATAAGGTGCTACGCCGCCGGAAGTAGCATCCCAAGGCACGACGTCCGGTTTATTGTCCTTGATATATTGGAAATACTTGCCGAGCGTTTCGAAATCGGTAATCGGGCTTGTGATCCCCGCTTCTTTAGCCCAGTCTCCGCGATAGAACATACCGTGGTTAACCCATTGCGTATAATCGTTCTCGGGAATAAGCACGATTTTTCCGTTATATTTGGATTGCGCCCAATCTTCTTGAGGGATGGAATCCCATGTTTGCGGCGCGTACTTCGGCAGAAGGTCGTCGAGCGGCGTAAAGGCGCCCCTCTGAGCGTTATTCCATGTATCCAGCCAGTCCGTAGCGATCGTAATCAGATCGATCGGTTCGCCGGACGCCAGAAGCAGGTTGTATTTCGTGGACCAATCCGCCCACTCTACCCATTTCCATTCCAGCTCGGCATTGATTTTCTCTTTCATGAGCTTGTTGACTTTTTCCAACGTTTTATCGAACTGACCGTTTTTAGGCTTGTCGCCCAGTACGACATAGCTGATCTTGACGAACTTGGACGTATCGATCGCGCCGCTATCCGCGTTCGCGGAGCTTGCCGCCGGGCTTGCCGCGCTCTCGCTGCCCCCCGCATTGCTTGCGCTGTTTTCCTCCTTATTCTTGTTGCCGCTGCATGCTGCAAGAACGATGACCAGAATCATGGACATTACGAGCGAGACTACTCTTTTTCCTCTTGTCATTCCAATTCCTCCCCTGGGTTAATTGAACTTCGAAATCGGAATGAAACCGATTTCATTATATGTGAAGGAGTCTCTTTTACGAGCGCTCCCGGCACAACTTGTTTCATTACCCTTTCACGGCGCCTACCGTAATCCCCTTAATGAAGTAACGTTGAACGAATGGAAAGAACAGAATGACTGGCCCCGTCGCCACGATGGCGGTCGCCATCTTCATCGACTCGAGCGGCATATCCCGAAACGGGACATTGGAAGCGGCGGATGAACTCCGGATAAAATCCGCGCTAGTAATGACGTTGTATAAGAATAGCTGCAACGGACGGTATTTCAGGTCCGGCGAGAGGAACAGCATCGAGTTATACCATTCGTTCCAGTACCCGAGTGCGATGAACAGTCCGATCGTCGCCAAGGCGGGCGTCGTCATCGGCAGGATCAGCCGAATGAAGATCGTGAAATCCCCGGCGCCGTCGATTTTGGCCGATTCGGTAATCGCATGCGGGATCGACGAAACGAAGGACTTCATCATGATAATGAGAAACGGGCTCAGCAAGCCGGGCAGGAGGACGGCCAGGTAGTTGTCCTTCAAGTCCAAATATTGCGTGACAAGCAAGTAGAAAGGTACGAGCCCTCCGGAGAACAGCGTCGTAAAGTAGATAAAGAAGGAGACGTTGTTCCGATACTTGAAATCCGGCCTCTGCAAGGCATAACCGGTCATCGCCACTAAGAATAAACCTAATATCGTTCCAACGATGGTTAACGCTGCCGTTACCGCATAAGCCCCGACCACGTAATCCGGATTCTCGAATACGATCTTGTAGGCGAACGTGGAGAAATCCTTCGGCCAGAAATTAAAGCCATGCTTCTGAATCGCACGCTCCGACGTGAACGACGTGCCAAGGACGAGCACGAAAGGCAGCAGGCAGCATAGGGAAAACAATCCTATGACTCCGTAGCCGATCGATCGGACGACCCTCTCCGCGGCATTGTTCCGAATGCTTCGCGAGACATTTTCCATTCGTGCCGCCTCCTAGAACAATGAATTGTCGGGTGATGCTTTTTTGACGAACCAGTTGCAAGAAACGACGATGATAAATCCGAATAAGGATTGATACAGGCTGACAGCGCTTCCCATCGAGAAGTTAAAGTTATTCATCAGGGAGCGGAAGACGTAGGTTTCGATAATATCCGTCGTTGGATACAGCGCCGTATTGCTCGCGCCGACCAAGTTGTAGAACAATCCGAAGTTTCCTTTGAGAATACCGCCGAGCGAGAACAAGAGCAGGATAATGAACGTCGGCTTCAGCCACGGAATGATAATGTGGATAATTCTCTGGTAGGCATTGGCGCCGTCGATTTCGGCGGCTTCGATGATCTCGTTGTCCAGCCCCATGATTGCCGCGAAATAGACGATGGAGCCATAACCCGTCGACTGCCATAAGTAAACAAGGACGATAATGAAAGGCCAGGCATTCGGATTGGAATAGGTTTTCAATGGATCTAAACCCAGCGATGTGAGTATGCTGTTTAATATGCCGTAATCGTAGCTCAGAAAGTTGTACGCGATGAGTCCGATCAGAACCGCGGAGATGAAATAAGGGAGAAACATGAGCGTCTGGGCGACTTTCTTGAACCATTTTCTGCGCAGCTCGTTCAGGAGAACCGCCACGACGATCTGAAGAACGTTACCCAGCAGGATAAAGGCCGCGTTATAGAGGACCGTGTTCACCGTCAGCCGCCATAAGTCTCCGTTAATGACGAGGAATCGAAAGTTATCGAAGCCGACGAACGCGCTTTTGAAAATGCCGTCCGTGTAGTTGTACTTAATGAAAGCAAGGTACAAGCCCGGCATCGGCAAATACGCGAAAATGATGAAAAACAAGATAGCGGGAGCGCACATGAGGAGCAGTGTTCGGTTGTTCCAAAACTGTTTCATGCGGGACATGCCCGCGGCGGGCGTCCTCTGCTTCACCGTAACGGTTTCTGATGCTTGCATCTGTTAGTCCCCTTTCTCTCAAGCTTTAATAAAAGAGAATGGATCGATCACGCATGGACCTGACGGATCTACCGCTTCTAAATAAACGGCTAACTCTCCCGCCTTTTCCGAGAACCACGGACCGGGTAACCAGAACGAATCCGGACTGCCGCCGCTCATCGTCGGACGGGCATCTCCCCCCGGCAACCATATCCGGGAAACGAGTCGTCCTTGAAACAATACTGAAAGCTTCACGCCTGAACCCGTTACCAGAACGCGCCATCCAGCCTCGCTTAGAGGAATCGGTATTTTACCGAATAACCAACGTGACTCTCCGGCATTCATCGATACTGGCAGCTCGCAATCCGTCGCTTCGGCGGACTTGCTTGCCGCATCGGAAGCAAGATCCTCCTCGCCGCATTCCGTCAACCGCCAATCTTGAGCCGCATTCCCTTCGTACAGCACGACGCTTCCGGCATAGGCTTCGAGTGTGCGGTTCAGGAACACCGAAAGCTGCACGCTCTCTCCAGGCTTCACGGCAGAGGATATATCCGCGTAAGGATCGAAAGGCGTGACGGAAGCGATGGCTACACCATTCGCGTATACTTCCGCCAATCCTTGCAAACCATTAAAATGCAAAGTCCATGAATCGGCGTAGCTGGATGCTACGAACGACTTGCGGAAGCATTCGACCATCGGACGTTCCATCTGGAGCCAGCCGCCGAAGCCCGTGATCGGCCACGAACGGTCGTCCAATGCCTCATCCGCGAGTCCCGCGCGATCCCCCTCGACGAGTCGCCTTCTCCAATTCCCGCTAAGGTCCTTGACCTTGGTCACGGCGACGAGCCCGCGAATCCCTTTCATCGAATCCAGCCGCAGCGCGGGCTTCCTTATATCGTCGAAATTCGAATGTCCCCAGATTTCGGTTCTCGCCGTGAACGCCCCCGCTTGCTCGCCCGCGTGCGGCAGAAAGCTGCTGGATCCGCCGGGTACGACCGTTCCCGCATAGGCGTTGCCCGCGTAGACGGAGACGACGTCGCTTGCTTGGCGAACGAGAATGCCTTCGCGACGCAGGGCGGCCGGCATCGTATCCTTCGCCTGGTACCAGGCATACCCGCGGTACACGCCGAATTTCTCCAAGTAGTCCGCATGCTCGATCGTTCTGGCGTCCGCCGGTCCTACGGGAGCAACGGGATCGATCGAAGCGGCAGACCATCCGATCGATACAGGAACCGTTTTGTCGTCATAGACGGGTAAAGGTTCGCAATGAATTCGTCCATCCGGATCGAAGTCTTCCAACGCTAGCGCGGTATTCCGATCCATGACGATAAGGACGAGCCGGCGTCCATCGGAAGCGACGCCCTTAAAGGCAGAGACCGTGCCGCCAGCCCCGAATCGGAAGCGAACCCGGCCGCCATCCTTCTCAGCTACTCCCCCGTTCGCCTCCCATTCCAGCGCTTCGTCGAATCGGAAAGCCATCTCGCCTTCCGTATCCGCATGGAATGCCGCGATCGTCTCGTCGCCCTGCGATTTCAGCCAAAACAGCTCGGCGGACGAATGGAGCAATTGTCCCGCATATCCCCAGTCGGACAACGGAAGGCTATGAGGAACGGCGATCGTGCTTCGCGCGGCTAGCTTCATCGGAACGCCCTCTTCTAAGCCCGCTCCGATCAGCGACATCGATACGCTTTCGTCCGACGTATTGTGCAGGAAGACAAGCAGTCCTCCCCCGCTTAGCGATAGAGCGACCGGACCGATTAACCCGTTCCGAGAGCCGTCGGCCAAGCGAAAGCGGCTAGCTTCTAAGGCCGGCAGAGCTTCGGCTAAAGATGACCCATAGGCTTGAATCAACCGATTCAGGAGACGGCCTTCGTATACTTCCGGTCTTATCCGTCCTTCGGGCGATATCATCCCGCCGAAGTCGTAGTCTGAAGTCAAGAAGGCGAGCGGCTCTCCCCAATTATTCGTTCCGTTCGTAAATCCGAAATCCGTGCCGGATACTTGCAGATAGGGCCCGAGCAGCTTGGCGCCGGCCGATAATAATCTCCGCAGCAGGAAATGGGAACGATTCGTCTCGGTCACCATGAGCGGCTGCTTGCTCTCCCCGAGCAGCTCCCGGTATTGAAGCACCTTCTCTTCGAATTCGGGATCCGTATCGTTCGGATAGAAATTGCAGGTCGGGATAACGCCGTCCGCGAGCCCCGATGCCGCGTATAGTCCGCCTTGGCCCGCGCATGCAATCAACGGAACTTCTATCCGATGTTCCAATGCCATGTCGCGCAACGCCCCGATATACCCGCGCGGGTCTTTGCACCCGTAGAAATCCAATTCGTTCTCCAGCTGGACGCAGATGACGGAACCGCCTTCCCCGATCTGCTGCCTGCGGAGAATGGGCATGATTTGCCCGAACCATAAGGATACGTGCCGCAAGAAAGCCGGATCGTTATCCCTAATCGTCAGGCCGTCCTTCGCGAGAAGGTACGCCGGTAGCGCCCCTCCGTCCCACTCGGAGCAGATGTACGGCCCGGGCCTGGCGACCGTCCACAGCCCGGCTTCATGAACAAGCCGTAAGAACGCTTCCGCATCCCGTTCCTCGTCGAAGCTCCACCGTCCCTCGGACAGCTCGTGGTAATTCCAAGGAAAGTACACGTCCACGCAGTTGTAGCCGGCTTTCTTCAAGCGATCCAATCGGTCTTTCCATAGCTCCTGCGGAATCCGAAAGTAAAAGACCGACGCGGACGTCAGAATGCCGGACTTTCCGTTCAAGCGAACCGCCCGCTCCGTTAATTCGATCGGCATGACCATTTGCAAAGCAGTTCCCCCATTCGAACATCGCGCTCCCGCTATATCATTCGACATTTTGTGTAACCCGTTTCATGAATCCCATTTCATACCAGTGAAATGAATGAATACAGCTCATTTCGTTTCCTTATGTTCCTATTTATGAAACGGGTTACATTTTGCGGTTATGATTTGTGAAGCGCTTTCACGATGATCATAATACCGAACTTTAATTTTGTCAATCGGAATGTATTCCTGCGAACGCGTTCTCAGAAAAAAACCTTGATAGGCCGCGTCCAAGGCCCATCAAGGTTTTCCTTAGGTTCCATTTCTTCGGAAACTCGTCGATTCACGGTGATGATCCGCGAGTCGATGAGAAGATCCCGCGATCAGCGCTTGCATCTTGGCGGTATGAGCTTAGACAGTTGCTCTCCTGCCAGCATGTGCTCCCATCAACCTGCAAATGTGCAGGTTGTTTGGCCCCTTATCTGAAATTCACGGCATCAACCTGCAAATGTGCAGGTTGATTGCGACCTTTAGACAAAATCGTTCCATTTCGGCTCAACAACATGTACGTATACATTTTGTTGGGCCTCTTCGTAAGTTTCGCTCCATTCAAAATGTACTTTTGCAGGTTGTTCTCGCTCGGCTCGGCTTATCTTCCTCATGCGATCTTCGCGAGGGTTCGATGTCCGTTCTCGTTTACGAGTTGTTTAACCGGGTCTGCGCGAACGCTTGCCGGTATGCGGTCGGCGTTACGCCGGACAGCCGCTTGAACCACTTCGCGAATTGCTTGTCGTCCTCGATGCCCACCCGGGCGGCGACCTCTTTCACCTGAAGCTTCCCGTCCGCCAAAATTTCCTTCGCCGCTTCCAGCTTGAGATGATGGATATAATTTAAGAGCCCGGAGCCGAACCTCCGTTTGAACATGCGAGACAAGTAATCCTTGTTGTATCCCGCGTGCGCCGCGATCCGTTCCACCGTTATGTCCCGGTCCAACGCATGCATGCGCGTCCAAGCCAGCAGTCCGGAGAGCTGCGGATCCATCGCTTCCAGCCCGCCGGAATCTTGAAGCTGTTCGGCGAGTTCGATCAATAAGCAGGTCAGAAAATAGTCCCCCGCCCGGGAAATGCGATAGCCGCCGTTGCCCGCGTGAAGCAGCTGTCGCGCCAGAATATGCACGCGGCTCGGGTTCGGACACGCCGCGTACCGGGGAATTCGGCTGCTCGGTTCTTCATCGGGCAGCCTGTCCGGCAAGTAGAAATGAAACCAATAGAAAGAGACGCCCGGCGACGATAACCGGTATCCGCGATGCCTCTCTCCCGGCATCAGGAACAAGATTTCTCCGGCTTTCACCTCGTAAGTCCGGCCATCCGCCTCCATGAAGACGACGCCGGACACGCCGATAATCAGCTCGTAATCCATAATCGTCCGGTCCATGTGGGACCAAGTTTCGTCCGACAGGAACTGACCGCCCATATGATGCCGATACGGCTCGTTCAGATAAAGCGGGATCATTCGCCGCAGCTCCTTCTCATTCAAGTCGCCTTCGAATGAAGGTCAGCTTTTGACACCTATTATACCGGAACGTCTACCGACAGACTACTCCTTTCCCGTTAAGATGTAAGAGACGAATGAAATTCGCCGCCATCATCACATTCATCGGAGCGTGAAAATAATGTCTAACGATAAGAAGATTCATCCGCACCCTCTCGAACTAAGCGCCGTGCGCATACGAGACGACTACTGGTCCGCCTACGTCGATTTGATCAGGGACACGGTCATTCCCTATCAATGGGAAGCCCTCAACGATCGGATACCGGATGCGGAGCCAAGCCGCGCCATACGTAATTTCCGCATTGCCGCCGGCTTGGAAGAGGGCGAGTTCGAGGGCTTCGTTTTCCAGGATACGGACTTGTACAAATGGCTGGAAGCGGTCGGTTTCTCCCTCGCCTCCCATCCCGACGCGGATCTGGAACGGGTCGCGGACGAGGCGATCGAGCTGATCGGCAAAGCCCAGTCGGAAGACGGATACGTGAACACGTACTTCGCGGTCGCCGAACCGGGCAAGCGATGGACGAATCTGGTCGATTGCCATGAACTGTATTCCGCGGGGCATCTCATCGAAGCAGCAGTCGCTTACGTTCAAGGCACGGGTAAGACGAAGCTGCTCGACATCGCGCGCCGATTCGCCGATCATATCGATGCCGTGTTCGGTTCCGAACCGGGCAAGACGCGCGGCTACGACGGCCACCAAGAGATCGAATTAGCTTTGGTTAAGCTCTACGAGGCGACCGGGGAACGCAAGTATTTGAAGCTCGCCAATTTCTTTATCGAGGAGCGGGGACGGGAGCCGCACTTTCTGCTCGAGGAGTGGGAACGGCGCGGACGTACGAGCCATTGGGCGCCCGGAGTCGTCCAGAAAATGCCTCCCCAAATGGCGTATCACCAAGCGCACAAGCCCGTTCGCGAACAAGACGTCGCGGTCGGGCATGCGGTCAGAGCGGTATATATGTATACGGCCATGGCCGACTTGGCTTTGCATCAAGGGGATGTGAGCCTGCTGGAAGCGTGCAGGCGCCTGTGGCGCAATATGGTCGGCAAGCAGATGTACGTCAACGGAAGCATCGGCTCGACGCATCACGGGGAAGCTTTCACGTTCGATTACGACCTGCCCAACGATACGAACTACTCCGAGACCTGCGCTTCCATCGGCCTCATCTTCTTCGCGAGGCGGATGCTGCAGGCGGAACCGAAGGGCGAATACGGCGACGTCATGGAGAGGGCGCTATACAATACGGTGACGGCGGGCATCGCGGGAGACGGCAAGCATTATTTCTACGTCAACCCGATGGAAGTATGGCCCGCGGCCAGCGAAGGAAACCCGGGTAAGCACCACATCAAAGCCTTGCGGCAAAAATGGTATGGGTGCGCTTGCTGTCCGCCCAACGTCGCTCGGCTGATTTCCTCGCTCGGCCAATACGTATTCGCGGCCGGCGAGGATACGCTTTACGCCCATCTGTATATCGGCAGCGAAGCCTCGGCCAAGCTCAACGGGCGCAACGTGCGGGTTCGGCTAGAGAGCGGACTGCCTTGGAAAGGCGCCGCCAGCTTGAAGATCGCGGAGGCGGACGGAGCAGGGGCTTTTACATTGGCATTGCGCGTTCCGGCTTGGTCGCAAGAGTCGATCTTCGCCGTTAACGGCGAGCGTATATCGCCGGAAATTCGGGACGGGTACGCTTACGTCGACCGCGACTGGCGCGAAGGGGACATCCTCTCCGTCGAACTGGACATGGAGCCCCACCGCTTGTACGCTCCGACGAACGTGCGGGCGAACGCCGGCCGGGTCGCCTTACAGCGAGGACCGCTTGTTTATTGCTTCGAAGAGGTCGATAACGGCGCAACGTTGCAGTCGATATCCCTTCCTTCGGATGCCGCCTTGCGCGCCGCCGTTCAGCTCGACGGCTCCGTCCTTCTGGAAGCGGACGGCTACCGAATGACCGATGCCGATCGGCCATCATCCTCGCTCTATGGAACCGCTAAGCCAAGCAGGGAACCGCAACGAATCGTGGCCGCACCTTACACCCGTTGGGGCAACCGCGAGCCGGGCGAGATGCTCGTCTGGATCAGGGAAGATCGTTAGTCCGCGACAAAAAAAGCTGTCTCTCGGATCGCCATTCGCCGCGATTCGTTGAGTCAGCTTTTTTCTTTATACCCGACTACCGTGAATTAGCCAAATAGGCGGCGACTTCCGCCAGTCCGCATGTTCGATAAGACGCAGCTTAGAAGTAGATTCTAAAGATTCATGCGGGGCAACGCCTACCGAATCGTTCTTTCAACCACTGAATTGCCATTCGAATGACGAATAACGCGACACCGATCTCGATCGCATGATCCGCCATGTTGAGCACCCCGTTGCCGTTCCGGGATACGAGAAAATCGGTCACCCTTCCGAACAGCAGCCGATCGATCCCGTTCCCTAGCGCTCCTCCGACGAGGAACGAGAGCCCGATATCGTACAGACTCCCCTTAAACATGCCGGATTGGCGAGAGTATAGAACGACCGCCACGAACAAGACGGCCAGCACGCCGAATAACCGGGCATAGCCTTGCAGCAAACCTCCGGCCATGCCGGCGTTCTCGATATGCGTGAGCGGCATTCCCCATAGCGAGTAAGTCTCGTTAATCTCCAAATGGTATCGGATCGCAATCTTCGTTCCTTGATCGATCAAGACGACGGCGACGGCAATGAAATAAAAAAGCATGCGTCCACTCCTTTCGCTTTGCTCATCTATACCGAATGATGTTACCCAGTATAGAGGAGTCGCCAAGCGAAAGCCAATTTCGCGCCGAGGTGAATCGTATGGCCGGTCGTCGCAATCTTGCTCTACTCCGTCTTGATTTCCGTTACGGGAGAGACATCCGCGGAACCTTTAAGCACGAATCCATTTATCAGCCTTTCTAGGTCTATTCCGGAAACGCTTTTCAACATATCCGGGGCGGTAGCCATAAGCTCGGTCAGATACTTGCTCACCTTGGTTGCTCCGCCGCCGTTGCCGCCGGCATCCAAAACCGTGATTTTCTCGATATGCCCCATAGGCTCGGCGATTTTCCCCGCCAGTTCGGGCAACATTTTGACGATCATCTCAAGGATAGCCGCTTGACCGAATTTCTCGAATGCCGCGGCCAGCTTTTCCTTCGCTTCCGCTTCGGCGAAGCCTTGGAGACGAATAATGTCGGCCTCGGCCGTCCCTTTGGCTCGGCTAACATCCGCTTCGGCCGTCCCTTTGGAGCGTTCGGCCGCGGCTTGGGTTTCGATGACGTATTTGTTGGCGTCCGCCTGAAGAATACGACGCTCTTTGTCCGCTTCGGCGGCCTGAATGACGGCGCTTCGCTCGGCTTCCGCTTTTTTGACGATTTCGGCGGCGAATTCGCGTTCTCTGATCTCGATTTCTTTCATCTTAATATCGGATTCGCGTTCGCGTTTAACGATCTCGACTTGCATCTGCTCTTCCATGACGATGCGCTTCGACCTGGCTTCTTGGATGCTGTAAGCTTGATCCGCCTCGGCTTTCGCGACGTCTTGCTCCTTTTTGAACTGGGCGACGCTCATCGCTTTGTTCTTCTCGGACTCGGCCACCAACGTATCGCGTTCGAGCTCGGCTTTTTGCGCCTCTTGATCCGCGGAAGCCCGCTTCACGCGCGCGTCCCGGTCCGCGTTCGCTTTGGCAATCTCGGCATCGCGCTTTACGGCCGCAATCTGAGGCTGTCCAAGCGCCTCGAGATATCCGTTTTTATCGCGAACGTCCCTGATATTAAACGAAACGATGCGCAAACCCATTTTATCCAAGTCCGTTTGCGAAACCTCAAGCACTTTCGTGGAAAAGACATCGCGCTTCTGGTAAATCTCCTCGACGGTCATCGCCCCTAGAATGGCCCTAAGATGACCCTCTAGCACTTCGCGGGCTTCATTCTGCAGGTCTTCGGTGGATTTCCCCATAAACTGCTCAGCCGCCGTAGAAATGCCTTCGATCGTACCGTCTATCTTCACGATGGCAATGCCGTCCGCCATAACGGGCACGCCTTGCTTCGTATAGACTTCCGGCGTTTTGATTTCAAGCTTATGCGAATTCAAAGAGATAAACTCGTATTGTTGGAAAATAGGAAGAATAAACGAGCCGCCGCCGCGGATGATCTTCAACCGTCGCCCGTTATCGTCGCTGGCAATATGCCTGCCGCCGAGGAACGAACCCGTAATGATCATCGCCTTCTCCGCGCCGACCGTTTTGTACCTTGCCCAGAACGCTAATGCGAGTACGACCAATACCGCGATAAGAATGACAGGTCCGGTAAGAACTTGAAGATCCAAATAGGCACGTCCTTCCGAGTATCTTTATATTTTGAATGCCATGACTTTCAGATGTTTGCCTACGACTCTAACGACGATAGCCTCCGATCCCAGAGGGATATCGACGTTATCGAAGCTAATAGCAGTGAAATTAATGATGCCTGTTTGCGATTTGTAGATCACTTCCCCAAGTCCGTCCGCGGGAATGGGAATCGTTACCTTCACGATCTTTCCTTCCATCTCCGCAATGGAAATGCCAAGAGAACTTTCGGCTTTTCTCATCGGTTTGACGTAAGCGAAGTAGGAGATCGACGATACGGCAACCGCGAATAAGATGGATAGTAGCAGAAGCGTCGGCCCCTCGACATCGAATAGACGATTCAAAAAGATGCCGAAAGCTCCGAATGCCGTGGCTCCGCCTACGACGATGACCGGAGAAACGAAGCCGAAGTGATCGAAATGAAACACCCCGCCGAGCCAATCTCCGATGATTTCCCCGAATAGAAAGGAAATAAAGGCAAAGGCTACCCCGAAAATGGCGAACGACCAATATAATTCGATATGTGCACCCCTCCTCATACCCCAATTTTAACCTTTGAATATAAACATTTCCATAATTAATTCCAGTTGTGGGTTGTGGTTATCATTTTCTTGCAATCAAAAAACCTTGATGGACCGATTGGTCTATTATTTTTTTGAACGATTTTATTCTTATTTTGTCTAACTTATGTATCGATTGTTGATCTATAAAATTAATTTTATATCTGTGCAATTTTGAAGTATCGAGATCCTCGTTATCGTTTGTAAAGTCTGCCGGATTAGATTCACCATTGACTGTACCCGAGGCCGAAGCATTTGATAAATAATTCCCTTCAGTTGTCACTTGAGATAAATAGAAAATAATAATTTTGAACGACTCAACAGTTTTGAAGAATAAATAATAATGACGAGTTGATACATCAAAAAAACATGAAAAGATATGATAAGATGGATATTGTTACTAATATTTATCCTGGAGGACAAGTTCCGATGCTCTATGAACGAATTCAGAAGATGTTCGCGGCTGTATCTTTGATTATTTCGGTTCTTCTGATCGCCGGTTGCAAATCTGGTGAAGATGTTAGTAATCAACCGGTACAATCTTTAGACAACGTAGTACATGTCTTTAGTGGTCGTTATTTGTTAACAACGAGAGGCAACGTCATCATATCAAGAGATCAGCTGGTCCATAACCGTAACGACCAAGAAGGGTCAAATGACGGAGAAGTCTCTTCATTCGTAAAAATAGATCATTTGGATAATGTCGTGAAAGTTGTTAGCTCAGAAAATCGAAATTTTGCTCTAAAAGAAAACGGGCAAATATGGTTTTGGGGAGAACCTTTGGATTATGAACAAACCGGTTTATTTGATATAAGCCCGCAACTGAAACGACCGAAAAAATTCCCTCACGCGGATAACGTAATCGATCTATGGGGCTCGGACGACGGAATTATTTTCAAAAAAAAGGATGGCACCTTTTGGGGATGGCATGCCTCATATTGTCGAGTTCTGACCGATCTTGAACTAGTTGACCCTGATTTTGCTAGTGATAAAGTTCTACCCTATCCTTGGCTGGCTAACGCAAAAGATATCGGCAACTGCGTGACTGTGTTGAAACAGGACGGGACGGTTTGGGAGTCGAGAGATAACGCACTTCACCCGATTATCGGATTGCAGGATATCGTCGAGATTCGGGAAGAATATCCGTTAGATCAAAACGGAAAAGTTTGGACATGGGGTGCCGCCGACCAGAAACCGTATCCTGTAATGGATCATGTTCTTCAAGTTAGCGGCGCTTTCGCTTTAAAAGATGACGGCTCCGTCTGGTATCTAGGCAATAACTCAAAATTAACTGCCATGAAGTACATTAAGGAAATCGGCGGCAATGCTGTTCAAGTGTTCGCGCTTTCGAAAGATGGAAAAGTATTCGTCGGTGATCAAAACGGAAATTCGCATGAAATAATGCCATAGCACATTGCATAATTCGATCAGGCGTCAATAACCCCCACCTTAACAACAAACACGCAGCCAAACTAGAGCTGCGTGTTTGTTGTATGTGAGACTTAAATTTTCCGCCTTCCTTAGCTCCTGTGGTTTCAATCCTCACATTGAATAAATGTGGCATTCCCCCAGGCTTGAAGTACCCATATTCCATTTGGATTGTTCCCAAGCAACGTACGCTCGACGCTTTGCGCGTAAGCTGTCAGATCGATGGATTCCACATTCCCACCTTCATGGAAAGGCTTTCGAACTTGTCTCAAACATGTGACGTTATTTGTCTCATTTATTGCTGTAATCTGTCTCAATTATAAACGTTACCCACAGCAATTTTATAACTATGACCTACACCTTATAAGCCCGCATCGCCTTCGCGATCTCCTTAATGGAAGGGCGCTTGCCATACATGAGCACGCCGACGCGGTAGATCTTGGCCGACAGCCAGCCGATGAACAGAATGGAAGCGATCAGGATGCCGATCGACAGAACGATCTCCCACCAAGCCGGTTCCGACAAGCCTATCCGCAGGAACATGAGGAACGGAGAGAAGAACGGGATGTATTGGCACACTTGGATGAGAATGTGGTCCGGATGCGTCAGGCCGAACATCGCGACGTAGAAGCCGACGAGCGTGAGCATCGTGATCGGCAGCACCGCTTGGCCGAGATCCTCGGTGCGGCTGACGATCGAGCCGACGGAAGCGAACAGCGTCGCGTACAGGAAGAAGCCCGCCAAGTAGAAGCCAATCGCGTAGATAACAAGCGTAGCGTCGATCGCGCTCAAGTCGATGCCGAACTTATCGAGCGAATCTTTGTTCTGAGGGCTCATCAAGTTGAGGACAAGCGCGCCGACCAGGATGATCAGTTGAATCATCGCGACGATGAACGTGCCGAGGATTTTACCCCACATCTGCTTCAGCGGCGATACGCTCGTGACGATGATTTCCATGACGCGGGAGCTCTTCTCCGCCGTAATCTCCGTCGCGATCAACTGACCGCTGATCATGACGGCCATGAACAAGAGGATGATCATAACGTAAGTCAGGCCGACCGCCATGCCTTGCTCTTCTTCCGTCTTGCCTTTCTCGTTCGTGAAGCTGACCTTCTGCGTATCGAGCTTAACCGGCGCGTATAGCTGCTGCTTCTGGTCATCGGTCAAACCGGCGTCCTTGATGATCGCGTCGGTCTTCACCTTCTGAAGCGCGCCGCTCAGCGAGGAAGAGGTACCGCCGGAGAAGGCGCTCTTCGCGTTATAAGTGGCCGCCGGGAAGTACCCTTGAGGCACTTCGGGGATGTTCTCGAACGTTATGAACCCGCCGATGTCCCCGTTCTCGAGCGCGTCTTTCAGCTCTTGCTCCGTGCCCGCGATGGATACAAGCTCGACGTCCGGCTCCGGCAATACCGAGTAATACGCCTTCAGGCTCGCCACGATCTCGGGTTGCCGGCTTTCCAAGTAGCCGACCTTCGTCGCCTTGTCGCCGCCGCCGAGCTTATCGATGAGAACGGGAAGATTGCCCGCGACGACGAGCAGCACGGCCAACACGATCGTCATGATGATGAACGCTTTGCTGCGGATTTTGTTGCGAATCGTGAATCCGAGTACCGTCCACAAGCCGTTATTCATGGCTCTCACCTACCGTCTTAATAAAGATTTCGTTGAGCGTCGGCTCCATAATCTCGAAGCGCGTCACCGGACCTTGCGACAAGGCATGCTGCAAAATGCGCTGGCCCGCTCCCGGGTCGCTCACCTTCAGCTCGTAACCTCCGTGCTCGTAGCGGGCGACGTTCGTCACGCCTACGATATTCGCCAATCCGGCGATCTCCCCTTCGGACGAGACGACGACCCGCTCCTGCGGAAACTTCTTCTTAATGTCCTTGATCGGCCCTTGCAGCACCGGATTGGACTTGTGCATGATCGTGATGTTGCGGCACAGCTCTTCGACGTGCTCCATCCGGTGCGTCGAGAACAGAATGCTCGTGCCCCCGTCGCGCAGCTCCTTGACCGTCGTCTTCAATAGCTCGACGTTAACCGGGTCGAGTCCGCTGAACGCTTCGTCCATGATAACGATCTTCGGATTATGGATGACGGACGCGATGAACTGGATTTTCTGCTGGTTGCCTTTGGACAGCTCTTCGACTTTCTTCCCGTAATATTCCGGCACCTGGAACTTCTCCAGCCAGCGCTTCAGGTTCTTGTCGGCTTCCTTCCGGGACATGCCGCGCAATTGCGCCAAGTAGATGATCTGGTCGCTGACCTTGACCTTCGGATACATCCCCCGCTCCTCCGGCAAATAACCGAGCATGCTGAGCTGGTCTTTCGAATATTGCTTGCCAGAGTAGGAAATGCTGCCGCTATCCGGCAGAATCAGCCCGAGCACCATCCTCATCGTCGTCGTCTTGCCCGCGCCGTTCGCGCCCAGCAAGCCGTAGATTTCACCCGGCGATACCTCGAAGCTAAGGCCGTTCACGGCCGTTTTGTCTCCGTAATTCTTGACGATCCGGTTGACATTCAAAGCATTCATCGTCTAGCTTCCTCCTTCCGGATTAAACAGCTCAGTATATCTTCCAGTTCCATCCGCTGGACGCCCAGCACTTGGAACCCGTTAGCGCGGCAATACGATTCGGCTTGTTCGGATTCGTCGACTTCCAGACGGTAAATGCCCGGCCCCGCTTCCGTCAGCCCTTGCAAGCCCGGCGTTCCCGGCAGCTTCCCGACGTCCGCGTGCCCCGGAGACAGTTGCACGACGAGCGTACGCCATTCATCGAGCAGGCGATCCTTCTCGTACAGCCCGAGAACCTTCCCCCGGTTCAGGAACAAAATATAGTCGGCGAGACGTTGAACTTCGGCGATGATGTGGGTCGCGATCAAGATCGTCCGGTCGCCCGGTTCCATATAACGCCGAAGCTGCTCCAGCATCGTTCGCCACGCGAAAGGATCCAAGCCCGATGAAGGCTCGTCGAGCAACAGCAGCTCGGGGTCGTGCGCCATCGCGACGGCCAGCTCGGCCTTGCGCCGCATCCCCTTGGACAGATTAGACAATTTTACGCCGCCGTCCACGTCGAAATGCCTCATGAGCTTGCGATATCTCTCCCAATCCCAGCTCGGGTATACCATGGACGCGAATTCCGCTTTCTCGTCGGCCGTCATGCCGTTCTCGTAAAAATGGGAGTTTTCCGCGAGGAAGCCGATCTTCCTTTTGTATTCATCGTCCCGGCCTCCGTTTAACCTCGTGCCGAACGCTTGAGCTTCTCCTTCGCGAATCGGCTCCAATCCCAGAATCGAGCGGAACAACGTGCTCTTGCCGGATCCGTTCGGACCGACGACCGCCGTGACCATGCCCTTCGGGATATCGCAGTCGATCGGCCCGAACGCGAACCGTTCGTGCCGGAGCGTCATGCCGCGCCAGGAAATCGCGGCGTCTTCCGCCGAATCCGTCCATGCCGCCGATACTTTCCCCGTAGCCGTCGTTCTCGTCATTGCTCCCCGCCCCTTTCGCTCCGTTTCTTCTCTATCGTCTGCCGGAATAACTCCTCCAGCTCTTCGATCGTGCATTGCAATTGAAGGCCGGCGTCCACCGCCTTGTCCAGTTGTTCCGCCGCGCGCTCCAACCGGTGTTCGTCGCGGACGGCCGTCGTTACGCCCGCCACGAACGTTCCCGTCCCTTGACGCGTGCGGATCATGCCTTCGTTCTCCAGATCCTGATACACCCTGCGCACCGTGATGGCGCTGCATTTCAAGCCGACCGCCAGCTCTCGGATCGAAGGCAGCAGCGTGCCTTCCTTGAGCTGCCCTCCCAGGATGAGCCCGCGAAGCTGCACCTCGATCTGGTGGTAAAGCGGTTCCGGCCGTTGTTCGTCAATGCGTATCGGCAGCCACACAAGCTCATCCTCCTTTCCTATGATTCTTATATTTCCGAATTAGAAATGAGTGATCAAAAAATTCGATTATCAGCACCGAGAAGGTTGAAAGAAGCTGGGGAATGAGGATCGGAGCGTAGGCGAACCTACGTGAGAACCGGAAGTCCCGTGCAGCATTCAAGATTCGATGTCGAATCAGCTTCCTGGCTTACTACGTGATCATAATCGGACTTTTTGAACAACCTCTAGAAGGTCAGCGAACGCTTTCGTATTTTCCTCACCGTAACCCTGTACCCCAGCCAAGTCCCGACGATCGCCAGCCCGGCGGAGCCGAGCATGTAGGCCCATCCGTAGCCGTCCCCGATTTCGTTCAGCAATCCGATGAAAATAAACCCGCCTTGCCAAGCGATAACGGCGCACGCGACCGCCGACGCCGCCATGCACAAGAAATAATAGATCGTATAACGCTTGCCGCTATAGCAGAGCTCCCATAGGATCAACAACGCGTTCGCCGCGACCGAGTAGCCGAGCCAAACGACCCAGAATTCAGCCAACTGCAACGGCGATAAGGCTTCCCTTAGCTTCTCCGACACCCCGTACTGCAAGAGAAGGAATGCCGCTCCGACCGAAGGCAAGACGTACAACGTCTGCAGGAACCTCGCCTTCACGATCGCCTCTATCGGAATCGGCATCGTGCGCCAATGGGCCAATCGCTTCGAGTAGTGATCGTCCCGCCACATGCCGAACGCGGATTTGCTCATGATTGTACCGAAGATCGGGAACATCGTGACGTAGATCCAATCGATCAACCCGCTTCCGGCGGCGGCATCCTCTTCCCCCCCGATCGTCGCGTTAAGGCTGAGACTGATGACCCCCCCGATATAAAGAGCGAAGATCAACGTGAACATCATGCCGATCCGTTCCCTGCGCCAAAGATTAAGGCTGACGATTCTAATGCCTTGTTTCTCGCTCAAAGCGATTCCCCCTTCCGAAACAGTGTTCATGTGTGTATATCCGTATATACACTATACACGGTGTTTCCAATCCTTGTCAATGGGTTGCCAATGAAAAATACGAATGGATTCTGCTATTCCGCGGAAATAAGGTATAATGAACCCATGTTGACGCGTTACGCGAAAGGAACGATCGATTTCCGATGAGAAAAGGCCCATCTTCGCCCCGCCCTCGCGGCGGGGCTTTTAGCCGGGGGAGCGCCGGAGCGCCTCCCAAAACGTTCAAAGTGACGGAACCCGGAGAACTGCTATCCTTCCTCTTGGACAAGCTTGCTCCCCAAGGACGCAATTCCGTCAAATCGTTGCTCGCTCACGGTCAAGTGTCCGTAGCCGGCAAAGTCGAGAAGCTGTACAACTACGCCTTGAAGCCCGGACAAGAGGTCGAAGTGCGCAAAGACCGGGCAACGGTCGCTCCTCCGCTCGTCGGACTGCGAATCGTCTACGAGGACGACGCGATCGTCGTCGCGAATAAGGACGCGGGCCTGTTATCGATCGCCACCGATCGCGAAACGGAGCTGACCGCTTACCGCCAGCTGACCGCCCACGTCCGGATCGCGAATCCGAGCGCCCGCATCTTCATCCTGCACCGGCTCGACCGGGAAACGTCCGGCCTCATGATGTTCGCGAAGAGCGAGAGCATCCAGCAGAAGATGCAGGATAATTGGAAGGACGTCGTCAAGGAGCGCACGTACGTCGCCCTCGTCGAAGGTCTCGTCAAGAAAACGAACGGCACGATCGAATCGTGGCTCAAGGAAACGTCGACGCTGAAAATGTATTCCAGCTTCGCGAAGAACGACGGACAGCACGCGATCACGCATTACAAGGTGCTGCGTGCGTCCCGCAACTACTCGTTGCTCGAGGTCGACCTGGAAACCGGACGCAAGAACCAGATCCGGGTCCACATGCAGGATATCGGCCATCCGATCGCGAGCGACAAGAAGTACGGCGCGAAGACGAAACCGTTCTCCCGCCTCGGCCTCCACGCCCGCGTGCTCGCGTTCGAGCATCCCGTCACGGGTAAGCCGATGCGCTTCGAGACGGACATCCCGAAGCCTTTCCTCAGCCAGTTCGGCGAGAAGCCTCAGGGTTAAAATGAAAAAGCACCTTCAAGCTCCGGTACGTTTTCCGGAGCTTGAAGATGCTTTTTTTTCGAACGCAACATCATCTTCGCGCCTACAGATCCTCCGCGAAAATAGCCGAGAGCTCGATCGCCAAGCAAGGCACAGTCGAGGAAACAAGATACTCCTCTTCCGTCCACGTCTTGAGAAACCGATATTCGCCGTCTAGGAGCGCGAATTGATCGACGAGCTTGTAAACGGGCTCGACCAGCCAATATTCCGGTACGCCGAACCGCTCGTACGTCGCTTTCTTGATCGTCTTGTCGTTGCGCGCCGTGATGTCCGAGAGAATCTCCACGACCAAGTCCGGAACTCCGTACACGTATCCGTCCCGGATGATCTCTTTGTTTTCCTTGCGGATGAACAGAATGTCGGGCTGCAAAATATTGTCCTTGTCGAAATGAACGTCCATCGGAGCGAGCAAAATCTTCCCGTCCTGCGCGCAGGACGAATGAAACGCCACGTAAAGGCCTCCCAATACGTCCTGATGAATGAATTTCGGAGAGGTCAGAAAATCGTATCGGATGCCTCCGATGATTTCGTATCTTTCTTCAATGAATGTTGTGCCATGCGTTCGCTTAACACCCGTCGCTTTCCCGTCCTTCTTGTCGCTGTCGTCCACGCCCATTTGCCTCCGTTTAAGGAAAACAAACACCCCGCAAAGCAACACGAATCGTGTCCCGCTCAGCGGGGTGCTCCCCCATCTCATTTCCCTTATTATGGTCGATTAATTACGCAACTGTCAACCTGTCCGACGCTGCCTCTCTCCCCGCGTCTACTTAATCTTAAACACGACGACGCCCGCGATCATGACGCCGATGCCGATGAGCCGATTGGCCGACAGCGCGATCTTCTCGACGCCGAACAGGCCGACGCTCTCGATGATCAACGCGACCAAGAGCTGCGCGATCAGCAAAATCGCGACCGCGTACGCCGGGTTCAGCGCGACGACCGACTTCATGGCGGTGAAGACGATCATGACGCCCAAGCAGCCTCCGAGCAAGTACAGTTTGTTTACCGATGCGATTTTGCCCAAGCTACCGTCCTTGATCAACATGAACAACGCGACCGATACGAGAAAACCCGTGCCGTGTACCCAAGCGTTCGTTAACCAGAACCCCGCTTTTTCGCTAAGCCGCACGTTAAATATGCTTTGGACGCTCACGATCGCCCCCGCGATGAACGCGTACAATACCCCAACCATTCTTACCCCTCCATGACGCTGCTAACTGTATAAATTTCCGTTCGCCAGCTTCTTTAGCCGCCCGAAATCTTTTACGTACAACGCTCCCCGCGTCCGCTCCACCAAGCCGTCAGAAGCGAATTGCGTGACGACGCGGTTCAGATGGCGGTAACTCGTTCCGAGCAATTCCGCGATCTCGGTCAGCTTGGCCGTCTTGATTTCTTCGATCGTCTCCCGGTCGTTCTCGTCGACCGCGATCGACACGAGGTAGCTGGCGAATCTCGTCTCGACCGGGTACAGCAGATTCAGCCCGGATGCGTTCGAGAACGTGTGAAGCTTGTGCGCGAGATGCTTGATGACGAACCGGAGAAACGCCGGATCTTTGTAGGCGGTCTCGACATAAGCTTGCCTCGGAATGGCGACGAACAGCGTGTCGTTCACCGATTCCACCGTGCTTCTGGCCGTCATGCCGTTCAGCATCTCCAAATCCCCGATCGTGCTGAGCGGCCCGTAGAAACGGATCAGCATCGACTTGCCGTTCGGAAGCACGCGGAAGATTTTCACTTTCCCCTTCACGAGCAAATAAAAGTAATCGATCGGCGCGTCCGCCGCGTATACGGTTTCGCCCTTATCGAACGCGTGCAGCTCCATCGCCGCTTCCGTTCTCGCATCGAAAGCCCCGTTAAGCCGGTAGACCTCGAGCTGTTCCCGAACGGCAGCCGTTTCTTTGATTTTCCGCATGCGCGCAGTCCCCCGATCGCCATCTTTTCGTTCCGACTGCTCTCATTGTATAGGCATTATGCCCCCGGAAAAAGGACATATGTCCCATTGCGTGAAAAAAAAGCCTCCCGACGCCGACGCCGGGAGGCTCTCTCGATCCGTTATGAGGCGAGCTTCAATATTCTGCCGTCCTGCGTGCACACGTACAGTTCCCCGTCCGCGTCTTGGCCGAAGGAGGTGACATTCTCGCCCGTTTCCATCAGCGTGCGGTTCGACACCCGGCCGTCTTCGCCGATCGACAGCGCCCACATCGTTCCCGTGCCGTAATCCGCGTAAAAGTAAGATCCGACGAGCTCGCTCGGCAGCTCGTCCCCTCGGTACGCATAGCCGCCCGTGACGGAAATGCCCATTTCGTGGTCGTAGTCGTAGACCGGATCGATCAGCCCTTCCCTTGCGCATCCGGAAGCCGGTTTATAGCACTCGTACCCTTCCCGGACTCGCCAGCCGTAATTGCCGCCCTTCTCGATGACGTTGATCTCTTCGAACCGCTCTTGCCCGACGTCCGCCGCCCACAGCCTGCCGGTCTCCCCGTCGAAGCTGAATCGCCACGGATTGCGCAGCCCGTAAGCGTAGATTTCCGGCGCTCCATTCCCAACGAACGGGTTGTCCGGCGGTATGGCGTACGGGAGGCCTCCGGTCGCGGCGTCCACGTCGATTCGGAGTATTTTGCCGAGCAAGCTGTCAAGATTCTGCCCGTTGTTCCGCGGATCCCCGGCGCTCCCTCCGTCCCCGGTCGCGATATACAAGTAACCGTCGGGACCGAAGGCGAGTTGTCCGCCGTTATGGTTCTCGTAAGGCTGCTCGAACGTCAGGATCACGCGCTCGCCCGCGGGCTCGAGACGCTCCGGATTCGCGGGATCGGCAACGTACCGGGCAATGACCGTATGCGTCTTCGTCGTGTAGTTCGCGTAAGCTTCGTTCGGACGGTCCGGATGGAACGCGAGCCCGAGCAGGCCCTGCTCGTTGCCCTCGTCGTTGACGCGGTCGCGGATGTCGAGCGCCACCGTCGCGGGCTCCGTCGGTCGCTTCAAGTTCTTGGCCAGCACTCGCCCGGGCTGCTCGACGACGTAGACGACGTCTTCGTAGCCTTTTCTCGTCTCCAAGCCCACCGGCCTCTCGAAGCTCTCGCCTTCGAAGACGTTGGCCAGCGTCACGGTCGCGGTTTTCTCCGCTCGGGCGGGCGATTGTTCCGGTGCCGGCGTCTCGTTCTCCCCCCGGCAGGAGATCAAACTTAAACCTATCGCCGCCATGCTCAATACAAGCCCCGCTCTTCTCCGTCCGTTGGCGCCCATCCGGCTCATCCCCCTTTTACCAGAATTCTCCCACAGAGGCCGGACCCGCGCAAGTCGAAAGCGAAGAGCCGGGCGACAGCAGGAGTGAATTGCGAGTAGACATGCGGGGCGACATGCGAGGCGACATGCGGGGCGACATGCGGGGCGACATGCGGGGTGACATGCGAGGCGACATGATAGGCAACAAGCTTGACAAGGTCCTGCGTACCAACGACACTTCGCCCAAGCCCCTCCGCGCCGGAACTAACTGGAAAAGTACAGTAATTTCGCCGCTTCCAGCGCCTAGGCCTCTCCCTTAATGGAATAATCCATTAATTTCAGGCCGTTTCTTCTGATTCCAGACAAAATGGCCAAAATTGATGGAGAAATCCATTATCTTAAGGCCGAAAGGCTGAAAAGGGCATATTTAATGGACTTTTCCATTTAGACAAACCTCGACCCGCCGATCGCTTCGTCGCCGAACCATTCCGCCAACGCAATAAAAAAGCCTACCCGCAACTTTCACGGGTAAGCTTCTTGGACAATAAGCCTCTCTTCGTGCTCCCAGCTGCTGAAATGATCCTCCCAGATGACGTGGCACAGGTTGCCCTCGACTTCCACGATCGTCCCTTTCGTGCCGTCGTGCGCGTAGACGACATGATCGCCGACCTTCATTCGCGCTCTCTCCCTCGTTAGCCGAGTCGAAATACGATGCCGTGCCCGCCCTTCGGGTATACCCATTCGATATTCTGGTGAGGGCAACCGATCCGGCAGCTTCCGCATTCATGGCAGCCTTCGTAGCCGACGTGCATGCGGATGTTTTCCCATTTGTACACTTCGGCCGGGCAGAAAATAGTGCAGATTTTGTCCGGGCAGCTCGTCAGGCACACCTCGGCGTCCATGACGCGAAGATGGGATTGCGTGTCGGCGTTGAAGCGGATCAAGTATTGCTTCTCCTCGATCGTCGTTCCTTTGGCGGCGTTCTGCGATTGCGGCTGCGGCTCGCCCATCACTTGATCACCTTCCAGGCCCGGATCAGATCCCGGGCGATTTTGAACTTCGCCTTGACCGGACCGATGTCCCGCCAAATCTTCTTCTGCTTCTCGCGCTTGGAAGCCCCGTCGACGGTCAGCATCTGGCTTGCCGCCTTGTTCATCATCGGGATGTACTGGTCGAAGTACTGCGGGAACTTGTCGAAGTGGTGCGTCGCGTCCTTGTACTTCTTCAGATCCTGCCCGACGAAGCTGCCCATCAGCTTCTGCCTGTAGCCGTTCAGCCCCGCCTCGGAGAAATCGCCCCGCTCCTTCGCGGCGACGATCGTCTCCGCCGCCAGCCGGCCGGACGTCATCGCCATGTTGGACCCTTCCCGGTGAATCGCGTTCACGAGCTGCGCCGCGTCCCCGACGACGAGCACGCCGGCCCCGACGACTTTCGGCATAGAGCGGTAGCCGCCTTCGGGAATGAGATGCGCGAGATACTCTTGCGCCTCCGCGCCTTGGATGTACGGCCGGATCATTGGGTGCGTTTTCACGTATTCCATTAATTCATATGGCTTTATCTTATGCTTAATGAGTCCGGATAGTAACGTGCCGACGCCTATGCTTAGCGTATCCTTGTTCGTATACAGGAACCCGGTGCCGAGAATGCCCTTCGTCGCGTCGCCGAACAGCTCGATCGTGCAGCCTTGGCCTTCCTCCAGGTTGAAGCGGTCCTCGATGATCTTCTTGTCGAGCTTCAGGATTTCCATCGTCGCTAGCGCCACCTCGTCCGGTCGGAACTCCTTGTGGAAGCCGAGAGACTTGGCGAGCAGCGAATTGACCCCGTCCGCCAGCACGACGACGTCTGCTCTGAGCTCCCCGTCCGGCCGGTCCGTCCGCACGCCGACGACGCGGCCGTTCTCGACGATGCAGGATAGCACGACGGTCTCGTTCACGAGGAGCGCGCCTTGCTCGACCGCTTTGGCCGCGAACCATTGGTCGAACTTCGCGCGAAGCACCGTGAAGTTGTTGAAGGGCTCCTGCGCCCACTCCATTCCCTTGTAGGAGAACGTGACCGCGGAGCCTTTATCCATCATCATGAACCGTTGCTCCACGATCGGACGCTCGATCGGCGCCTCCTTGTGGAAATCCGGCACGATTTCCTCCATCATCTTGCGATACAGAACGCCTCCCATGACGTTCTTCGAGCCGGGATATTCTCCCCTCTCGATGAGCAGCACGTTCGCTCCCGCTTTCCCGAGCTCGTAGGCGCAGGCGATTCCCGCCGGCCCCGCGCCGACGACGATCGCGTCAAACTTTTCCGGCATTGGCCTCTTCCTTTCTCCCCAGCGCGATTTGGAATGCTTCGGTCAGCATCGGGACGATCGTCAGCGCGTCCCCGACGATGCCGTAATGCGAGGACTGGAAGATCGGCGCGGCCGGATCCTTGTTGATCGCGATAATGAGCCCGGAATTCTGCATGCCGACGATGTGCTGAATGGCGCCCGAGATGCCGATGGCAAAATAGATCTTCGGCGTCACCGTCGCGCCCGTCTGCCCGACCTGATGATGGTGCCCGATCCAGCCCGCCTCGACGACGTCCCGGCTCGCCCCTACCGCGGCGCCGAGCGTCTCCGCCAACCGCTGCACGAGCTGGAAACCCGCCGGGCCGCCCAGTCCCTTGCCTCCGGCCACGATGACGTCCGCCTCGTCGATCCGCATCCGGTGCGTCGTGGAGCGGACGATCTCCAGCACCTTCGTGCGGATATCCGCTTCCGCGATCGGGATGCTTTCGTCGATCAGCTCGCCTTGGCGGCCCGTCTCCCGCGGGAGCGCCTTCATGACTTTCGGCCGGACGGTCGCCATCTGCGGACGATACTTCTTGCACAGAATCGTCGCCATGATGTTGCCTCCGAACGCCGGACGGCTCGCGAGCAGCAGCCCCGTGTCTTCCTCGACGTCGAGCTGAGTCGTATCCGCCGTCAAGCCCGTCGGCAAGTCCGTCGCCACCGCGCTCGCCAAGTCTTTGCCCGTCGACGTCGCGCCGTAGAGCAGAATTTCCGGCTTGTGCTTCTCGACGCAGGCCAGCATCGCCCGCATATAAGTCTCGGTCCGATAGTAACGGTAGATCGGGTCGTCGTACGCATATACCTTGTCCGCCCCGTATTCGAAAGCCGTCCGGGCGAGCAGCTTCACGTTCTCTCCGATGAGGATGCCCGCGAGCTCCGTCTTGCGTTTGTCGGCGAGCTGGCGGCCCGCTCCGAGAAGCTCGAGCGAGACGGGCGCGACCGCCCCGTCCTTCTCCTCGATGAACACCCATACGCCGCGATAATCGTCGAAGTTCATTGTTCCCCACCTCCGGCTCCCGCGCCCGATGCCGACGCGCCGACCGCGAACAATTCTTTGCGCGTCAGCACGACGTCGAGCAGCTGGCGAATTTGGTCTTCCGGCTCTCCCTCGAACAACTGGCCTCCTTGCGGCTTCTGCGGCGCCCATACCGAGCTGACGATCGTCGGAGACCCTTTTAGCCCGAGCTGCGTCTTATCGATCTCTCCCAAGTCCGCTACCGACCAGATATGGGGCTCGTATCTCGCCGCTCTCAGCATGTTGGGCATCGAGGAATACGGCACTTCGTTGATTTCCTTCTCCACCGAGAACAAGCAAGGAAGCTGGGATCGGATGACTTCGTAGCCGTCCTCCAGCTTACGGTGCACGATCGCATACCCTTGTTCGCGGTTGATCTCGACGACTTTGTTCACGGACGTCAGCGGGGGCATGTCTAATCTTCTCGCGATTCCGGGACCAACTTGGCCGGTATCGCCGTCGATCGTCATTTTGCCGCACACGATCAAGTCGATCGGCCGGATGTCGGCGATCTTGCGCAGCGCCATCGTCAGCGCGTAGCTCGTCGCGAGCGTGTCCGCGCCCGCGAACGCCCTGTCCGTGATCATGTAGCCTTCGTCTGCCCCGATCTCGATGCATTTGCGAATCGCTTTGACCGCGGGCGGCGGCCCCATCGTCAGCACGGATACGACGCCGCCGTACCGCGCGCGCAAACGGACCGCTTCCTCGACCGCGTGAGAATCGTACGGATTCAAGATCGCGGGTGCGCTGGAGCGGTCCATCGTGTTCGTCTTCGGGTTCATCTTGATGATCTTCGTGTCGGGCACCTGCTTGATGCAGGCGACGATATGCAGCATGCGCTTCACCCTTTCCGAATTTTCCGGATATTTGGCTCTACATTTCCACTTATCTATATTAGGCGCGTTCCGAGAAGATGACAGAGTTTGTCCCGAGGATCGATCCGGAAGGCGGAAAATAGTAGGAACGAACAGAAACCCCCGGCCCGTCTGATCAGGACGGACCGGGAGTCATGCGCGGTTAATGTTTCGGGCTCACATCTGCGGTATCGCAGCCGCCAACAACTTCGCCCACCGATCCAGTATGGACGCTTGCGCTTCCGACAACGCTTTGCCTTTTTGCGCGGACACCTGATTCAAGTAAGCCGTAAGTTGGTCGTTCGCTTCCTTGGCCGTTCCTTTCTCCCATGCGGCTTTGGCATTCGCCAGCTTCTGCTTCAACGCATTGGCGATGCCGCCGGAGCCAGGCGCTCCCTTCTCCGCAATGAATGCGTCGGTAAGCGCGGCCAAGCTATCGAACGTTACTTGAACCGTGAACGTAAATTGCGCCGAGCCGTGATTGCCCGCATGGTCTACAGCTTCCGCGCTTACGACATGATTGCCCGGTTCCAGCTCGTATGCGTGCGCTGCCGTCAGCGGCCCATCGCACGACGACGAAGCGACGCCCGACTGATCGTCCGTTGCGGTGCAGGTAATAAGAATTTCCTGGTCGATCGTATACACGCTTTGGCCGGCAAATACGATGCTCGGAGGCGTCGTATCGTTCACCGTCACGGTGACGATAGCCGTTGCCCGAAGTTTCGTGCCGTCCACCGATCCGCCAGCCTCGAACGCAACTCCCGGATTCGCATACTGCGCCGGGTCAATCGCGTCCCATTTTACGGCCGCCGTGCCTTGCGAGCCATCCTCATAAACAACCGTTACGATCTGCGGAAGCGCCGGGGCGACGCCCGCTTTCGTCGTTGCCGCAACAGCCTGAACGGACTTCACGTCCTTGCCGCTATAGATCGCGAGCACTTGCTTCGCCGTCATCGTCCCGTCGTAGATCCGGAAGTCGTCCAGCTGCGCATTGAGCTGCGCGCCGTCCGAGTAGCCCGATACCCCGATTCTCTTGACGCTGTCCGTCGCGGTAATAGAATCAACCGTTCCGTCCGTGCCGATTTCCTGAGCGACGCCGTTCTTGTAAATCGCGGCTTCGTTCGTGTCCGAATTGAATGTTACGACGACGTTCGTCCATTCGTTCAAAGGAAGGAAATCGTTCGGGGACTGTTCCACGAAAAATGATCCGGTTCCGTCCACCAGCACGATGCTTGAAATTCCGTTGTACGTGATGAACAGTCCATTGCCTGCCCAGTCTCTTTCCGGCTTGAACCACAGCAGCATGTTTTCGCTTGCGTTCATGTCGCCCGTACGCTTGATCCAATACGAAACCGTGATGTTCTTAGGCTGCAGCGCGCCGTCGGTGCCCGCGTTCACGTAATTGCCTCCTGAACCGGCGAAGCCAAGAGCCCCTGCCTGATGCCCGCCGGCCGCATTCCATGCCAGCGTTCCGGTTAACGTACCGTCCCGGCCGTTGCCCGACGAATCCGCCGCAACGCTGCCGCTCGACTCGTCGAAGTTGTACCGGACAACCAGCGACGGGAACGGGTCGATTTGGATTTCCGTCACCGTCACATGGGCTTTCGTCGTCAAGCTCGTACCGACGACGATCCCGTTCGCGACGAACGCGTTCCCCGGCGTCGAATACAAGGCCGGATCTACGGCATCCCACGCCACCGCTACTTCGATCGTCGTCCCGTCTTTCAATTCAGCTCGGACCGTTGCCGGCAGCTTCGGAGCCTTCCCGGCCGGAGTCGTCACCTGCGGTTCTTCGACGGATTGAATGTCATCCGCCGGCGGCGCGACGAGCGCGCCGATTTCCGCCGCGGATAAAGCTCTGCTATAGATCCGGAAATCGTCGACTAGCCCATTTAAATAAGGATCGGTGAACTGGGATTTTCCGATGTAGTTGTTCATCGTCTTGCCCAAGCTCGACGGTTTTAAGGTCATTTCGTCATTCCTGCCGACTTCAATTCCGTCTACGTATAGAATGCCGGTAGATCCGGAAATCGTGACGGCGACATGCTTCCACACCCCGACCGGAAGCGCTGGCCCGTTGATCATTTGCTCTGCTCCCGGCGCGTTGCCGTTCGTGGAAATGGCGAACCGCATCGAGTTTCCGGCTTTCGGCGTCAGGAACATATACGTGCTCGTGCCGCTGCCGAAATCGAAAATCCGCACGTAATCGTTCAGGCTGTTCGCCTTGACCCACGCGGCGATCGTCACTTCATCCGCGCGGTTGGCGATTCCGGAAGGAAGCTTGATATAGGCGTTGTTGCCGTTCAGGCTAACGGCATTACCCTTCTTGCCCGCCGTCCAGGCTGCCGTTCCGTATACCGTCCCGTCGTTGCCGCTTCCGGAAGAATCCGCCGCGGTCGCGCCAGCATCTTCATCGAATGCATATCGGACAAGCAGTTCCGGCAAAGGCGGCGCAGGAGCGACCGTCACCGTTACCGTATCTTCTGCCGTCAATTCGGAATCGTTCGCCGTCAGCTTAAAGACGTACGTTCCCGGCGCCGATAGGCTGACCGTCGTGCTCAGCGAATCGGGAGAATCGATTGCCGCAGTCGCTCCTTCCGGCTTGCTTACCACGCTCCAGACCGTCGACAGCGTCCCGGCCGGCAGATCGTCGTCGCTAGCCGAACCGTACAAGACGAAGCCGTCCGGCAGCGTAACGTTCGTATCTGCTCCCGCATCGACGACCGGAGCTTGGTTCGGATCCGGAGTGCCTTCCGTAAGCTCGACGGTGTAGGCTTCCGCCGTGCCGGCATCTACCGTCAATTCCGCCGTCGGGCGATAGGCATTAAACTTTCCTTTGCTCACTCCGTTAACGGTTACGTTATACGTCGCTTTCTTAAGACCGGTGAACTTGATTTTCATCTGATGAGCTTTACCCGGCGTCAAGCTCTTCATTTCAAGATGCACGTAGTTTTTATTTTTCGAGATGACGGCAGACATATATTGATCTCTTGAAAGCTCCAAACCCAGTTTCTCCGTAATGAGATTGAGTCGCTTGAATACGCCGTCGAGCGGCGTGATCTCGTAATTGGAACCGTTCAAGGTTACTTCTGCGCCATATCCGACCAACCCGAAGAGAGGGTCTACGGCGATATCGGCGCTAAGAATTTTGATCGCGCCGAACAACCCTAGATCGGCTTCCCCCGTCATCCCCCTCCAGCCGTTGAAGAGCGGTCCTCCGTCCAGTCCAAGCGCGCCGAAGTTCCCTTTCTCCGCCTGATACGTCCACGATGCGGCTCCGATATTATTCGGGTCCGAGCTGATCTGCCCGGAGTTGATCGAGCCGATATTGGCGATCTTGGCCGCGTAGGACAGACGTTGTTCCACCTCCGCGTTGGCCGAGCGGTTGCGGATCCAATCGTCCATCGCATAACCCGCCAGCGAGGTCGTGTACTGGAAGTTCCACCAGTTCTCCCCGGTAATCGTCACGGGATCCGCGTAATAATACCATACGGGCATGTGGCCGCGCGACGCTCTCGTTTTGGCGTTGATTTTGCCCATCATCGTCGCGTTACCATTCATTTTCGCGAGCGTGTAGACGGCCTCTTCACCCGTATTATCGTAGCTGTATTCGGAGCCGTACGGATACTTCGTGTTTTTGAAGTTATCGTATTTCTTCGACATCTTCGCGATGACGTCGTTCGCCTCCGTGATATATCCTTCGTCTTTTAATGCCTGGATGATATCGGGAGTCGTCAGCTCGCCCATCAATCCGGTATTCCAGTTGTATGAGACCGGTCCGTCATATAGCGCTTTTAAGATGTTATAGGCTCGTAGCAAATAGATATTCGGTTCGTGAATGTAGTCGACCAATTCCGGATACAGCTTGGCAATCTTATACATGCTGAAATAAGTATTGTAAATGTGCGGGTACGCATACCCGCGGTAAAGCGGAGTCGTATTCGGCTGCGGCATCAAGAAATCGGGAACCAGGTAATCCTCGTGATGCCCGATCATTAGCTGATTCCAGATGGCCGTCTCCAAGTATCGGTCAACGGCTGTCACTTCGCTGCCGACGGGCGACAACGCGTTTTTCTCTGCCAAAAATTGACCGTGCGTCAGCCCCCAATCGTCTCCCCAACCCCAATAGCCGGCGAAGCTGTTCCGCTTGCGATCGGTTCCGGACTTTTGCATCATCCAGTCGTCGAACACTTGATCCCGGATGTCTCCGGGAAGCTGATATTGCGTCTTCTCCACCATAAAAGTCGCATGTCTCTGCAGAGCTTGATCGATCGGTTCGATCGCGTAAAATTGCAGAACGGCCTTCTCCCCGTTGCCGTATTCGACGGTTATATCGTTTTGTCCGAGCCGGCTAATCGTAAGCTCGTACAAATGATGATCGCCCGGTTTGCTGCCTAAGCTGACGATCGTCGTTTCGCCTGGGTATTGCGCAGTGACGGATTGAATAGCTTTCGTCGTATGCAGATCAAATTTCGCCTTCTGGTTAGTCGGGACAATCATCCCCGGCACGACCGTCACGTCGAGAAGGCCTTCTTCGTACAGCTTCTCCTTCATTGCGTTCTCGTCCGCAACCTTAAAGAACTTGAAGGCGTACGTTTTGCTTGCGCCCGGCGCCAAATTCAGGCTCGTATTGGGAAGATAGCCTTTATTCGTGCTCTTGATCGCGTTGGAATGGATATAGAAGACATTAAGCCCTTCCGGCCACCCGCCGTTAATGGCTTCATTGTCGGACCAGACGCTGCCGGGATGCTCCTCCTTTTTCCACCGGTCCTGATATTCGAATCCTGCCCCCGTCGATGCATCCGGAGCGAGCAGAAGGTAGGGGCCAACGCCGCTTGGCCTTTGCGCGGTTATATACGAACTGTTATTTCCGACATAGGAGTGAGTTACGACTCTCGTTTCGTAGATGGCGTCCCCGCCGTTCCAGAATTCGTTGAAGGGCAGAGGAAGTCCGAAATCCCCGATTTCAAGCGGCTGACTGCTCGTATTCGTAACTCCGATCTCCCATTTCACCGCATCGTCTAATAAGGAATAGGTTTCAACAACCTTGAAGTTTCGGATGCCTTCCGGATTTGAAGCGTTTTCATAAGTGACCGTAACCGAATTCTCGTTCTTGTCAATCGATCTCGCGTCCGCGGATTTGTTGGTCCATGCCTTCGTCCATCCGCCATCGCCGAGCTTGTACGTAAACATAAGCTCTCCCAGCCACTGGTGATCAACCGAATTCTGCGTCGGCATGTTGGCCTGATTCATCACGTATTCGGTCGGGACTGTATCGCCTTTGAGTTTAATAGAGCTGATTTCTCCGTGTAAGCCCGTTTGGATCTCGAACTCCGAATTCGATAAGGTTTCCGCGGACGCAGGCGTTGGGCGAACGATGAGGAATAGGGCTGCCGCGATCGGCAGCGCCATAGCTAATCCCCACCGGCTAAGCGTAGAAGATCGATTCCTTGAATACTCCGTTAGTGCCATCTTCTTATCCTCCTTGTCCATCATTTCACTGCCCGATACATCGTTCAACCTCTGTTGCAATGCCTTGCCTTCTTCCTTATCAAATGCCCAGCCATTCATCTAAACGTTTAGATTTTGGGGCAAAGGTTCAATCTAAACGCGAATGACAAGCTGCCCACTTGATAAGTATTTATCGTTATTGCGTTTTGCTGATTCGGTTATATCATAGCTATTCCGCTTCCTGCAATCGCTTTAATTGTATAATAATGTTAAATTAGGACTATTCTTGTCGACATGCGACCAAATAGAACTTTGCAACCGAAGGCCGCCGAGTTCATGCCGTTAAGATCAGACGAGATGCCGGCATGTTCCGTCATTATCGACAGCAACGGAAGCGGCTAGTTTCATAGTAACGGCCACTTCGCTGAAATTAGTTGCTCTTTCTGCACGGAGATAAAATCGTGAAACCAAATCGTGAAAAATAAAAACCCGGGAACGTAAAGTCCCCGGATTCCTCTTGCCGCCGTTCTTATGCTGAGCCTAATAACGCGTCACTAGCCGCCGCTCTTAACGTCGAACCGAATATCGCGCCGTCAGCCGATCTTTAGCCGAAAATCGCGTCGATAACCGGTTTAGTATGCCCGCCCGGATAACACAGGTAGAGCAGCACGTACACCGTTACGCCGGTAATGACGGTCGCGAACCAGATGAGCGCCGTCGTCTTGCCCCACTTGCGGTGCTTGGCGAACTTCTTGCGGTAAGCGAGCGTCAGCGTCGTAATGCCGAACACCGCGGCGACCGTCGCCAGAACGATGTGGAAGAGCAGGAAGACGAGATAGACGTCCTTGAGGCTTTCGGGACCGTTGAACGTCGTGTTGCCGATGAAGATCGTCCGCGACACGTAGATAATGAAGAACAGCGTTGCCGCGATCGCCGCCGCGACCATCACTTTCTCGTGCGCTTCGCGTTTCTTCTTGATAATCAGCGACCAACCGATCGCGACCAGGATTCCGCTAATTAAGATAAAGCTCGTGCTGATTAACGGAAAAATATCATACCACGACATGTCTCTTCACCCGTTCCATCGACATAACTGCTCGAATGCTTTTCCCCTATTGTACCCGTCCCGCCGCCATTGTTCAAACGTTCCGGCAAGCCGTCACAGATTGTTCAATCTGGCAGCCGCGACCGGATCGGTGACGTTATCGTCTTCTTTGGCCCGTTCCCTGCGATACCACTGCATGAACACCGTGTACAAAGCCGCCGCGTTCACGAATTCTTGAACGAGCTTCATGACGATTCCGCCGAGCTGTTGGTCGTCCTTGCCGCTCATCAGGTTAAAGAACGCCGGACCTTGGTACTTGCTGAGCAGCACGGACGGGTCCCCCGCCATGCAATAGCCCATCGCTTTCGCCCATACTTGCGGATCGTTGTATACGCCGAACAAAGGCTCTCCCGCGAAAATAATCATGGCGCACGCGGGCGTCAGCAGCAATCCGCTCATGAACACGTAACCAAGCGTCAGCAGATGCGACATTCTTCTCCACTCCGGAATCGGGCAATACACGTGCCACCACATCATGACCGCCGAAGCGAACAACAGAACGTAGTACAACCGGTGAATCGTAAAATGGGTCATGATCCAGTCGTGGTTGTTCGGCATGTGATAGAACGAGAACAAGAGCGTGAACAACGCCAAGCTGATGATCGGATTCATGAACAGTCTGAACGCTCGGTGCCGCCAGAACGGCGCCTTGAACATCGCGCGCCATAACCAGTCCGGGATGCCGTAAATCAGAATCGGCGGCACGAGAATGTACGCGATCGCCATGTTCGTCATGTGGAACGTGAACATCAGATGACCCAGCAGGCTAAGAGGCCCGCCTTCGGCCAAATAAATCAGCACGATCGACAAGTAAAAAGCAGCCTGACGGGAAACCGACACGGGCTTGCTCCCGGCGAACCGATGTCTCCAAGGACCGACCACGAACGAATACAGCACGATAATGGCCATCATGAAGATCATGAACGCCGGACTCCATATGTCACGGAAGGAGAAATACTCCAAACCCCACATTCCCGTCAGCTCCCTTCGATCAGTCGTTTACATTTAAAAAAGAGAGGACGGATTGTGGCCCGCCTCTCTTGAATTGAACGTTATTCGTTTACCACCAAACCCAGTAAAGCGCCATGATCACCATCGTGAAGACGACGAACGCGCCCGCCAAGATCCCGATAATCGGGAACAAGTGCCCGCGATCTTTCATGTGCATCCAGAAAGCCATCTGAATGAACACTTGAAGGACCGCCATGCCGACCAGAATGATGTACGTGAACGTTTGGTTGATCTCGCCCGCGGAAACGGCCGCGAAAGCGATGATCGTAAGGGCCAGCGACAGGACGAAACCGACGATATGCTTCTGCGGTCCCTCGATCCGGTGGCGCTTCGGGGCTTCTTCGGACGCGGAATGGTTATGGTTGCTCGACATGTTACCCAGCCACCTTTCCCATCAAGTAAACAACGGTGAAGATGAATACCCAGACGACGTCGATAAAGTGCCAGTAAATGGCCGAAATATAGACTTTCGGCGCGGTGACGACGGTCAAGCCTTTTTTGAAAATTTGACCGATGACGAGAGCGATCCAGATAACACCGAACGCGACGTGGGCTCCGTGGAAACCGACGAGCGTGTAGAACGAGGAGCTGAACGCGCTTGTCGTGAATCCGTGGCCTTCGTGAACGTATTCCTTGAACTCGTAAATTTCGAGACCCAGGAAGCATAAGCCTAGGACGATCGTGACGATGAGCCAGCCGATCATCGATTTCTTCTGATGACGGTGCAACGATTGAACCGCGAATACGCTCGTCAAGCTCGAAGTAAGCAAGATCATCGTAGCCGCGAATACGGTCGGCAATTGGAACAATTCGTTAGCCGTCGGCCCGTCGCCGATATTGTGGCGAAGCGCCAGGAACGCGGAGAACAGCGTTCCGAACAATACGGTTTCGGCGCCGAGGAAAATCCAGAACCCGAGAATTTTGTTGCGCGCCTCGAGCGTCGCTTTCTCCGGTTCGTGCGGCAGCTCGCCGCTTACGTGATCGTGTGCGCTCATGCGTGCACCCCCTTCTCTTGCTCTTCCGGTTCGATATGGAAGCCATGATCGTCAAAGAGGGAGCGGATCACCATGCAGCCGAGCGTAATCGCCAAACCGACTCCGCCGACGATCAGCTTGTCGTACATAAATCCGTAACCCGCGATGAACAATCCGATGCTCATAATGAGCGGCAGAATCGACGGAGACGGCATGTGGATCGATCCGATCGGTTCCGCAGGCGTCATCTTCGTATTTCCTTCCATCTTTTCCTTCCACCAGGCATCGTAACCGCGTACGAGAGGCGTTTGTTGGAAGTTGTACTCCGGCGGAGGCGATGGAATCGTCCATTCGAGCGAGCGTCCGTCTTCCCATGCGTCGGCCGCCGCGTTGCGCGGTTTCGACCACGTGATGAAGATGTTAAGCAGGAACGCGATCGTACCGATGCCCATCAAGAAAGCGCCGATCGTGCTGATGAAGTTCATGTTATTGAAGCCTTGGCCGTCCAGGTACGTGTATACCCGACGCGGCATCCCCAGCAAGCCGAGGAAATGTTGCACGAAGAACGTCATATGGAAACCGATGAAGAACGTCCAGAACGTAATTTTCCCGATTGTTTCGTTCAGCATCCGTCCGAACATTTTCGGCCACCAGTAGTGCAAGCCTGCGAAAATACCGAAGATCAAGCCGCCTACGATAACGTAGTGGAAGTGGGCAACGACGAAGTAGCTATCGTGATACTGGAAGTCCGCCGGCGCGGATGCCAGCATAACGCCGGTAACGCCGCCCATAACGAACGTCGGGATAAAGCCGATCGCGAACAAGCTGGATGTCGTGAAACGGATCGAACCGCCCCACAGCGTGAACAGCCAGTTAAAGATTTTCACCCCGGTCGGAACCGCGATGAGCATCGTTGCGATGGAGAACAAACCGTTCGCTACCGGACCGAGGCCCGTCGTGAACATGTGGTGAGCCCATACCATGAACCCGAGGAAAGCGATCAGTACGGTCGCGAATACCATTGAGCTGTAACCGAACAAGCGCTTGCGGGAGAACGTGCTGACGACTTCGGAGATAACGCCGAACGCCGGTACGATCAGGATATAAACTTCGGGGTGACCGAACACCCAGAAAATGTGTTCCCAGAGCACGCCGCTGCCGCCGTTGCCGACTTCGAAGAAATTCGCGTCGAACAGGCGGTCGAACATCAGGGCGACGAGGCCTACCGTAAGTACGGGGAATGCGAATACGATCAGAGCGGACGTAATGAAGATCGACCACGTGAACATCGGCAGTCTCATGAAGCTGAGACCCGGCGCGCGCATGTTGATGATCGTCGCCATAAAATTGATGCCCCCGAGCAACGTGCCGATACCGGCGATCTGCAAGCCGATGACGTAATAATCGACGCCGTGGCCGGAGTTAAAGGTCGGTCCCGCCAGCGGAACGTATGACGTCCAGCCCGCGTCCGGCACCTCGCCCGCGAACCAGCTCAGGTTCAGCAGAACGCCGCCGAAGAAGAAAGTCCAGAATCCCAAAGCGTTAAGGAACGGGAACGCGACGTCGCGCGCGCCGATCTGAAGCGGTATGACCGCGTTCATCAGGGCGAACAAGAGCGGCATCGCCGCGAGGAAGATCATCGTCGTCCCGTGCATCGTAAGCAATTCGTTGAACGTATTGCCGGAAACGACGTCATTCATCGGCTTCATAAGCTGAATCCGAATCAGGATCGCTTCCAGGCCGCCGATCAGGAAGAAGAACAAGCCCGCAATCATATACAGAATGCCGATCTTCTTATGGTCGACGGTCGTTAGCCAATCCATCAAGCCGCGATACCGCTTGACTGTGTGTGCATGTGCTGCCAAGGCCACGTACCTCCCTTAATCAATAATCGAGCTTATATTCTGCCAAGTATTTGGCGATGGCGCTAACTTGCTCCGGCGTCAGATCGTTGTCCTGCGCCGAAGGCATCATCGCTCCGGATTTGTATTTCTGCGGATCGGTTACCCAATCGTGAAGGTTCTTCTCCACGCTTGCGCCCGGATCGTCGTTGTACAGCACGCCGCCCACCGTCAAGCGGCTTCCGATGCCGGTCAAGTTAGGCGCGCTGTTGCCGCCGTTCTCGCCGACCGCGTGGCAGCTCAAGCATTGGGCTGTGAATTTGTCAGCCAGGTCTTTGTCCGCCGGCATAACGGCAGGAGCCTTCATCGCCGCTACCCAACGGTCGAAGGAAGCTTGGCTAACCGCTTTGGCTTTAAAATCCATCAAAGCATGGGAAGGTCCGCACAGTTCCGCGCACTTCCCGCGGAACACGCCTTCCTTAGGGAACTCTAAATACATTTTGTTCGTTACGCCCGGGTTCGTGTCGATCTTTCCGCCGATCGAAGGGATCCAGAAGCTGTGCTTCACGTCCGCCGCGACGAGCTCGAAGGCGATCTTCTTGCCCGTAGGCACGATCAGTTCCTGAGCGGTCTTGATTCCGTAAGTCGGATATTCGAACTCCCACCAGTATTGGTGAGCCGTTACTTTGACTTGTACGGCGTTGGTGTCCTTGCTGTAATCTTTGGCGAAGCTGAAGACGTCCTGAATCGTCGGAACGCCCAGGATCAGGAGCAGGACAAGCGGAATGACTGTCCAAATAATTTCGAGCGTGTGATTGCCTTCGACTTGCTTCGGAATCGTTTTGTCGCCCTTGCGGCGACGGAAGCGAATCAGCACGTAGATACAGATGGCGAACACGATGACGACCACGAGCGCCATAATGCCAATGGACAGCTTCATTAGATCGAATTGTTTCTCAGCTACCGGTCCTTGCGGATTCAGAGTTGAGAGGTCTTCCCTTCCGCATCCCGACAGCAGCAGCACGAGACCTGCCATCAGCGGTAGCAGCCGTTTCATTACAGACCACCGATTCATCATATCAACCCCAATTTGACGTTTTCATAGACGCCTTTCCGCCCATCGGCCGGAGGCGCCTATATGTACACGGATGTTGGACCAAGCAACAAACGCTCTTCAAGCACTCTAATAAATATAAAGATTCGATCGCCCAATTGTCAATGTTCACGAAACAGTTCACAAATTGTTCTCAAAACTGTCAAATACGTTGTCGCTCTAGGGTTTTCGAACATTTCGCCCTCTCTTCCGACGCCTTGCCCCGGGCAATCGCAACCGAACGCTCCGCGCCTTCGTTCGACAACCTTCGCCTAAATTGTCCTCCCCCCTTCTTTTTGCCAAGATGACCGAGTTTTATGTGCGGAGCGGCGCGCATACTTTTTCAACGGCTGTCCAAGCTAACCTTATCGTCAAATTCAAGGAGGTCGTACGATGTCCGCCCGACGCATTCTCGCACTTATCGGAACCGCCGCGCTCTTCCTCGGCCTGTTCGCGGGCTGCAACTACAAGTCCTTTTACCAAAAAAGCAATTACGACTACGCCAGCCGCGGCGGCAACGATCCGAAAATGATGGGTGTTCGCTCCTATGGCGCGACGACCGGCGATTCGAAGCAGCACGAGAATAAGTACTTCGAATACAGCAGCTCGCTGTCCAATAAAGTCGCCGATCTGCCGGGCGTCAACACCGCGATCGTCTTCTTGACCGACAAGAACGCGTATGTCGGCATCCTGACGGATTGGACGGCGACCGGTACGGAAGCGAGAGGCGGCCATCGTTCCCACGAGCAGGACAACACGGGAACGACCGAAGGCGTATACAATGTGAGCAACGGCAGCTCCAAGTGGAGCAACCGACAAGTCGCGACGCCTTACAACTCGTACTTCAGCCACAAGGATTACATGGACTTGTCCACCGAATTGCGGCAAGTCATCGGCAACGCGGTGAGAAGCGCTTTTCCGCGTGCCCAAGAAGTACACATCTCCGCGAACCGGGAATATGTCAACCAGTCGCTCGAATTCGCCAAGGCGGCATGGCTGAAGAAGCCGCTCGCCCCGCTGACCGCGGACTTCAATACGCTCGTCCAATTTACTTTCGGAGGTAGCGACAATCCTCCGATTCCGCTTTACATGAAGAAGAATCCGCAAGCAAAAACGCCTCCGGCGTCCCTTGGACGCTGAAGAAGCTTTGCGGAGGTTATTCAGAAATGGATATGCGTGAAACTTATACCTTCTGAATAAGGAAAACCGTCAGGGAAGTTCGCCCTGACGGTCCTTTTGGGTTTGGAGGATACTTATATCCACGCTATCGCTCCCGAACTTTCCTCCAGCGCCCTTCCTTACTCCCTCCCCGTCGCGCCAACCTGCATGGACTACAGTTTGTTTTTACCGTTTTCTCTTTTTCGCCCAACAACCTGCACCTACTACAGTTTAAATATCGAAATTTGCTCGTTTTCGCGATTTTCTTGGAATCAAACTGCACCCCATGCAGTTTGATCCGCTCGATGCAGCCCATTATCGGAAACAAACTGTACTTTTGCAGGTCGATGGAAGTACGTTAGGACCTGCGCGCACAACGCTTCCCCTCTACTCGCACAACCATATCGTAACCCCGACTCGCTCACCGCACCGATCCCAACAAGCAAACACGCCTTCGGCATCCTTGGACAGTGAAGTAGTTTAGCGGAGGTTATTCAGAAATAGATATTCGAAGGGCTATCTTCCATTACGGGAGATAGCCCTATCGGCGTTTGCCGGTCTCATAACGTCAATATGCGAGGACCTTCCGCCGTAACGGCGACCGTGTGCTCGAACTGGGCGGCAAGCCCGCCTTCCAGCGTCATGACCGACCATCCGTCCTCCGCGATAAAGACGTCCGGGTCGCCGATCGTCAACATCGGTTCGATCGTCAGCACCATGCCTTCCTTGAGCGTCAATCCGGTACCCGCCAGCCCGACGTGCGACACTTCGGGAGGCTCGTGCATCGCTCTTCCGATGCCGTGTCCTCCGAACTGGCTTACGATGCCGTACGCTCCCTCGTCCGCCGCGGCGCCGATCGCCGCCGCGATATCGCCGATCCGCTTGCCGGGCATCGCTTCGACGATACCTCGGCTCATCGCCTTGAATGCGGCCGCGCGGAGCTTCTTCGCTTCCTCCGACGCTTCGCCTACCGCGTACGTCCACGCCGTATCCGCCATCCAGCCGTTCCATTCCACGACGAAGTCGAGCGTGACCAGATCGCCCTCCTTCAGCGCGCGTCCGTCGGGCATGCCGTGGCACACGCAATCGTTCACGGCGGCGCAGATCGCGTAAGGGTAACCGTGGTAACCCTTCTGCGCGGGCTTCGCCCCCTTGAGCTTCATGAACTGTTCCGCATATCGGTTCAATTCGAGCGGCGTGACGCCCGGCCTAACCCTTCTGCCCAACTCCCGTCGAAGCTGTCCGGCCAGCTTGCCCGTCCGTTCCATCGCCGCGATGTCCTCGCCGCTGCGAATCGGGACGCCGGCGGCCGGTTTCCTGCCGTTATCTCCGCTCTTGCCCGTCATGGCTGCACCTCCGTCTCGTTCCTTCATTATTATTCGGGAACGAGCAAAAACGCCTCCGGCTTTCTTAAAGCCGGGAAGCTTTGCGTAGGGATCAGATGAGTATAAGAGTTCTTAAATTTATACTTTCTGATCCTTCGGTGCGAGACGCGCATTCGGCGCAAACAAAAAAGCCGACGGACAAGCGGGGAACGCCCGCTGTCCGGATCGGCTCGATTCCCGCTTCGTTCATGAAGCGGGAGTATTTAATTTATTCATTTCGCGTTCGACGAGCATCGTGAGCTCGTCTTCGTAACCACCGGTAATTCTGTATTTGCGGATGTAATCTCTTACGAACTTGCGGGGATCCTTCGGGCGGAAAATTCTAGTCAGTTCTCGCAAACTTTCCTGAACTTCATTGTGGCTGCGTTTGGCCATGCAATTCCCTCCCAGTGGATCCTTCGACTTCGGGTTCTGCATTTAGCTTCGATGTTCCACCGCGACTTACCGTTAAGGAAAACGATCCTGCATTTTCTGATTATACCATTTTTCGACTGGAGGATAAAGTAAAAAACATTAGGCATTCGTTCCCTAGCGCCAACGTCCGCGCCTAGGACTACCGTCAGTCCTTCACCTCGAAAGTCTGCGATTGGTCCGATAGCGCGAAGCGTTCCCCGGAGCGAAGCTCGACCTTCGCGCCGGGCTTCAGCCGTTCCCCGTTGTCGAGGAACGTCCCGTTGGAAGAACCGTTGTCCTCCAACAGGAAAATCCCCCTCGCATCGTCATACCGGACGGTACAATGCACGCGGCTGATGTCCGCGAATTCGTAAGGATACAACACGGCGCAGCGCGCCGGGTCCCGCCCGATCGTCAGCCTTCTTCCCGTCAGCCGGTAGCGGCTTCCGGCGTGCTCGCCGGCGACGCCGCAAAGCCTGGGCTCGTCGACCTCGGCCGCTTCCGCCGGCCCGGTCTGCTCCAACAAGCGGGTAACCGGAATCGTATAATCGGTTATCGGTTCTTCGTACTCCGGGTTCGGGGCCGTCTCTTCGTCCGTCCACTCCTCGAAGTCGATCCCGTCGTCTTCGTCCGGGTCCGAATCCGGATCGCGCTCCGCCCGGGATTGGGAAGAGAAGGCTTGCATCCCCTTGTCCCTCGCCGTCATCTGAAGGAAAGCGATTACCGCTCCAACGGCGATGGCGATGCCTACGGCGAGCGCCGCCAAGAGCGGCAACGTGCCGACTTTGACCGTCGCCGGCGAATCCATGCGCCCCGCCGCGAACGCTTCTTCGGGAACGGCCGCCCATACGGCCAGCCCGATCGTCGCGATTGCGGTGCCTGCGGCGACCTTGCTTCCCTTGACTCGATCCCCCCTGTCGCGATATTGTCCTAACCGCTTATTCACCTTTCTCGCCTCCCCCCGCCATGAAAGCATTACCTATCTATCGGCATGTAAACGCTTACGTTATTATCTAGAAAAGAAACCCAATTTTCGAGAACATGGGTTTATTATAGCGAATATGCCGAGTCCTATCAATTCGGAGATCCCATTTTTTAGTTAATCTTAATGTTCCCTTCCTCCCGTTCCGCCAGTTCTTCCTTCAGCTTCCTTCGCATCACTTTGCCGATCAGCGACATCGGCAGGCTCGTTCTGAATTCGTAAGCCTTCGGCACTTTGTAGGGCGCGAGCCTTTCCCGGCACCACTTGTCGAGCTGCATCTCCGACACCTGCCAGCCGACCTTCAGCACGATGTAGGCTTTCACCGTCTCTCCCCGGTATTCGTCGGGCACCCCCAGCACGGATGCTTCCTGGATTGCCGGATGCTCGAATAGGATTTCCTCGACCTCTCTCGGATAGACGTTATAGCCTCCGGCGAGAATCAGATCTTTTTTTCGGTCCATGATCGTAAAAAAACCGTCCTCGTCCATCGTGCCGATATCTCCCGTTCGAAGCCATCCGTCCTTCAGCGCGTCCGCGGTTTCCTCCGGCCGGTTCCAATACCCCGCCATCACCTGGGGACCTTTCACGACGACCTCCCCGAGTTCTCCGAACGGCAAAGGATCGAGCCCGCTTTCCCCCACGATTCTGGCTTCCGTTCCCGGCAAAGGCACGCCTATCGTTCCGAACTTGCGATACCCCCACACCGGGTTGCAATGCGTGACCGGAGACGCCTCCGTCAAGCCGTAGCCTTCGATCAACCGTCCTCCCGACTGTTGCTCGAACTTCTCTTGCAAGTCCCGCGGCAACGGCGCCGCTCCGCTGACGCATACGCGCACCGACGCGAAATCGTCGGGCTTCGCGAGCGGGCTGTTGAGCAAGGCGATATACATCGTCGGAGCCCCCGGAAAGACGGTAGGCCTTCTTCTGCGCAGCGATTCGAGCACCGCGCGGGGCTCGAATCGCGGAACGAGAATCAACGAGCCCGCTTTCTTGACCGCCAGATTCATGAGAACCGTCAATCCGAACACGTGAAATAAAGGCAGAGCTGCCAGATACCTTTCTTTGCCGTCCTCCAACCTGTAACACCAAGCCGCCAATTGAGCCGTATTCGCGAGTAGGTTCGCGTGGGTCAACATGACGCCTTTGGGATTGCCCGTCGTCCCTCCCGTATATTGCAGCATCGCGACATCCTTCTCGGCGTCCGCCTCCTCGCAGATCGGGGCGCTCTTTCCCTTCCGGAGCAGACGGGACCAGCGCACGACGCCGGCCGCGCGGTAATCGACCTTCAGGTCCGGATAATCTTTGCGTCTCTTGATCGGGTAAAGCGCGTTCTTCGGAAAAGGAAGCCCGTCGGACAGCGACGTGACGACGATACGCCCGAGTGCCGTCCCTTCCTTCGCCTTCAGCGCCCGGGACTGAAGCAGATCGAGCGTGACGAGCGTCGTCGCCCCGCAATCGGCCAATTGGGCATGCAGCTCCCGCTCGGTATAGATCGGGTTCGTCTGAACGATGATCGCTCCCGCCATCAGCCCGCCGAAGTAGGCGATGACCGCTTGGGGGCAATTCGGCAGCATGATCGCGAGACGATCCCCCTTGGCGAAGCCGGGGCCGGACCGGAGGGCGTTCGCGAACTTGCGGCATTCCCGAAGAAGCGCTTTGTACGTATACCTTTTCCCGAGGAAATCGATCGCCTCGTTATCGGGATAATCGCGCGCCGCGTCGAACAGAAGCCCGGCGACGTTCGTCTTCGGATATTCGCAAGAATGAGGAATCTGCAACGGATAGCGATCAAGCCAAGGCCTGGCTTCGGATCGTCCGAACGCCTCGCCCTTTCCGCCGGAATCTTCGTTCATGCCTCTCCCTCCCTAGATGCCGACGTAGCTCTCCGCGGCGATCACCTTCGCGGCTACCCGCTTGCGCGGGGCCGAGCCGTCCGCCGGTTCGAATCTGAGCAGCCGCTTCAGCACCGACAGCTGAAGCCGCAAGCTTTCTCCTTTTTCGAGCGAGGCGAGCACCGCGCGGGAGCGCGTTCCCGCCCTCTCCGCCGCTTGCTCGGCGAACAGCGCGGTCATGTCCGCGGCGTGCTGAAGATTCGGCGACGACGGCGTTTGGATCGCCAGCTTGCGCGTCCGGAGCAACGCGCTCTCCAGCGCGTACAAGTCGATCATCGCGTCCGCGAGGGAGGCGACGATCTCTTGCTCCCGTTCCAAGCGCAGCCCGTGCTTATTCACCGCGAGTCCGCCGACCATCAGGAACGTTTTCTTGAGCGCCGACAAGATCGCGGAAGACGGGGCGGTCGGACTCGGATCTTGGGATTCCCGAGACGATAGCGGCGCGGGATTCAGCAGCTCTTCCTGCAGCCGCCGGGCTTTATCGATGAGCGGAAGCTCGCCTTTCAGCGCGCGCTTGAGCAGCGTCGCGGGAATGAGCAGCCGATTGATCTCGTTCGTTCCTTCGAAAATGCGATTGATGCGGGAATCCCGGTACAATCTTTCGATTTTGTATTCTTGGATGAAGCCGCAGCCTCCGTGAATTTGCACCCCTTCGTCGACGACGTCGTCCATCGCCTCCGAAGCGAACACTTTGTTGATCGAGCATTCCAGCGCGTATTCCGCGATCGCCTTGGCCGCGTTCAGTCCGCCGGCCTCTAGGTCCGAATCGACCCCCGACAGCGATTCGTCGATGAGTCCCGCCGTCCGGTACACCATGCTCTCCGTCACGTACGTCCTTGTATTCATGTCCGCAAGCTTCGCGGCGATCAGAGGGAACGACGAGATCGGCTTGCCGAATTGCTTCCTTCCGTTCGCGTAGGAAGCGGACAGCCCGATCGCTTCCTTCATGCCTCCCAAGCAACCCGCGGCCAACTTGAACCGGCCGATGTTCAGTATGTTGAACGCGATCAGGTGGCCTTTGCCTACTTCTCCCAGCAGATGATCCGCGGGAATGCGCGCGTCTTCGAAGAACAGAGGGCGGGTAGACGAGCCCTTGATGCCCATCTTATGTTCCTCCGGTCCGATCGAGAAGCCCGGCGTATCGCGTTCGACGACGAACGCGCTGAAGTGCTCGCCGTTCACCTTCGCGTACACGATAAATACGTCGGCGAAGCCGGCGTTCGTGATGTACAGCTTCGAACCGTTCAGCATGTAGTGCCCGCCGTCGTCGGTCAAGACGGCCGTCGTTCGCGCGCCGAGCGCGTCGGAGCCGGAACCCGGTTCCGTCAAGCAATACGCGGCGATCAGCTCGCCCGTCGCGAGCTTCGGCAACCATCGGCTCTTCTGCTCCGGCGTGCCGAAGAACACGATCGGCAGCGTGCCGATGCCCGTGTGCGCGCCGACGGACAGCGCGAACGACGACGCCGGGGCGAGCGTCTCGGCGAGCAGCGTCGTGCTCGTCTTGTCGAGCCCGAGGCCGCCGTAAGCTTCCGGCACGTCGGCGCCCAGCAGGCCGATCTCGCCGGCCTTCCTCATGAACTGCACAGTCAAGCCGTAATCGAGCTTCTCGATGTCGGCGTCCCGCGGCTTCAGGTCGCGCTCCACGAACGCGCGCACCGTATCCGCCAACATCCGCTGCTCCTCCGTGAAATCTTCCGGCGTCACGACATGCTCCGGCTCCGCGTCGTCGACGACGAATCTGCCGCCTCCCCGCGCGGGATTGTTTTGCGCCATCGTGCGCCACCTCCTTTCTTCGAATAACTTCCTGCTCGGAGCCTTGCTAGAGCGCCCGTTAGTCGATTTTTTCGAGTAGCTGCCTGCTCGGAGACCTAATAGAGCGCCCGTTAGTCGATTTTTTCGAGTAACTTCCTGCTCGGAGCCTTGCTAGAGCGTCCGTTAGTCGATTTTTCGAGTAACTACCTGCTCTGAGACCTGCTGGAGCGCCCATTAGTCGATTTTTTCGAGTAACTTCCTGCTCGGAACACCGCTAGAGCGCCCGTTAGTCGATTTTTTCGAGTAACTTCCTGCTCGGAGCCTTACTTAAGTCCCCGTTAGTCGATTTATTCGAGTAACTCCCTGCTTGGAGCCCTGCTAGAGGCGACTACAGCACCTCGAAAACACCTGCCGCGCCCATGCCGCCGCCGACGCACATCGTGACGACGCCGTATCCGCCGCCGAGCCTTCTCAGCTCGTGCAGCAACGTGACGGCAAGCTTCGCGCCGGTACAGCCGAGAGGATGACCGAGGGCGATCGCCCCTCCGTTGACGTTAACGAGCTCGGGATCGAGCTCAAACCGGTCGATGACCGGAATGACCTGCGCCGCGAAAGCTTCGTTCACTTCCCAGAGCGACACTTGCTCGGTCGTCAGCTTCGCTTGCCGCAAGGCTAGAGGGACCGCCTCGACCGGCCCGAGCCCCATGATCTCCGGCTGAAGCCCCGCGGCCGCGAACGAACGGAAAGCCGCGAGCGGCGCGATACCCAAGCTGTCCGCCTTCTCCCGGCTCATGAGGACGAGCGCGGCGGCCCCGTCGCTGAACGGGGACGAATTTCCGGCGGTCACGGTACCCTTCGCCGCGAACGACGGCTTCAACGCCGATAACTTCTCGAACGAAGTGTCCGCGCGAACGCACTCGTCGGCGACAACCGTCATCGTCCGCGAACGTACGACTCCCGTCGCTTCGTCCGCGAACGAAGCCGTTACGGTCACAGGCGCGATCTCCTCTTCGAAACGGCCGGCGGCGACGGCTTGCGCCGCTTTGCGATGGCTGTCGGCCGCGTAGCGATCCTGCATCTCGCGGGTGACGCCGCATCGCTTGGCGACGAGCTCCGCCGTATGGCCCATGCCCATATAAGCGGCCGGCATCGTCTCCCATAACCCGGGATGCGGAGACGGCTTAAAGCCGGACATCGGAATCCGGCTCATGCTCTCCACGCCCCCGGCGACGACCGTGTCCGCGAACCCGCATTGGATCGCGGCCGCCGCCTGCGCGATCGCCTGCAAGCCCGACGCGCAAAACCGATTGACGGTAACGGCCGGCACTTGGACCGGAAAGCCCGCATGCAGCGTCAGCAAACGGGCAACGTTCAAGCCTTGTTCTCCTTCCGGCATGGCGCAACCGAAGACAACGTCGTCGACGCCGGCAGGATGTAATCCAGGCACGCGGCGCACGGCTTCCTTAAGCACGGCCGCGCCGAGATCTTCCGGCCTCGTCTGGGCGAAGCCGCCCTTCTTGCCCCGTCCGACCGCCGTACGCACCGCCGAGACGATGACGGCTTCTCTGCCCGACATGTTCATCCCCCCTTCGTGGTTCGCAACAACCGACACGGCATTTCGACACTCACATCACGCGTACTCCACATTGCTGTATTACCGCAGGATTCGTGCATCGTCCCTCAATCGTGCATCGTCCGCCTATCCCTTCCCCAAATTCCTGCAAATGTGCAGGAATCACGCTCCATTCAACTAACCTTTCCCTTTCGCAACGAAACCACCGCCCGGCGAGTGCTCCTCGACACATCGCATAACCGACAAGTTCGGGACACCGACCCGCATGCCGCCCCGCGAAAGCTCCTCAACTCGACTCAACGCTAGCTCCTCAACTCGGCTCAAAGCCGACAGGCCGGCAGCCCCACCACCCGCATCCGAACGCCACTTGCCGGGCTAATTCCGAAGAGGCTTCCCGGTCGCTAGCATGTGCCGCATGCGCGCTTGCGTGAGCGGCTCGCCGCATAAACTCAGGAACGCTTCCCGCTCGAGATCGAGAAGATGGCGATCGGTCACCGGCGTCCCCGCCGGCACGTCGCCCCCGGACAACGCGTCCGCCAGCTTGCCTGCGAACCGGACGTCGTGATCCGAAATATAGCCGCCCCGGCGCATCGCCGAGACGCCGAGCTTCATAACCGTCGCCGCCTCGCGGCCGCCGGCAATAATCCGTCGGTTCGCTTCCGGCACCGCGTACCCGCGGCGGTCCAGCTCCAGCACCGCTTGCTTCGCCTCCGCCAAACGGCTCTCTTCCCGTATCAATACCGCGTCGCCCGCGCGCCAGAACCCGAGCGCCTTCGCCTGGTAGCCGCTTTCCGACACTTTCGCCATCGCGATCGTCTCGAACAGCTTCGCGAGCGGAACCGCGACGTCGTCGAGTCCGGCCGCCTCCGCCCGCTCCTGCGCGAGCGCGGCCGAAGCCATGCAACCGCCGCCCGCCGGGATCAAGCCGACGCCCGTCTCGACGAGTCCGAAATACGTTTCGGCCGAGAACAAAATCCGATCGGCCGGCAAGCAAGCCTCCACGCCTCCCCCGAGCGTCATCCGGTGCGGCGCGGCGACGACCGGCCGCGGCATCAACCGAAGCGCCCGCATGCTGTCTTGAAAATCCCGGATGATCAGATCGATCTCTTCCCATTCTCCGTTCTCCGCTTCGAGCAACAGCAGCATCAAGTTCGCGCCGACGCAGAAATTGCGTCCCTCGTTCGCGAGCACGAGCCCCCGCCAATTCAAGCCCACCTCCCGGACGGCTTGGCGGATGGCGGCCAGCACGCCTGGCCCGATCGCGTTGTTCGGGGAGCGAAACTCCAAGCATGCCACGTCGTCGCCCAGATCGATCAGATTCGCCCCGTCGCCGGCGAACACCGTCCGGCCCTTCTCCTTCAAAGCGCGCAAAGAAATTTCGTCCGGCCTTTCCTCCACGAACTTGTAATGGCCTTGCGAATAATGGAACATGCTCCCGGCTTTGCGAATATAGAAAGTCTCCGAATTCTTCGCCAGCATCGCCGCGACGGGCCCGGGAACCGCGCGTCCCCGTTCCTCGAGCCGGGCCGCCGTAGCCGCGACGCCAAGGGAATCCCATGTCTCGAACGGCCCTTCCTCCCAATTGAAGCCCCATCTCATCGCTTCGTCGATCTCGATGACCGTGTCGGCGATCTCGCCTAATTTGTCCGCGGCATAACAGATCGCCGCTTCGACGACGTCTCGCGCGAACGCGGCCAAACGGTCGCTCTCCGAAGCTTCCAATAACGTCCTAAGCTTGCCCGCGGAGCCTTTCGCCATCTTTGCCGCCTCAATAGCGGGAGAAGCGACTTTCGCGCGCGGACCGTACGCCATCGTCGCCGGGTCAAGCGTCTCGATCGCGCTTTTCCCGCCGCCCGCCGAACCGCTCTTCCGGTAAAAGCCGCCTCCGCTCTTCTCTCCGAGCCACCCCTTCGCGACAAGCCTTTCGACGACCGGCGGGTCGGCGAACGCGGCCGCTTCCACCGGGTCGCTCACGTTCTCCCGGACGTTCCGGCACACGTGCAGGAACGTGTCGAGGCCGACCAGATCGAGCGTCCGGAACGTCGCGCTTTTCGGTCGCCCGAGCAGCGGCCCGGTCACCGCGTCGACTTCGTCGACCGTCAAGCCGTGCTTCTCCATCGCCCGGAGCGTCGCGAGCATCGCGAACGTCCCGATCCGGTTGGCTATGAAATTCGGGGTGTCCTTCGCGAGAACGACCCCTTTGCCGAGCCGCTCCTTGCAGAACCTCGACATCTGCGCGACCGCTTCCGGAGCCGTCTCCCGGGCCGGCACGATTTCCAGCAGCTTCATGTACCGCGGCGGATTGAAGAAGTGCGTTACCATCGCGCTCTTCCGGCAGTCCTCGCCGCAGACCGACACGATCTCGTTGATTGAGAGGCCCGACGTATTGCTGCTGACGATCATCCCCTCTCGCCAGACGGCATCGATGCGTTTCCATACGGCATGCTTGACTTCGAGACGCTCCGATACCGCCTCGACGATCCAGTCGCAATCCGACGCCTCGGCGAAGTCGCGCTCCAGATCGCCCGTCCGGATGCGCGTTATAAAAGCCGGATCGTACAAAGGCGACGGCTTCGTCATCTTCAGCCTTGACAACCCTTTGGCCGCGAGTCCTTCCAGATCGAGCAGCAAGCAAGGTATGCCGGCGTTCGCCAGATGCGCGGCAATCGCCGCTCCCATCACCCCCGCCCCGATCACCGCCGCTTTCCGAACGTTCCACACGCCGCCTCGCCCCTCTCGAAAGCTTTATTTTTGCGACAGCTTATCGCCCGACTCCCTCGGCTCTCCGAACACCGACAGCGCCAGCAGCTCCGCCACGTCCATCGCGCCCGCCCATTCGTCCGCCTCGTGCTTGCGCAATCCCTCCTCCATCATCGTCAAGCAATACGGGCAAGCGGAGCCGATCAACTGAGCCCCGGTCGCCAGCGCCTGCGCCGTACGGACTTCGTTCACCCTTTTGCCGGGCTCCTCCATCCACATTCTGCCGCCGCCCGCCCCGCAGCACATGCCTTGCTTGCCGGATCGCTCCATCTCCCGCGTCTCCAACGACGGAATCGCGGCCAGAATCGTCCGGGGAGCCTCGGTCACCCCGTTGTAGCGGGCCAAGTAACACGAGTCGTGGAACGTCAACGTCCGGTTGACCGGATGCCGGGACGCGAGCAGCCCTTTCTTCAGCAAGTCCGAGAGAAGCTCCGCATGATGGCGGACTTCCCCTTCGAAACCGAAATCCTTGTACTCGTTCTTGAACAGGTGAAACGTATGAGGGCAAGCGGTCACGATTCTCGTGATGCCGTGGCGCTTGAACGTCTCGATATTGGCCTTGCATAGCTCCTGAAAAAGAAACTCGTCTCCGAGCCGCCGCGGCGTATCTCCGGAATTGCGCTCCTCCGCGCCGAGCACGGCGAACGACACCCCGGCCTGCCGCAGCAGCTTCACCAACGCGAACGTCACTTTCCTCGCCCGGGCGTCGTAAGCGCCCATGCTGCCGACCCACAAGAGCCAATCCGGCCGCGGCTCGTCGCGAAGCGTCGGGATGCGCCACCCCATCTCGGCGGCGAAGGCCTCCATCCAAGCGGTACGGTCTTTGCGCGGGAACCCCCACGGATTGCCTTGGCGGTCGATATTTTGCAGCGTTCTCCGGGCTTCGGACGGCATCCTCCCTTCGGTGAGCACCAAATAGCGGCGCATCTCTAGCAAAGGCGATAATTGCGCGTTGCCTACCGGACACCGTTCTTCGCAAGCTCTGCATGTCGTGCACGACCAAAGCTCTTGTTCGGTGACCACCTCCCCGATCAGGCTTGGCTTCGTCTCGCCGGCCCGCCAGTTTTCCGTCTGCCACGTCATCGTCGAGCGGATGTCCGCGCCTCCGGACGTCGCGATAGGCCGGTCGATCGCGGGCCGGAACGATTTGTTATGGCCTTGCAGGGCGTCGCGAAGCTTCGTCATTAGATGCATCGGAGACAGCCCTTTATCCGTATTGGCGGCGGGGCAGACGTCGGTGCATCTGCCGCATTCGACGCAGGCGAACAAGTCCAGCCTTGTTTTGCGGGCGAGGTCGCCGAGCTCGCTTGCGCCGAACTTCTCCGCCGTGTCGTCTTCGAGGTTGAGGGGCTCCATCTTGGGAGCGTCCGCCGGACGAAGAAGCCAATTGATAGGCGCGGTGAAAATATGAAAATGTTTCGAAAGAGGCACGTAGACGAGAAAACCGAGCAACAGCAGCAGGTGTGCCCACCACGAGATTTCGTAGCCCGCGTCGGCGCCGCTAGCCGGAAGGACTGCGGCAAGCGCGGACGAGAGCGGCGCGAAGACGGAGGCTTCGGCGCGTTGTTGAAGCCTCTCGAAGGCTAACGTCGCGACGACCGAAACCATGAGCGCCGCGATCCAGAGGAGCACGAGCAACGGCTTCGGGCCGCGCGGCAACCGGGGGATTCGCTCGCCGTAACGGCGATATCCGGCGTACGCGACAGCGAGCAGCACGAGCGCGACCGTCGCTTCCTGCGTTAAAGAGAACGTTGCGTTGTCCGCCCAGGAGGGCGTCGTTCCGCTCATCCCTTTCCATAGAATTTGAAGCGCTCCCAGTTGGAGCATGAGAAAACCGTAAAACAAAACGAGATGCATCAACCCGCTTCGCCGGTCCAAGAGCAGCCGGCGATGCCCGAACGATTGCGCGACCGTTTGCCGAACCCGCTTCCATTCCAGCTTCATCCTTCCGTCCGACGGTCCCGCCAGGATCAGCTTCGCTTTGCCCAAGACGATCCAACCGAAGACGCCGAACCCGCACAGGATGACGAACGCGGCCAGCCACCCCCTCATCGGCCGTCACCCCTTTTCCCCGCGCCACCCCTCGGGACGAACCGCGATCTTCTGAACGCCATAGATGGCTCATACGATGAAAGTAAGACGATGAAATGGTTGGTCATCAGCTATCGCCGCTCGTTCGGCGATAGTCCGATGAGTCGTGATACACAAAATTTATTCGTCGGCCAACCTCTCATATGCCCACATCGGCAAAAAAGGACACGTTCGGTAGCGATCCGTATGGCGGAGACGGAGGCGCTTACAGGGCGGGCGAGTGGTTGGAGCGTGAACGGGGAGGGCGTAGCAGGGCGAGTGGTGGGGCTATTGGTGGGATTGGGAGAGAATGTGGACGGTCAGCAAGTTAAGCGGTTTGGAACATTAACTCGGTGTCGTCGGCCGCACTCGGGTGGGAGTTAGTTGGTTGAAGCCGATCTAGTCTCATGAGAGGAGATGATTTCCTTGCAAATCGCGGTGCTGATCAAGTCGGTCGTCGCTACGGACGAACCGGTATACGTGCGGGACGGCGTTATCGAGGACACCGGCGCGAAAAGAGTCATCAATCCTTACGACGAATACGGTTTGGAGGAAGCGTTGCGCTGGAAGGAAGCCGGAGGCGGCACGGTCGTCGCGATCGCTGCCGGGGGAGACCGGACCGTCGAGGCGCTGCGGACGGCGCTCGCGATGGGAGCCGACGAAGCGGTGTGGATTCGCGTCGACGACGAGGCGGCGGATGAGCACTCCTACGCGACGCTCCTCGTCGAGGCCATCCGCCGGGAAGCGTACGATATCGCGTTCGCCGGCCACTTGTCCGTCGACAACGGAGCCGGTCAAGTGGCGATCCGGGTGGCCGAGTTGCTCGGATGGCCACACGCGGGCGCCGTCGTCGCTTGCCAAGCGGTCGACGGGGGAAGACTCCTCGTCACCCGCGACGCGGAAGGCGACAGCGAAGATTGGGAGCTGCCGCTGCCCGCGGTCGTCACCGCGCAGCAGGGGCTTAACGAGCCGCGGTACCCGGCGCTGGCCGGCATCATGAAAGCAAAACGTAAACCTCTGACAGAGCTGTCGCCGGAAGACTTGGGCGTGTCGCTCGGAGGGGCATCCGCCCTCCCGGGCCAAGACGGCGCACCGCGAACCGAGAGACTCCGGGTAGACGCGCCGGCGGCTCGGCCGCCCGGCCGCAAGCTCGCGGGCTCGGCGGGAGAGCAAGCGGCGGAACTGCTGCGGTTGCTGCGGGATGAAGCGCAAGCGCTGAGTAGTGGTTAAGAGCGCAGGGGTGGAGCGATTCGAGTACTGGACTTGCGTCGATCTACGACTGAAACAGGAGCACATCCACCCAATTTCGAGCCACTAACGAGATAGATGCGGCGAGTAGGCTGAAGAGTCGAAAGATTGCAAGCCATCATCGAGATAGATGAGGAGAAACGCTTAAGAAATGATGAGATTGCGAGCGAGGAGGCGAACGATATGAGCGAAGCGTCGAACCAACACGTCGTCATCGCGGAATGCCGGGACGGTCAGCTGCGGCGAGTATCGCTGGAGGCGATTGCCGCGGCAAGGGGGTGCATGGCGGACGGCGACCGTCTCGCCGTCGTGCTGCTCGGCCCGGGCGGCGCGGAGTCGGACGCCGCCGCCGGGCTGCTGGCGCGAAGCGGCCCGGACGAGGTGATCGTCGTCGATCACCCCGTCTTGGGGCGCTATGCGCCGGATACGCACCTCGCCGCCGCTCTGGAGGCGGCGAGAGCGTTGACGCCCGAGGCGCGGCGGTGGTGGCTCGGCCACACCGCTATCGGGCGCGACCTTGCCCCGCGGCTCGCTGCGCGGCTCGGGGCGGGGCAGATCTCCGATGCGATCGGCGCCGCCCGCGGCGGCGACGGACGCATCGGGTTCGCGCGCGCGCTGCACGCGGGCAAAGCGCTCGAGCGGCGCGCTTTCCTGAACAACGGGCCGGCCGTCGTCACGGTCCGCCCGAACAATTTCGCCCCGGCGGCAGAAACCGCCGGCCCGCCCGCGCCTATCCGCCGCGTGCCGTTCGCCCCGCCTCCGTCGCGCATCTTCGTGCGCGACGTCGTCCGGCGGACTTCCGGCACGGTCGACTTGGCGGAGGCGCGGATCATCGTCGCCGGCGGACGCGGCGCGAAGAGCAGCGCCGGCTTCGCCCCGCTCGCGGAACTCGCGGCTCTGCTCGGCGGAGCGGTCGGCGCTTCGCGCGGCGCCTGCGATGCCGGGTATTGCGATTATGCCCTCCAGATCGGGCAAACCGGCAAAACCGTCACCCCCGACCTCTACATCGCCTGCGGCATCAGCGGCGCCGTCCAGCACCTCGCGGGCATGAGCCGCTCGCGCGTCATCGTCGCCATCAACAAAGACCCCGACGCGCCGATCTTCGGCGTGGCCGACTACGGCATCGTCGGCGACCTGTTCGAAGTCGTTCCGGCTCTGATCGCCGAGCTCTCGGCAACGCGCTAAAAAGGTTTGTTTACTGCAGCCGCGACAAATCCAACTAAAAATGAAAAACGCCGGGGCCTGAAGTGAAGGCCCGCGGCGCTTTTATTCATTTACAAGTCTTCCGACACATAATCGTATTCGCTTTCCGCATCCGCGAAAAGCCATTTGCCGTCCTGTTGAACGAGGCTCATCTCCGTAACGGAGCGGTACGGGGGAATCTGCGCGCCTGCCACGCTCTCCACCTTAATGGAGGCCAATATTTTCGCACGGCCATTACCGTATTCGACTATCGCCATCTTATCGATCGTTGCTTTCAAATCGGCATTTTGAAATACATTTTTCAAGTCCTCGATATCCTCCGCCAATCCAGGCGCGTTCGGCACATATACCGCGAGATAGTCGTCGACGTTTTCTTCGTTAACGGCCTTAATCTGCGAATTCAACGCGCCTTCGATCGCCGCCTTGTCCTCTTCGGGCGCTTCTACCGCTTGCTTCCACAAGCTCTCTTCGTCCAACACCCCATACCACAATAGCTCCGAATCATCGATTGCCCACTGTCCGGATGCGTTTTTGCGAAGCGTGTACCGAATATCGCTCTCGTAATCGGCGAAAAACCCATCTCCCTTGACTTTGCGAGTCTGCTCCGTCGTCACGACGACCGCTTCGGCGGAAGAGTAGCTTTCTAAATCCATAGCGGCATAGACGGTGTTCGTTTGAAACTTCGCGAATTGCTCGCGAATACTCGGTTCAATGATCTCGCGAACGGATGCATTGTACAATTCCAGAAAAGCATCAGCATCTTGAGCCGTTTCCGCGGCGGCCAGTTTCGTGAACAAGCCGAACACTTCCGCTTTCTGCTGCGCGGTCGGCCCTTTATCCGTAATTTCCACGGTTCTTTTCGCGCCGTTCCAGACGACGTTTTTATCCGACAGCGTGGCGATGAATCGAACGCCGACCATCGTACGCCCGTTAATGACTTTCATATCCCCGTTAACGGGAACTTTATTGCCGTCCACAAGGGCGGATACCGCACCCAATTTCATCTCGATATTCCGTTCGGCCGACTTCGCTTTCACCGTTTTCGTCGTCGCTACGTAATCGACCGTATAACCCAAAACAGTAAACAAAGTGCGGAATTCCACGAAAGTTTTGCCGTCGATCAAAATCGGAGGCGCTTGAAAGACTACCGCTTTTCCATTTAACAAGACACGAATCGGCTGCGGCTGAGTTGCGGCCGATACCGCGCTAACATTCACGCAAATCAATACGGCAGTTAATGCCATAATCACCCAACGTTTCAACTTTAGTTCCTCCATTTGTTTTATTTCTTATCCCATGTTCACTCTATATCACTCCTATTCAATCTCACAATACTCCAGATATTTCATTCGCGGCACAAGAATAGGGGCCTGAAACTTCCAGGCCCCCGCAGTAAAATGATAATCCGTAGTTAGGCGCGCATCTACAAGTTCTCGTCCGTCAATACGACGGCGTCGACGTCGAGCAGCCACTTTCCTTCGACTTTCACGACGCCGTTCAGAAGAATGCTGCGCGTCGAGGATTGTACGCCTCCGATGTCCGACTCGCTCAGAAGTGAGACGAGCAACTTCGCGTGCGAAGAGCCGTCGTATTCCACGACCGCCCATTGTTCGACGGTCGCTTTGATGCTTCCGTTTTGGAACAGCTCCGTCAAGCTCGCTTTCAGCGCATCCTTATCCGCAACTTCGGACAGCGTGGCGATATAGCCGTCGGCGTCTTTCGCGTTGAAGGCTTTGACTTGATTCTCGAACGCGGCTCCGATCGTCGCTTTCTCCGCTTCGGGAACGTCCGCCGTCTGCTTGAATAATCCCGGGAGGTTCGTGTACTGAACGTACGAGACCTCGACGTCGTAGATTTTCCAGCTGCCGTCCTTTGCCTTATGCAGCGTGTAGCGGGTTTCGGAACGGTTGTCCGGGAAAAATCCGCCGCTGATCTTCGTCGTATTCTCGATAAGAGCGACGATCGCAACCGTATCGGAATAAGACTCCAAATATTTCGCTTCGTAGGTCGTTTTCGTTTTCGCGGACGACCACGTCTTCTTCACCTGCTCGCGATCGATGCTCGCGTCTTCCGCGAACAACGCGACGAGACCGTTGCCGTCCGCGGCCGCTTCCAGCAGCTGAAGCCGGTTGAACACGTCGTATACCGCCGCTTTCTGCTCGGCCGTCGGACCTTGATAGACGAGCGAGATCGTCTTCGTCTTGCCGTCCCATTCGACGCCGAAGTTCGTCAGCTTCCCGGCGAATCGAACGCCGACCATCGCCCTGCCGTTCCGTTCGATCGACTCCCCCGCGCTAGCCAACAACCCGCCGTTCGCGAAGGCTTGTTCGCCGCCGACGGGCACGGCGACGACCGCGTCTTCCGTATTGGCGCGAATCGTCTTCGTCGTCGCGTCGTAACGAGTCTCGTAACCTAGCGCCTCGAAGAGAGCTTCGTAGTCGACGTAGGCTTTTCCGCGATCGACGAATAAACCGTCCCCGAATTCGACCGGCTTGCCGTTCACGGAGACTTTAATCGGGATCGGCGCCTTGACGGCCGTAGCGGGAGTTGCGGTTACGGTTGCCGTCGGGGTCGCGGCAGTCGCCGCGGACGCCGTTCCTCCTATCGCGCATGCGAGCAGGGTACCGCAAGCCAGGAAGGATATACGTTTCAATTCGCGCACCAGCTTTCCGACAAATGTAAGGTTCTACCTATTAATCTAGCTAATGATCGATCGCCCTTCAAGAACCGCAAGTCCTAATACTGGAAAAAAACCTTCTCCGACCCAGGTCTAGCGCGTCTGCCGATTTCCGGTCCGATCCCGGCGAGCCTTCGAGTTGGTAATATTAGGTTCAGAGGAGAGGCCGAAGGCAGCTCCATCGAAGGAGGAATCCCCTTGCGCATCGCCAAATCGTCTTACGTCGTCGCGTTCTTCGCCATATTGGTCAGCCTGTTCCTTGTCGCGCAATATTTCGCCGGAGAAGTCAAAGGCGTCGACTTCGTCAAACAAAAGCTGGATGAAATGAGCTTAAGCGACTTCTGGTACGTCGTGCTGTACGTCCACATCGTCGGCAGCATGGCCGCGATGGTTCTCGGATGGACCCAATTCGTTCGGAAATGGAGAACGAAGTCGCCGCGCGTCCATCGGACGATCGGTAAAATCTACGCGTCGGGCGTCCTTCTCGGCAGCTTGTCCGGCGCTTATCTCGCTTTCTACGCGACGGGCGGCCCGGTCTCCTCCGCCGGATTTCTGCTGCTCGCGATCGCTTGGCTGTATACGATGCTGCGAGGCGTCTCCGCGATCGCCGCGCATGGCGACCGTGCCGCCCATCGGAAATGGATGACGCGAAACTACGCGCTGACTTTCGCCGCCGTCATGCTCCGGCTCTACGTGCCGATCTCTCTCGTTATTTTCGGAGAAGACTCTTTCAACGACTATTACAGGGTCATCGCCTGGTTATGCTGGATACCGAACCTCTTGTTCGCGGAATGGCTCATTCGTCGCGGCGCCGCCAAGATCAACCGCCGATCAAACTCCGCAGGTCGTTCATCGACGGTTTCTTGAACAAGACGTCGACCTTCCCGTCGCCCCAATTCAAGGACTTGATATGCAGCAACTCGGGCAGCCTGTCCCCGATCGGAATGACGCGGTCGGCGAACATCGAGAGCGGGAGCTTGACGCCCTTCAACCGCGCCGATTCCGCCGTCGCGATGACGTTCGGATCGGCCCATCTCAGCCGGTAATCGACCTTGAGCCCCGCGCTGATCTTATCCTTCCAGATAACGTTCAAGTCCGCGTGCAGCAGATCGCCTTCCAATCGGAAGTCCGCTCCCGTCACGAGCACGTCCTTCTCGACTTGCGGCTGTTCCGCCAGCGACTTTTTCGCCAGATTCACGATGTCCTCGTCGGTCAACGACAACTCCGTCGACATGCGCTTGGCCATGCTCAGCGCCCGGTCCTTCAGCGGCACGTTCTCGTAAGCCAAATCCAGATTCCTGTCCGGCTTCGCGTAGTACAACGCACCGACGCCGGCCCCGACGACGATAATCGCGAATACGAAAAATCCGATCAGCCATTTTCTCATCCTACGTATGTCCCCTCCCCTGCCGCCGCGCGAACTCGTACGGCTCACCATTGACTTCCGCTTCGCGGAAGAGTATAACAATGAATAACATTCCACGACGGGAACGCGTTGCCCGGTTCCTTCGGTCCCCAGAGAGTCGGCGAATCGCTGCGAGCCGACGGCCGAAGTCCGGACGATATCCTCCCCGAGAAGCCTCGACGAATCGCCGGCTCAAGCCGGCCAAGTAGCCGCGGACGGACTCCCCCGTTACGGGAACGCCGTATCTTTTATACGGCATGCGAGCGCCTAACGTTGCGCCGGGAAGGATCCGGTCGCGCATTAGGAACGAGGGTGGTACCGCGGATCTCGATCCGTCCCTTACTTTTGGGGACGGTTTTTTTGCATTCATTTTTCGAAAATCGTCCAATCGCCTCTGAGCTGCAATCGCCATTTCATCCCCATCCGGAAAGGAAAATGCCGTATGACAGACCGCAACGCCGACCGTTCCGTTTCCCTCGCAGACATCCTGAACGCCCATCGCGTCCTGCAGGACGTCGTCCAACCGACGCCTCTTCAGTTCAACCGGGCGTTGTCCGACAAATTCGAATGCAACGTCTACCTGAAGCGCGAGGATCTGCAAGTCGTCCGGTCATTCAAAATCCGCGGCGCTTACACGCTGATCGCTTCGCTTCCCGAAGAGGAACGCGCCAGGGGCGTCGTCTGCGCGAGCGCGGGCAACCACGCCCAAGGCGTCGCCTATTCGTGCCGTAAACTCGGCATTCCGGGCATCATCTACATGCCGGCGACGACGCCGCGGCAGAAAATCAACCAAGTGCGCCTGTTCGGCGGCGAATTCGTGGACATCCGTCTGACCGGAGACACGTTCGACGATGCGTACGCCGAAGCGATCCGCGTCAGCGAGAGGGAGGAGCTTCCTTTCGTCCATCCGTTCGACGACCCCCGCATCGTCGCCGGCAACGCGACGGTCGGCAAGGAAATCATCGAAGGCGGCGCCCCCGACATCGACCTGTTGCTCGTAACGATCGGAGGGGGAGGCCTCGCCGCGGGAGTGTCGACCTACATCAAGGCGATCAGCCCTTCGACGCGAATCGTCGGCGTCGAGCCGGAAGGCGCGCCGTCAATGAAGCAAGCGTTCGAGCGCGGGCACGTGGTCACGCTCCCGGAGATCGACAAATTCGTCGACGGAGCCGCGGTTAAGCGCGTCGGCGAGCTGACTTACGACGTGTGCCGCGAGCTGCTGGACGATATCGTCGTCATTCCCGAAGGACGCGTATGCACGACGATTCTCGAGCTCTATAACGAGCACGCCATCGTCGCCGAGCCGGCCGGCGCGCTGACCGTCGCGGCGCTGTCCGCGATCCATCCGGAGCAGCTTCGGGGCAAGACGGTCGTCTGCGTCATCAGCGGCGGCAACAACGATATCGACCGCATGCAGGAGATCAAGGAGCGCTCGCTCATTTACGAAGGCTTGAAGCACTACTTCATGATCAACTTCCCGCAGCGCGCGGGTGCCCTTCGCGAATTCCTGGACGACGTGCTCGGCCCGAACGACGATATCGTTCAATTCGAATATACGAAGAAACATAACAAGGAGAACGGCCCCGCTCTCGTCGGCATCGAGCTGAAGATACCTGAAGATTACGGCGGCCTGATCGGACGGATGGAAAGCAAAGGCTTCCGCTTCACGGAGCTTAACAAAGATCCGGTCCTCTTTAACCTGCTGATCTGAGTCCGACCCGATTCGATCCGTTCGCGTGCCCGCTTTATCCGTAATTTACACTCCGGGGTTACAGTGGATGTAGAACGGACATCGGGAAAGCGGGTGCGCGAATGAACAAGCGGCGCAAAATATTCATCCTGTACGCACGCTTCGGCGAAGGCCATTGGCAAGCGGCTTCCGCGCTTCGCCATAGTTTCGAACGGGTAGGCGGCGCGGATACGGTGTTGATCGATTTGCTGGCGGAAGCGCATCCGTTCCTCAACGGGGTCAGCCGCTTCGTCTACGCCAAAAGCTACAACGTCATGCCCCACTTGTACGGCTGGGTATACGAGACGACGAAAGGCATGAACGCGGACTCCCCGTTCGCGAATTGGCTGCACTCGTTCGGCAGCGTCGCCCTGCGCAAGCTGATCGAACGGGAAAGCCCCGACGCGATCGTCCATACGTTCCCCATGCTCGTTCTCCCCTCCGTCTCCCGCAAAATCGGCCTCAGCATTCCCATGTTCAACGTTATTACCGACTTCGATCTGCATCGCCGCTGGGTCCATCCCGCGGTGGATAAATATTACGTCGCGACGGATGATATAAGCAGGCAGCTCCGCTCGCTGGGCGTTCGTCCCGAACGGATCGCGGCCACCGGCATTCCGATCCGGCCGACTTTCCGTCCGGACGGCGCGAGAACCGGCGTCGCCGCCAAGTACGGACTCGACGAGCGCCGTCCCATCGTCATGGTGATGGCTCCCCCGAACGTCCCATCCGCCGAGACGGCGAAGCTTTGCCTTCTGCTGCGCGATCGCTGCGGCGCCCAGGTGGCCGTCGTCTGCGGACGCGACAAGGCACTGCGCGACTCGCTCGCCGCCGGCTTGGCGCCCCGGACGGGAGTCGCCGTGCTCGGCTTCGTCGAGCGCATCGACGAGCTGATGGCCGTTTCCCGTTGCCTCGTCACGAAACCCGGCGGGCTCACCTTATCCGAAGCGATCGCCGCCCGGCTCCCTCTTCTTCTTTACCGTCCCGTACCGGGCCAGGAGCTCGGCAACGCCAAGTACTTGTCGGGCAAAGGCGCCGCCGTCATCTGCCGCGATCCGCACGACGTCATGCACGCCGCGCGCCGCCTTCTCGAGGACGCATCCGAACCGCTCGCGATGCGTGGCGCCCTCGAAGCGCTTCGCAAACCCGACTCGTCGGACCGTATAGCCTTGGATATTGCAAGGCAATTGCATATAATGGAAGAGGCTTCCTCGAAGGCGGCCTCTTTCCCTCGCACGACTTTGTTGCCGACGTCCCGCTGAGCCAGTCACCGCATGGCGCGATTCCGACGCGAATTCGCTTAAAGGGGTTGTTCAAAAAGGGGAGTGCCGCAATTGAACTCATCTTCTACGCAAGCATTCATGAAGAGGGACATGCTGCTGAACTTGATCATTCTTTATTTGGTCGAGTTCGTCCGGGGGGCCGCTCTGATCAGCTTCTTGCCGATCTACGGAGATAAGGCGCTCGGTCTCGACCTGGACGTCATCGGCGCCGCGATCACCGCTCATTACGTGACGGATACGGCGCTGAAGCTCGCGATCGGATATTTGCTCGACCGCTTGTCGGTTCGGACGGTCGTCGGCATCGGCTTGTTCTGTTCGTTCCTCGGCGTCTTCGTCCTGCAATTCGCCGACGTTCCGTGGATCTTCATCGCCGCGGCCGCCATCTACGGCATCGGGATCTCTCCGATCTGGATCGTCTGCCTGACGAAGGTCAAAGAGGACAAGCGCGCGACGCAGATGGGCTTCCTGTATACGATCTGGCTCGTGGGTCTCGGCAGCGGCCCCGTCGTCACGAACCTATTGCTTGACGTCGATCTGGAATTGACCTACTGCGTCATGGCCGGCACGGCGCTCGCTTCTTGGCTTCTGTCGCTGTTCATTCCCGGCAGTCGAAGCATGCACATCGGCGTCGTGCCATTCCGTAAACAACTTTCCGTTCTCGGCAGCCGTTTAAAGGATATGCGGCTCTTGCTGCCGGGCATGGTGCTCCAGACGCTCGGCGCGGGCATGCTGCTGCCGATCTTGCCGAGCTTCGCGGTGAACGGCCTCGGCATGAGCGCGACGCATTACTCCGTCCTGCTGCTGATCGGCGGCGGTTGCACGGTCGTCGGACTCATCCCGATGGGCAAGCTGTCCGACTCGCTTGGCAAAAAATGGTTTCTAATCGCCGGATTTCTGGCGTTCGGAACGGTGCTGTTCGCGCTGACCCAGAAACCGCCGCTCGGCTTGGCGCTATTCTGGGCGTTCTTGCTCGGCATCTCTTACGCAGCGGTGCTGCCGGCATGGAACGCGCTTCTCGCCGCTTTCGTGCCGCCCGGACAGCAAGGACTCGGTTGGGGCGTATTTTCCACGGTCGAAGGCATCGGAGGCATCGTCGGCCCCATCGTCGGCGGCTTGCTTGCCACGTCTTACGGGGAATCGTCCGTCGTCGGGCTCGCCGGCATTTTGTTCGTCTTTATCAGTTCCTTTTATTTGTTCTTCCCGTTCCGACTGTTCAAAGGCGACGAGCCCGTCAAGTAATACGAGGGCTTCCGCGTCGCCGCGGACTGGGACGCAGTTATTTATCGCCGTCAGGGCCGATTGGAGTCGCGTCTATTGGTAATGCATGATTTCGGTTATTACGCTTGGCAATTGCACGAATGGATCGCTTACGTCAAGACGTTGGACCTCGAACAAATCGAACGATGGCTCAAAAAGTACTCCGAGCTCGGGCCGCTCCCCGGCATTCTGTTGCCTTTCTCGGAAGCATTTCTTCCGTTTTTACCGCTCGTCGTCTTCGTCGTCGCCAACACGCTCGCCTACGGCATGTGGCTCGGCTTTCTGTATTCGTGGGTCGGCGCCAGCGCCGGATCGTTGGCGGTATTCCTGATCGTGCGAAGACTCGGGACCCGCAGAGGGGACATGCTCCGCAAGCGATTCCCGAAGACGGAAAAGATGTTCGGCTACGTGGAGCGCAAAGGCTTCACGCCGATCTTTCTTCTGTCTTGCTTCCCGTTCACGCCGTCCTTTCTCGTCAACGTGGCTTCCGGCTTGTCGCGGCTTCCGATGCATACGTTCCTCATCGCTTCGATGCTCGGCAAAGCGGTCATGATCTTCTGCCTCGCCTATCTTGGTAATGATTTGCGCGAGATGATCGACAACCCTTGGAAGATCGTCGTCGCTCTCGTCGTCCTGATCTTACTCTGGCTCGGCGGACGCAGGCTCGAAACCCGGTATAACTGAATAGGCGAAGCCCCTCTACCGTCCTCCTTGGAGCATAACGCCGCGAATCCCGTGGCACCCTAATCGGGCAATCCGATCGAAAAGGAGGAATCGCCATGTCAACGGGCACTCGTCCTTCCGACAAGCAATTGCAAGCCCGCAAGGCGCAATCGGAGGCGGATCGCAAAGGCGAAGGCAAAGCCCGAGCGAAGAAGCTTCAGTCGGAAGCCGATAGCGCGGCCGTCACGAAACACGGAGATTAGGGGGCAGCGACCAATGAGCGATTTCAATGACCGGCTGGATCCGATCTCGGGCGAGCAAGTCGTCGTGGACGGCGTTTACCGGAACGAATGGGGACGCGAGCAGAAATTAAGCCGAGGAGAAACGTTCCCCGCCGACCCGATGCTCGGCGATACGTTATGGACGTTGACGGAGCTGAGCTTCGACAACCATCACCAAGGCCGTACCGACCCGCGCCTTGTGCCGAAGGAAGACGATATCGACAAGCAAGGCAAGATCGACCATCCCCGCCGCCAGATGGACCGCGGGAAGAAGTAAGGGACAACGAAAAAGCGGCAAGCCGTCGTATTGGCTTCCCGCTTTTTTGTTTACGGAAATGATCATGAATATCAGGTACGAAAGGATCGCGGCGGGTAAATTTGCGATTTCGGCCGTGGTGTGCGGAATTGCGGTACGTGGTTGAAGGTGACGTAAATAGTAACAACGTGGTTCCGCTATCTTGGCGAATTCGGTCTATAGGCAAGCCAAACGAAACGAAGGTTCTCACCGCAAATAACCTCGAACACCCGCTTACCGCCGAATAAACGGTGCCTCGCACCGCTAATGTCCTCGAATCCCGCTTCCCGTCGAATTAACGGTGCCTCGCACCGCTAATGTCCTCGAACACCCGCTTTCCGCCGAATTAACGGTGCCTCGCACCGCTAATGTCCTCGAACACCCGCTTTCCGCCGAATTAACGGTGCCTCGCACCGTTAATGTCCTCGAACACCCGCTTTCCGCCGAATTAACGGTGCCTCGCACCGCTAATGTCCTCGAACACCCGCTTTCCGCCGAATTAACGGTGCCTCGCACCGTTAATGTCCTCGAACCCCGCTTCCCGCCGAATTAACGGTGCCTCGCACCGTTAATGTCCTCGAACCCCGCTTCCCGCCGAATTAACGGTGCCTCGCACCGCTAATGTCCTCGAATCCCGCTTCCCGCCGAATTAACGGTGCCTCGCACCGCTAATCTTTCCGGCGGTCACGCGAGATTCCCGTTGCACGCGACAGTTCCGATCCGCCTTAATCCTCGTCGTCTTCCCCTTCGCCCTGCTCGCGATGGAGCCACCGTTCCATCAGCTTGTCCAACCGGCGAAGCTGATCTTCGTACGTATAGACGGCGGAAGTAATGACGAGTATGCGCGCCCGGGAAGTGGCGTCCTCTCCCTGTCGTTCCCCGATGAGCTCCGTCAGCTGGACGGAAGCATCCGGAGGCGGAGCCGCCGCCGTCGCTCCCGGCTTCATCTTGCCTTCCCACTTCCAGAGCAACTGCTCGTGGTAGCCGCACAACACTTCGATCTGACGATCGACGAGATGATTCCAGGCTTTAGGCGTGCTGACTTGCCAATAATGCGACTCCACCGCCTCGATGAGCGTGTACCCTCTCTCGAGCGCGGACAACATGCCCTTGTAGACGACGAGCAGGCGTGCCCGCTTCAGCCGGGCGCCCTTGCGCCATACCCGCTCCTCCGCGAACAAATCGTAGAATTCGTCCAGCTTGCGAAGCTTGTTCCGGAGCAGGCTCTGCTCCTCGCGGTAAACATTCTCCTTTAACTCGTTGGAGACGACCGTCCTCAGCAAGCGGGAAAGAAGCGCCTGCGTCTCCTCCACTTGCTTCACGAACCGGTTGCGATGTCTTGGCGGGGCGACAATGACGTTCACCGCGAACGCGGACGCCATCCCCATGAGAATCGCCTGCAGCCTGTCCCATGCGACCGTCCAACCTTGCCCTTGCGCCTCCATGATGACGACGACGGTCACGAGCGTGAGCGCGATCGTGTCTTCGGTCTTGAGCCGAATGCATAACAGAATGACTCCGACGCAGACGAGACCGACGACGATAGGCGCGTTGCCGAGCAGGCTGACGGCCCCGATCGCGATCGCCGCGCCGAGCACGTTGCTCTGCACCTGCTCCAGCACCTGCATCCACGACCGGTAAATCGAAGGCTGAATCGTGAAGATCGAAGCGATCGCCGCGATGAGCGGCGAGTCCAAGCCGACGAGCGCGCCGACCCAGAGGGCGACCGCCACGGCCAGCCCGGTCTTCAGCACCCTTGCGCCGATCGTCATTCTTGGTCCTCCCCGTTAGCCCCGTCCGTCAACAGCACTTCCGTCTGCGCGACTTGACGCCCGTTCACGACGAGCGCCATCCCGTGAACGCCCGGATAATGGCGGCGGGTGGACAGGTCGGCGAACGAGAAGCTTCTGCCCCCTCTAAGCCTCGAGCCGCCCTCGCATTCCTTCTCGCTTAACTTGAACAGCTTCCGGTACGTCTTTCCCGTCGACCGGGGAAACGAGACCGCGAGCTCGACCCGCAGCTTCGCCGACTCCCCTTCCGGAACGCGGAGCGCGTAACGGAAGTCGACCGATTCGCCGATTCGGAGCGCCTTCGGCTCGATCTCCCATTCCAGCACGTCCACCTGCCTCGGCACGATGCCGAACAGCGCCATCGCCTCCGGATTCGCCGCGCGAATCAAGCCCCGGCAGCCGTGGCGGACGATCCAATCGGTCTCCGGCCTTCGCCTGAACCATCGGGTCGCGACCTCGAGCGCGAGCTCCGGATGGTCCTTGGAGATGTCGTTCAGATTGTTCGCGACGCTTTTCCTCACGTATTCCGATGAATCCGCCTTCAGCGCCTCCAGAATCGGCCAGATCGGTCCGGAATCCCGCTTCAACGTCGGCAAAGCGTCCGCCCAGGGCAGCCTCGGCCTGCAGCCTTCGCTCGCCAACCGGCGCACGTGTTCGTCCGGATGTTGCGACCAACGTTCCATCTGCGCCATCATTCGCGCCTGATCCCGCCTGATGAACGGCCGCACCGCGAACTCCGCGCTCGACAGCTTCGTGAACCGTTCGAGCGCGGCGATCGAACGATCCCAATGATCGAGACCGAACGCTTCCACGAAATCGGGGAAAAACAAATAAGGGAATCCTCGGCATTCGTCCGAGATCGATTCGAGCACGTCCAATGCCTTTCCGTACTCGGACGGCAACGTCGCCCCCAGCGACTCCGTAATTCTTCTCATCCTGCCTTTGAGCTCCAGCCCGTCCCAACCCGAACCGAGCGCCGTCCGCACGAACGCCTCCCCGTCGAACGGACGATGCGCTTCGGCGACCTTGCCGGCGAACGCCCTTAAGAAAGCTTCGTCGTACATCGCTTTGAGCGGTTCTGCCATGTCGATATCCCCCTTGTTGCAATTAACCCATTATACCATGAGGGAACGCCCGTTCCCAGACGGGATTCGCGCCCGCCTCGCGACTTGCCGATAGGGCTTCCGCTCGCCTGCCCGTCCTCTTATAATAGGTGACAGATAGACGCAATTACCGGGAGGCATGAACGGCTTGATCCTATTCGTCGTCAACGAGAAATCCGGCAATGGACGCGGCAATAAAATACGGACGAAAGTCGAAGAGAGGCTGCGGGCGAACGGAACGGCCTACGAGATGCTGGCCACTTCGTCGGAATCGGAGGCGGTCGTCCGCGTCGGGGAAATATTGAAGCGCGGAAGCGTGAAAGCGGTTGCCGTCATCGGCGGCGACGGCACGCTTCACGGCTTGCTTCCGGTCGTCGCGGGCTCGGGCATCCCGTACGGTCTTATTCCTTCCGGATCGGGCAACGATACGTCCCGTACGCTCGGCATTCCCGCCGACCCGATGAAGGCGCTCGATATTATATTAGCCGGCAGGACGAGAGCGGTCGACCTGCTCGAGACGTTCACGGAGGGCGGCGTCAAGCAACGCACGCTGACCGCCGTCGCCGTCGGTCTCGACGGGGAAGTCGCGGCCGACGTGAACGGCTCCCGCTACAAGAGCTGGTGCAACAAGCTTGGCGTCGGCTCACTCGCTTATATCATCGGCTTGTTCCGCGCATTGACCAAGTTCAAGCCGCGTTCGATCACGGTAACGGTCGACGGCGTCGCGCGAGAGTTCTCGCGAGGCTGGCTGTCCGTCATCGCGAGCGGACCTAGCTACGGCGGAGGCTTGCGCATCTGCCCGGACGCGAAACCCGACGACGGCAGGCTTCACGTGTGCGTCGTCCATAATTGCGGCGTCGGTCGCATCCTGCTCATCTTCCCGACGCTGCTGACCGGCGGACACGTCAAAAGGACGCGTTACGTCACGATCCTCTCGGGATCGAGCGCAACCGTCCGTTCGTCGTCCCCCATGCTCGCCTTCGGCGACGGCGAGCCTTCCGGCGTCACGCCGATTACCGCGGTCCTTCGCCCGAATCAGCTCGACTTCTTGATCGCCGTGTCCGGGTAACGGAACGGGAGCATGATCTCGAACAGCGTGCCGATGCCGAGCTGGCTCTTGACGTCGATTTTCCCTTGATGGTTGTCGACGATCTTGTAGCTGACCATCAGGCCAAGGCCGGTGCCTCTTTCCTTCGTCGTATAGAACGGCTGGCCCATCTTGGCCAGCTGATCATCGTCGATGCCCGGCCCTTCGTCGCGAATGCGAACGTAGACGCCGTCGCTCTCGCGGGACAGCTTGATCCGTATGGCGCCGCCGTCGATCATCGCTTCGATCGCGTTCTTGATGACGTTGATGAACACTTGCTTGACTTGATTTTCCACGCCGTATATCCACAGAGGATCCGTGCCGTACTCGGCCTCGATCGAGATGTTGTGCAGATTCGCCTGAGTCTCCAGCAACGTGACCGTATCCCTCATCATGACCCTCATATCCTGGTAGGCCAGATCGTACACTTGCGGCTTGGAGAGCATGAGCAGCTCGCTGACGATGTCCTCGATCCGGTCCAGTTCCGCGTTCATGATATCATAGTAGCTGCTGTTATTTTTCCGTCCGGACGCGATCAATTGCAAGAACCCCTTCAGCGAAGTCAGCGGATTGCGGATCTCGTGCGCGATGCCCGCCGCCAATTGCCCCGCCACGTACAGCTTCTCGGAGTTAATCATCAATTCCTCGTTCTTCTTCCGTTCCGAGATGTCCCGGATGATGACTTGAACCGCCGGCTCGTTATCCAGCGTCGTCATCGTCTCCACGATCTCCGTATGGAGCTGCTTCCCGTGAAGCGTATACCATTCCTGCTCGATTGCCTTCCCGCTACCCGCGAACACGAGATTATGCAGCCGCTCCTTCATCGCGTGATGGTCTTTGACCGGCAGAAACGCGTAGATCGACTTCCCTAGCAATTCCCCTTCCGACTTCGCTTCGAACATCCTCACGCCCGCGGCGTTGACGAAGACCCATCGGTCGCCTTTCAGAATGGCGATCGTATCGAGGGAATTCTCGACGAGAAGCCGGTAGCGCTCGTCCATCTGGCCGAGTCGCTTGTCGATGTACCACGTTACGATCGTAGACAATAGGATGAGCATTACGCCGATCGCGATAATGATCGCCAGCAGGTTGATGTCCTTGTACAGCTTGTCCGACGTGACGTAGATGCTATCCGCGTATTCGAGCTGCACCGCCGATTTGCCCAGCATCTGCATGCAGACGACCGATGTGCCGAGCAGCAGGCTCGCCATGAACTGCCTGTAGCGTAGCGTTCCTTCGGACAGCAAGAAAGACAAGTGCGTGCCGATGAAAATCAAGCCGACCGCCAAGCTCAGGTACAGCGGACTGACGGCGAAGCTCTCCATTTCCCGGCCGAACAAGCTCATGAAATTCATGATGGTAATGCCGAACGCCAGTATCGAGCTGCCGATGACCAGCCGGTTCCTTCCGATGCCTTGGAACGTAAACATGACGAACGCCATGAGCGAGAAGAAAATGATCAGCATGAGCGTGACGGGACCGATCCACGAAAAATGGATCTGGTCTTCGTAGTTGAGCCTCAATATGAAGTGCTTCGCCCACATCCCTATTCCGAACACGGAGGCGCCGCCCACGAGCCAGAATTGCCGGAAGTTGCCGTTCGTTCTTTTCAGATTGCCTAAAAAGTTGAACATGGTATATGATGCGAGTATGCTGATTAACAGTGCCAGAAGTAAGAAAAACGCGGGCCAGAAAGACACAGCGGTACCGTTCATAGGTTCATCCCTCGCAATAACAGACATGAAAGTCCCTTGTTTTATAGCATTCGACGAATGGCAGCAAATTCCTTTTCCGAATTTGTCTAAAATTGGAGGAACTCCTAGGTGATAAGATCCACATTACAAGAATTTAAGACTTTCGCCATGCGCGGGAACGTCGTCGACTTGGCGGTCGGCGTTATTATCGGCGCGGCGTTCGGCAAGATCGTCACGTCGCTCGTCAACGATATCGTCATGCCGCCGATCGGCAAAATGCTGGGCAACGTCGATTTTAAGGATTTGTATTGGAATTTGGATCCTGGGAAGTTGCTGGAGGGTAAAGAGCCGGAATCGTTGGATCAGGCACGGCAAGCCGGAGCCGCAGTTATCGCTTACGGACAGTTTCTAAGCATTCTGATAGACTTCTTGCTCGTCGCTTTCTGCGTATTCCTGCTCGTGAAAGTGCTGAACCGGCTGAGCCGAAAAAAAGCCGAAGAAGCTCCCGCCGCCGCGGAGCCGACGACGCGGGATTGCCCGTACTGCTTGTCCGCCATTCCGCTCGCCGCGTCCAAATGCTCGCACTGCACGTCCGACATCGATCCGGTCGGACAAGCTGCCGGCGCTAAAGGCTAACGCCGGATGGCTGAAATATTCGACGTCTATGACGAAGAGGGCAACTGGACCGGAACCGAGGAGCGCGCGAAAGTACACGTGCTCGGCTTATGGCACCACACGGTGCACTGCTGGCTCGTTCGCCGCGGAGACGGCGGCCAAGCTAGCATTCTGTTTCAGAAGCGCTCCTCCGGCAAGGACACGAACCCCGGATGCCTGGATATCACGGTGGCCGGCCATCTGGCCGCCGGAGAGACGCCTCACGACGTCGTTCGCGAGTTGGAAGAGGAACTGGGTATCGGTGCGGAATTCGAGGAATTGACTTCGTTCGGGATAGTGAGGGAACATGCAGAAGGCACGATCGGCGGCAAGCCTTACGTGGATGCGGAGATCAGCCACGTGTTCGGCTTAGTGACGGAGACGAATCTCGCGGATTTTCGCTTGCAGGTGGAGGAAGTCACCGGGCTGTACGAGGCCAACGCGGCCGAGCTCATCTCGCTGATGAACGGAACCCTCAGCCGGCTGATCGTCGAAGGCGTCGAGCTCCGCGACGGCAAGCTCGTCGAGTCGGTCATCAAAGTCGGCCGCGAGTTGTTCGTACCACGCGATTTTGGGTATTACGTAGAAGTGTTCGAATTCCTGCGCGGGTTAACCGCGGGACGGTAAGACGATGGAAAAGCTCCAGAAGACCGGGGAACCGGCGCTTCCGGAGCTTTTTTTGAAGTGTTCGCTCGACCCCAGGCACCCATTCGCGCGTCAGGACTCGCGTAATTCGGTTTCGCCTGACTACAGGCGCAGATCAGCTTGGAGCGGCTCGCGTAATTCGGTTTCGCCTGACTGAGGTGCAGATCAGCTTGGCGCGGCTCGCGCAATTCGGTTTCGCCTGACTAGAGGTGGAAATCCACGCGGCGCAGCTCGCGCAATTCGGTTTCGCCTGACTACAGGCGAAGATCCGCTTGGCGCGGCCCGTGCAATTCGGTTTCGCCTGACTACAGGCGCAGATCCACTTGGCGCGGCCCGTGCAATTCGGTTTCGCCTGACTACAGGCGCAGATCAGCTTGGCACGGCCCGCGCAATTCGGTTTTACCTGATTACAGGCGCAGATCAGCTTGGCACGGCCCGTGTAATTCGGTTTCGCCTGACTACAGGTGCAGATCAGCTTGGCGCGGCTCGCGTAATTGGGTTTCGCCTGGCTACAGGCGCAGTTCCGCTTGGCGCGGCTCGCGTAATTCGGTTTCGCCTGACTACAGGCGAGGAATTCGCTGCAATTATTGTGGTAGAAGGACGATCGGCTGCCATTGCAGTCGCCCGTCGATGATTTTGCCTTCGTTCCAGCGGCCGGTCGCGGGATGCCGGAACAGCACTTCGAGCCTGCCGTCCCCGTCGGCGTCCCATACGCGGAACTGCCTGCCATCGTCCATTCGTCCGAACGTCGAACTATCGCCAACCTCCATCCACGGCGCGGCGCTCGCCGGATGCGCCAGCCACCATTTTCCGTCGAAGACGGTGTGCATGAGCACTTCATCCCCATCGCCCGCGAACGCGCCTTGCCAGAAGGAAAGCCCCCTCGCGAAACGGCCCTGCCCCTCCCAGTTCCGGTACCAGCGGTCGACCATGTGATGGATGTTGTAAAATTCGGTGTGGCGCGGCGCCGTGTCGAAATCGTTGATCTCGGGATCGCCGAATACCTTTGCCGCCTCCTGATGGATGCAGGCGTGCAGACTCGACGATTCGATGAACCGGCCGAGTTCGTCGGCGGTGGCGAAAGACTCCGGCTGAAACAGAACCCGCGCCTCCGCATCCTGGTTGTAGCACCGCGATTGCCTGATCGGCTCGGGCACGGAAGCCCATGCCTCGACGAGCCGCGGATCGTTGCCGTTCTGGTTATACCAAGCCATCGCGCGGCCGATGAAGTCGCGGTGAAACCGCAAAAACTCCTGCCCGTAGCCGGGAGGAGGATTGCTCGTGTCCACGTTGTGCCGGGCGTGATGCCAGCTTTTATGTTCTTCCAGCAGCGCTGGCGGGAAATTCGGAATGGTCGGCATGCGGTAAGCCTCCTCGATCGCCGGAAGCGCGCCGTTGGCGCGGCAGGCGGATGCCTACAGCATATGCATGCGGCTGGCGGAAGGCGACGGATGCCGTCGATGAGGTCGTAGCCCTTGTCAGCAAATGATTGGGCGGCTTGGAGTCGCTTCGGGGGGCTGTAGTTGCTTGCATGCCAGGTCAATAATGGATGAATCTTTCCACATTCCCCCGAAATAACGTCCTGCCGCTGTCACTACTTACGCCCCTTGATTTAATGGAGACATGAGCAGGAACCCTTGATTTCCGTTATTACTCCGGCGGCAACCCCGCTGCTTTGCGAACTTCGTTGGCTAACCGGTTGAACTCGTCCTTGTCCGTTTTCGTTGTGGCGACGTACCAACCCGCGGATAGAAACCGGATGATTTTAGTCGCGTCTTCTTGGCTCATCTCGTCTCCCCCTCCTCCCGTTTGCGTACTCCACCAGCCCTCGTTGCCGTAGCCGTCGTTCAGATCGGCTTGAACGCCACCGACGGTTACACCATTCTTGTACTGGTATAGGTTGGCGTGCGCGCTTTTCTTACCCCCGCTCCAGGCGTACGTTTGCCAGAACCGTTTGCAGGCACTGCGCTTGTACATCTCTTCCACGACCGCATAAGAGCCGTACACCCCCGCGTCGTATCCGGGAATCTGGGCGGCGGCCGCTTTCAGATATTGTTCGATTTCGTCGTAGTCTTGCGGCTGCGCGTCGTAATCGACGGCAAAATAAATCGCGCTGCCGGTAGACTGCTTCAGCGTTTGCGCTTCTTTCCGCGCGGAAGCCCCGTCCTGCTGCCCCGCGGACGATCCGCCGGCCGGCCGGTTCGCGGAAGTCTCGTAGACGGAAACGATCTGCATCCCGGCATTCGTGATCGCCTGCGCCTCGCTCGGGGTCAGGCGCTTCCAGCTGTAGCTGTCCGGCACCAGATAACGGGCAGCGAACTTGTATCCTTCCTTGGCGATCGCCCCGGCCGTCGATGTGGTCAGCGGCGTGGCGCAATCGATACCTTTGGTCATTGTCGATTTCAACTCCTGGTCTGCTTGGCGCGCTATGCTAATTCATTTAATGAGTTCGGACGACCGGGGGTGTCGGCGCATCTCTTGCAGATAGGAAAATTTAACAAATGACTAGATGTCTTCCTGGACGGAATCAAAGAGCGGATTCGACCCGTGGCAACCAGTTGGTAGCGGATTTCAAACCGCCGACACCGGTACGGGAACCAAACGTGAAATGGAC
>NZ_JBHSMH010000054.1:0-30950 GCF_042655365.1 Cohnella suwonensis | reverse complement strand
CTTTCGAGTCTCGGAACCATCTATAAACGTCCAACAAAAATATATTGTAGAAGGTTGTTTTATCGGATAGCCACTACACTTTAATACCATAAGACGCTCCAATCCAATCACACCGGATGAGTGATTGGCAGGAAATCCGTAGGTCTCGATCATGACTTGCCTTCCTAGGTGCATGGTGAGGGATACACTGCGCACTGGGCCATCCCAAGACAAGTCGGAAACCAAACCAATAAGCGGAAGGGTGGTGTATCCTATGTACACAAGTTCTACCGTAGTTACAAACGGTCGGTATTCGTACAACGCGTACAAAATCTTGAACAACTCCCCGTCTTACATTTCCGACACGTCTGAGCCGAATCTCACGTCCAAGATTTACGGGAATCTCAACGGGCTACGAGAGACGTTCAAAGCACAGTTGACCAAACGGCAATACGATGCAATCGGAACGGTGATCAACTGGGCGCTGAGCTCGACGACGTCTCTAGCTGACAAGATGGGAATCGTGGAGTTCAGATTCGAAGGTTCGGGTTCCTACCAAGGTGGCGACCCCGCTACACCTCAAGGTTATAACTCGACGAAAGTGAGTCTGAAATCGATCGACTTCACTGGCGCCACGACGACTTGCACGGGCGGCAAGCATGATCTCGATTACGCGACAAATGGATTTGTTCATGCGGCGAATTTCCACACGGGAAAAGGTCTGTATGGGGCAATGAGCGTCATTTATCGAAACGGCGACATTCTTGGCGTCTTCCAACGGGCGAGCACGCTGCCAAACAAGATGGAAAGCTTCGATACCGTTGCACCAGGTACCTATAAGTTCGTAGTCGGCACGCACCCAATGTCGGGTGGTTACAAGGCTCTGAACCTCTATGTGCTGGGAACGACGAATCGGGATTGCCGGCCCTCATCAACAAAACGACGGATTCTCCCGGCTTTACGATCACGGGGGTTAACTCCCACCGTGGTTATATTACCGAACGTGGATCCGAAGGTTGCTTAACCACGTATGATTTTGATGATTACATTGCGCTCTTCAATACCGGCGAACAAGGTAAAATCCTCATTCAGCATCAAGTGACCATCAATACGAACCAGTTCTAATCGAACGACAAAGGAGCCATCCGGCAATGTTTCATCCGGACGGCTCCTTTTCCATGCAAAGTCTAGTTGCCTTTGGCAAAATTCGTTACAACCCATTTCCCATTTTTCTTTTCAATTGTTAGTGACATTTGCCTCAGCCCTGTGATCGCCTCTGGGTTATCATCATGTATATAACCCGTGAGATTTACGGTTAGCGGCTTCGTTTCATCTACTTTCTCATTCTCATAACCAACGGAAACATAGAGTAGAATTTCATTATCCGCTAAATCTAAACTATTGTAATCAATACTCGCCAATATCTTATTCCGTTCCGGATCGCCGAAGTCTTTTTTAACCGGGAGATTCCCTGCAGAAATCTCCTTAGCAGCTTGAAACATTTTTGCTTCTTTTTCTTGCATGATCATAAACTGATCTTTTACGATATTGGACTGATTTGCGCTATTTTGAAGAGCAATGATTTGAGCGTCTTTTTCTTTTAATTCAGCAGTCACCTTGGTGAGCTCCTGCTGTAATTGAGTGATTTTATCATTGACTTCCACGTTAGGTGTCGCAGCCATACTTTCTTTAGATGTGTCGCTAAGCTTTACATTTCCCTTACTGTACTGATCACAGCCGGCTAACAATACAGCGAGTAATAATGCGTTCATGATAAATAAATTACGTTTCAATAATCGTCCCTCCACTTAATGAAATGGGTAGATGACTAAGTTCTAGAGCTAGTTCGGCAGTTCCCATAAATTAAGACGTTTGAAAGTCACAAAAGTTTCCATTTGACTACAAGAACCATTCGCCATAGAATGCCGCTGTAATTTGCTAAGATTTTAGCAAATTACAGCGGAGGGATTCGTTTAGTACGACATGGATTTTATGAACGAAATGCGATTGAAGATTGGTGGTTCGAATTCCAATTTGCCGCTTGTTATGTCCGGATTGCAGAAAGACTGTTTCGATTCTGTCGACCTTCCTTTTGCCTTATTTCCACTCCATGGACTATGTTCTTCGCATCCTGCTTGTGTTTTGGATGAATGCCATCCTTCTATGTACGCAAGATGCTGCAGATGATCCAAGCTCTGGGACAACAACCTTCGTCAGAAGGTGGCGGGGTCATCGCATAAACAGCTTTCCAGTATACAAAAAGGCACCCACTGCCCGAACACCTTATTTCTAAGCGTCCAATCTATGGGTGCCATCTTATAACAACATCAACTCTATCAATGCATTTCAGCCATTACCAAACGATATTGCTAAATCCAGCCAAGTTCGGATTCCCGGTTTGAACATAGTTATGCACATTCAAACAGGTATTATTGGAACTAGAAATGGTACTATATAAGCCCGGATATCCAGCTGTTGCCCAAATGCGTTTGGTAGCCACGCTATTTTCGGCATAAGATCCAGACGTGCAATAAGTGCTTGGATCATTCTGTGCGCTGTCATAACCATTCGCGATAGCATCGCATGCTCTGCTCAAACCTGCAGCTGTGCTTGTTCCACCAGCAGCGTACGCAGTGGCAACACATTTCCACCCTGCGATAAGCAAGTGGGCATAGGCAGATACACCCTGTACAATATTGGAAAACGACACTCGTTTTCCCGGAGTCGGGTTGCTGGTATCTTTTGTTCCGGAATACCCACACACGCTATCTTGATTTCCAGGATTATAGCGAGCCGACAGTTCAGAGCCGTTCCAGCCCATCTCGAATCCCCATTGGCCAAGAATGAGAGAGACTGGAATGGAACCAGTATAAGGACTAAGGTGACTTTGATAAGATACCCATTTTGCTAAGTCCAGAACAGTATAGGTGTTTGGTGGAAGTGTGCCAGTGTAATAGGAAACCGTGTAATTGACGAACGAATTAATATTTGATGCACATGCCATACTGGATTCCTCCAAGGATTGTAGTAAGAAAATAAACGGAGAATTAATTGTTCAAGAAACTCTCCAATCTCGTTGAACAATTAGATTACTTTCTTCTATAAGTAAAGTGGATTGGATTGATTCAAAAACAACCCAAAAAGCACCGTACTCCCTTAACGGGCATACGGCGCTCTTATAATTTTATTGTGATATGTCACTGTAATACAATTTCTTGTGAAATTAGAATGTTTGACACCTTATCATCTGTGAATCCAATTTGTATGCTGTATTGCTCATCAGTCGATTTTTGAATACCCGAACTTCCCATAATCATGTCTGGATAGGCTTTTATAACATCCTCTTTTGTACTCCCTATTCGGATGCCGCGAGGCGTACTTCCACGAAAAGGCTTACCGGTCCATATTTGCCAAATTGGACCTCCAAAGTCGATCGCTAGACCTTGTTTCTTAAAGATCCAATAAGGAGAACCTAAGCCGTGAGCAATTGTTTTTTCGCTTGGTTGGCCGTATTTTGCGATAACATCATCTATATCCCCTCCAATTCTGATCCCTCCGATTTCAAGATCGGCTAAGCTCAGTGGCTGCTGTTGTATAGGACCGGGATCTACTCCGCGATTCGTTAATTCAATTTCTCTAACAGAATTACCTTTCATTTCAAATTTCAGGGTAGGATAATATCCTTTCCCCTCGCTTGCATTGTTACCGTTAATCCATATTGTTGTAGTTGCTTCATTTGTATTTAATTCCGGATAAAACTTTTGAATCTGATCAACGGTAGACGAAATGCCTATGCCAGTATCTGTTATGAGATCCGAACCCTCCTTAATTATTATGTCAACGACGCTACTTACTGGCATAGCTTTTGAAATTCGAAAGAACTGAACGGTTAAGGCATGTTTATTATAGATCCACTTCTCATATCCCGTTTGTTCGTCATCGGAACGTATATCGGGATCCCCAAGCGTTCTAAACACTTCAGATTTCGTATTTCCGATACGGATTTGCCCAAGCGTTGTTTCGCTTGTAAGCGATCCCGGCAATTCGTCATGGATATTCTTGGAAATATGAATATCCCCTGCTTCATGTTGTTGTTCGCTTCCTTTGGAATTTAAAGAAGATGTGGTCGGAACAATGTTCGAGCTATTCGTTTTGTCAGTTTTAGGATTCGTAAGAACGCAGCCGCATAGCACAAGGATAAGCAGAAGACCGACGAATGACAGGCGATAACTATTTTTGCTGAAATATTTGATCATAAGAATCCTTCTTTTCAGCTGGGATTTGATTGAGGAAAAATGAGCAATGCTGGTAGATCGATAACCCTTCGAGTAAGTTTCAAGCACACGAATAATAGTATGCCCATAATCATTGATTTTTTCCGGATCAACAAAGGATAGAGCCAACGAATCACAAGCAAGCTCTTGGTCTTCGCGCATTCGGTAAAAGGCATACCATAATAGAGGGTTAAACCAGTGAACAACCAGTAAGCATGAAAATAGTCCGTTGAGTGCAATATCCTTCCGGCGAAAATGGGATAGCTCATGAACAAAGATGTAGTTAAGTTCGTCGGGTTGGAACAACTCTCGTGAATTCATTGGCATGAGTAGCTTTGCGCGGAAGACACCGAACAAAGTAGGGCCGGTTACCGCATCTGTCTCAACGAGGGGGATCTCAGCTTTCACGCCTAGTCGCGCTTTACATTCCTCATAAATGTGGAGAACGGTTGCATCGTTTATCCGCTTACCCTTTCGAATTTTAGAACTGAATTTGTGGTTCATGCGATACAAAATAATTGCAATACTTAGAGCTCCAAACAGCCAAATGATAACTACGGTATCCATTAGAGTCATGTGATTTGGAAAGTTTTGTAAGGAAAGAACATCCGGAGCGGGTAATGAGGCTAATCGTTCACTCTTCTCTCCGATATTAACAATTTCGCTATTGCCTTGCGATGGTGAGGGATCGGTTATTTCTGTAGGCGGATTCTGAGATGGAAAAAAATCTGTTTGTGAGGGTTCGATCACATGAGGAGTATCAACAGATATTAAGTTAAATACACTCAGAGAGCTTTCGGGTGCATAAGGAAGTAACAGCCGGGCAATAAGTACGATCCACAACGCGTAATGGAGTTTAAGGCTTAGCTTGGTATTAAACATCCATTTAATAAGAACGATCATTAAAACTAACATGCCTGCCATGAGAGACGTATCAAGAACCCATCGGAACACCGCGTAACTTGTTGATCCTAGCACATGACCCATCCCCTTCCGTTAAGGAGCAACCGCACTTTATCAATTGCCCGTACAAGAAAGTCGTTATATCTTTTCGTCCAGGATATTTCTCAATTCGTTGATGTCCTCTTTGGATAAGGATTCTTCACGTAAGAAATGGATGAGCATTGGTTTCAGTGCCCCTCCGGTAATTCGTTTAAGAAATGACATCGTTTCGGCTCTAAGGCACTCCTCTTGTTGGACGAGCGGATAATAGGAATACACCTTTCCATCAGAACTATATCCGACAGCTGATTTTTGAACCAAACGATTGATCATGGTTCGAATGGTTATGGGCTTCCACTCAGAATTCCCTCTTAATGCTTCAATGACTTCATTCGCAGTAAAGTTTGGATTTTCCCAGAGAATCTTCATGACTTCCCACTCTGCGTCCGAGATTTTCGGCATGGGATTCGCCATCGTCATCACTCCTCAGAGTTCATATTACAATTGTAATGCTTCTCCAATATTACAACTGTAATATGTTGATGTCAATATTTCTCAGCACATTGATTTTCTGATCATAAATGTGACCCGACCCGCTCCTATCCGTTGTGGAGCGGGTTGTTTTTTTTCAATGGTGATTCACTTTACTAGTAGTTATCGAGAGGGGAGAATTCATGCGATGGAAAAAGAAGAATCTTATATGGAACGTATCTTACTCATTCGAAAGGAGCTTTGTAGGCTTTCAAAACGGGTTTCAAATTGTCATCCCGAGGATCGTGATTTTTATACAAGGGTAGGACAGTTCTACATTCTCCGTCTGAAAGCACTTCAGGAGAGCTGTCATTCAAAATCCCCATACCCGGAAGCTAAGTCCTGTGTGCTTCCCGATACTACATGCGAATAAGAATATCGCTGCCGAAGAGTACCCGATCAAAGAGAAAAACCCGCCCCTCATGATTTCATGTCGGAGCGGGTTCTTCTTTTATACGCTTACCGATTTTCCGGTTTCAATTGGCGACAAAAAGCCGAGAAGTCAGGGGACTGAACCAAAGCCAAATCATAGTTCATTATCTTTCTCATAATGATTTCAACTATGTTTTGCTCAAGATCATCCTGCCGGTCAGTTTTTATTTTGTACCTTGCACTGCGGATAGCCGGCTTTAGTAAAGAGATAATTTCGTACATCGCTTCGCTGTCTCCGTTTTGAGCTCTTTGGACCAAATCAAATAGTTCATCTTCCATGGCTTTCCTCGCTTAAATTCTTATTGATGACATCCGTCAGTTTTGAAATGCTTTCGGTTAATGTTTCAAGTTTTTTTTCGAAGCGAACGAGTAAGTATCCGGTCAGCACAATGGGAAATCCAACTTGACTGACTGCAGTAAGTAAATACGTGAGTGGCTGAGTGTCGTCCAATGAATTCACCTCCTCTCTGGCATAGCCAGCCGCAGCTTTTGCAATGCTAAGTTTCTTGTTTTGCAAACTGCCTGGGGAGAAACACCGATGATCCTTGCGATTTCATTATCCTGATGACTCATGGCGTAACTAAGAGTAACAATTAATTGTTGTTTATGAGAAAGCGCCATAAATGCACTCGCAAGTTGCTCATTTGAAAAAGACGCTTGGAATTGGTCTATATTTGCAATGATGGGTTCGGATTCAGGTAACTTTTGATTGCATAACAGCAATTCTCCGAGCGTTCCATTCCCCTCCGAAGTAGGGCGATCAAAAATGAGTTGATTCCGTATATCGTATTTTTGGTTCATTCGCATCTGATCGATGGCACAATACTTAATAGTGGAAACGAGGAATTTGACGAAACGCACTCGAAAGAAGTGCTTTCGAAATCTCTCTTCCAGTTCCTTTTGACTCTCATTGTCACCATCGTTCGCTCTTAAAAGTAGCTCAATGTTTTGCTCTTTTGAGAAGAAGTCTTCAACAATTCGATTTGAAAAAACGGATTTTTTTTCTTTGCTGTATTCGTGAAACCTTCCTCTTTGAACTTCTGTAAGAGCCATCCGTTTCACCCCCCCATTTTTAAATATTACCATAATGGCAAAACCGACTCGTAATATACGATCGGAAAATAAAAACTTATATTGTTTTTACCATTTCGGTAACGCAATCCCATCATAATTTACCAAATCGGCAAAGTCAATAACTATTTTTCCATTTTGGCAAAATAATAGGTTTGCCAATTCGGAAAATATGGTATACTAAAAAGATCCAATACAAGAAGGAAGATGACCATGTCGCTCGGTTATCGCCTGCGCGATCGGCGCGAGAAATTCGGCAAGACGCAGCTGGAAGCAGCCAAACATCTCGGAATCAGCAACGTGCAACTTTCCAGATACGAATCGGACGATCGCAAGCCGGATCCGGACATGCTGTCCCGATTCGCGGAATATTACCGGACGACGACCGATTACCTAATCGGAAGAACGAACATCGCCGCCGCGGATTTTCGCGAGACGGCTGGTTCCGGGGAGTATCCCGCTTTCGAGGAGTTCATCAACAATCCGGAGCACGGGGTGTTTTTCAAGGATTACTTGGACGCGCCCGAGGAGCGCAAAGACGAAATGCGCCGTTTCTGGGAGTTCATTCGAGAGAAGGAAAAGGGAAGGAAGCCCGGAGATCGTCAGAACGACTAACGCCATCTTCGCGAATGGCGGCCGCATTGAAGCCCTACGGGGCTTTTATTTTCACCATAAATACGAACATACATTCTTATTTCGAAAGGACTTCGCGATGTACAATAGCTATCGGTTAACTCCGTTGGAGCAGTGGATCGATCAATTATGGTTAAAATCCGGCATCTACCGCCCCGCTCAGTTGAACATCGAGGAGGTGGCGGCGCGGCTCGACGTGTGGGTCCATTACTTGGGGGATACGAGCCGGGCGCTCGAGTATATGGGGATGCGCACGATACTATTGGACGATCGGCTCGGTGCGCCCGCCCGGTGGGAAGACTTCTTGCACGAGCTCTGCCACGTTCTCCGTCATGCCGGCAACCAGACGACGATGCCCCGGCTGTTCTGCGAAGGACAGGAAGCGGAAGCGAACCGGTTCGTTCTGTACGCGGCCATTCCGTTCTATATGCTGAAAAAGGTCGAGCTTCCGAAGCGCATCGACGAAGCGGCTGAGAACGTCGCCTGCCACTTCGGCGTGACGGTCGAGCTCGCCCGCAAGAGGCTGGAGCAGCTTCAGCGCCGGGCATTCGAGACGATTCTCTGGGAGGAGACGCTGAAGCAAGCAGCGCGCAACGCTTATCGGCGCGACGTGAAGCTGCATATGGAAAACGCGGCCCGGTGAGGGCCGCGTTACTGTTCTTCTTCAATATGATAATGATAACTCGGATTTATTGTCCTCCGAAGATCCACGTATCCGCCATCGTACCGACGGTCTCGACATATTTATCGAATTGATCCGGTTCGGCCGTATACGTCAAGATGTACGCCTTGCCGTCCACGATCGTGAACACTTGTTGCCAGTTCAGATTGAACTCGCCTTGATTGCCGGAGTAAAGCAAACTGTAAAGCTTCGTACCGTCATCGGCGTCCATCGATTCTTCGCCGATCATTTCCGCATCCGTAATCAACTGACCGATTTGATCTTTCGTGATTTGGGCATATTGCTCGAGAGTGACGTCCTGTCCTTCCAGATCCTGCACCACGACGTTTACGTTTTCTTGAAATTTATCGTCGTCCCCGTCCTTCGGCGACATGAAGGCCGCAACCGCGCCGCCAACGTTCTCGACGAGCGTCCAATCGGACGGATAATCAATGCTTGTTAGTTCGCCTTTATAGTGTTGCATGCCAGTCGATCCGGCTTCCGATGCGGAAGAAGGACTTGCCGCAGATGCGGATGGCGATTCGGATGGAGAAGCCGAAGGCGATGCGGCAACGGAAGCGGACGGAGACGCCGACGCCGATGGCGATGGCGATGATTCCTCTTTCTTATCATTGCCTCCGCATGCGCTAAGCGCGAGCGCAAGTACTCCTAGCGCGAATGCGATTTTAATTCCATTTTTCGGTTGACGGTTTCTCATCGTATATCCTCCTATTGGGTATCCTCTATTTTCCAATTGGCAACACCCTTCGACAAATATACAATATTTCCGCTATGCTAGTAAACAACGATTAAATAGGTCCGAAAAAATCAAAAAACGCGCCCCGGTTTCCCGGAAGCACGCCGTTAAAGGATTTGTTAGTGGTGCTGATGAAGGGATTCGAACCCCCGACCTACGCATTACGAATGCGTTGCTCTACCAGCTGAGCTACATCAGCAAATCCTTTATTATAATAGTCAATGCGGGAGCAAAAGTCAACGCATTTAGCCATGGTATTTAATGGTTTCACATTCTCGCCACTTACACGACGTGAAACACTTGGTTCGACCGACGTTCCGGCGGCGCCTGCACGGACGATGCGGCTTGGGCCATCGTCTCCGCCGCGGTCTTATCGGTGCCGATCCCGCTGATCATCAGATCGAGCTGGCGCTTCAGGTCGACCTCGTACGGCTGCGGCAGCAATCCGCCGTCCTTCGTGCGAATGACGCGCACGATCGGCCGTTGCTTCGTGTCCGAGTGCAACGCGGACACGACGCCGAGCTCGCCCGTGCTCAAGCGGACGGTCGTCCCGCGCGGGAACAGCGCCATATCGTCGCGCATGCGGCACACTTTGTCCATGTCATACAACGATCCCGCGCCGCCGTACAGCACTTCCAGCGCTTCGTGCGGAAGCATCGGCCTTCCGTTATCGCGTCCGTTCACGAGCGTATCGAACATGTCGAAAATGCTTATCCATTGGTGATGCGGATGGATTTTGCGGCCTTCGAGGCCGAACGGATAACCGCTGCCGTCCATTCTTTCGTGATGGAACAGCGCGCAGTGCGCAGCCGTCAACGGGAAGCCGCTATCCCTCAGCAGCTTGAACCCGAGCTCCGCGTGCGACCTATACGTACCGTCGTTGTTCGTGACGCGGGCTTGCAGTCCGCCCGGCAACAGCAACCGGCCGACGTCGTGCAGCATCGCGCCCATCGCCAGCGCTTGAAGCTCCTCGCCGACGAGCCCCTCCTCGATGCCGAACCGGGTGGCGCAGACGCCGACGTTCATCGCATGCTCGAGGAAATGCTGCTTGTCCCCGTCCGTCAGCGTCGTCGTCAGATGCACCGGCAAGCATAAGCTGTTTTTCCGCGACTTCAGATCGTCCACGAGCAACTTGGAAGCGTCATGGCAGAAGCGGACGACGCTTTGCGACAGCTTCTCCTTTGCGCCTCCCATCAGCTCGTCCATGACGTGCGTCAGCGCGCCGTGAAGCACGATGATCGTCTCGTCCCGGATCGCTTGATCCGGAGCGATGTCCTCCGTACCCTGCTCTTCGATGTGCAAATACGGCAATCCCAGCTGCTGAAGCTTCTTGATGGCGTGCTCCGTCAGCACGAATCCGCGTCCGGCAAGCACGTGCCCTTGTTCCGTATAGATCGACCGGCCCAGCTTCATGCCGGGACGGCATTGGTTCGTGTGCATGATAATCATTCGAATCGCTCCTATTCAACGCGGGGCGTCGCCTTAGCCCCGACCGATGTACCCATCGTACCGCTTCGGCGCGTCATATGACCAGTGACCCGTGTCATAAGTCCCGTCACGATCGCGCCTAACGTCGAAACGCGGCGACTCTGGTCAAATTCTCCAGTTCCACTATAATGAAAGAAGAAAGGGGCTTGGGGCCAATGCTGAGAATATTGATCGCGGACGATCAAACGTTGATGAGGGACGGTTTGCAGACGATCCTTCAATTGGAAGACGACATCGAGGTCGTCGCCACCGCCGAGAACGGCGAAGAAGCGTGCCGGCTCGTCGCGGAGCACGATCCCGACCTCGTCCTGATGGACATCCGCATGCCCGTCATGAACGGAATCGAAGCGGTCAAGAAGCTGCGCGCCGAGTCTCCGCGCACGAAAGCGCTCATGCTGACGACGTTCGACGAGGATGACTACATCGTCGAAGCGCTGGCCGGCGGAGCGGTCGGTTTCCTGCTCAAAGACATCCCGACGGAGAAGCTTCTACAGGCGGTACGCGACGCCGCCCGCGGGGAAATCATGCTCCCATCCTCCATCGCGGGCAAGCTTGCCGCGCGTCTCTCCGCGCCCGCTCCCGGGCGCGTCCCGGTAACTCCCAGAACCCGGAACAGGGCAACCGACCTGAAATTCACGAACCGGGAAATGAGCATCGTCGCCCTGATGGTCGAAGGACGCACCAACCGGGAAATCGCCCAGCTTCTCTTCATGAGCGAAGGCACCGTCAAAAACTACATTAGCGCGATTTACGATAAAGTCGGAACGAACGACAGGACGCAAGCGGTCATCTGGCTGAAAGACATGACCGTCATATGACGGGCGTCACTGGGAAGCGGCCGGCCCCGACGGTACAATAAAGAAGCGTCCGCACGCCGCGATTCGACCAAGCTCGACACAAATAAAGAATCGGACGCGGCAGGGCACACAAGAAACTCGTGGGGGAATGAACGTTGGCCGGAATTCGCATACGCAACCATCTGCCTTTCTTGCGCGCGATGACGGCGTTGCTCGGAATGCTCATACTCGTCGGCTGGTGCCTGATCGCTCTCGGCCGCAACGATCCCTCGGTCAAGCTGCTTCCCCGGGACGGGTGGCGCTGGGCGCCCGCGGCTTCCTTTTCCGAAACCGTATCTCCCGCCGAAGGCTGGCTCCCATACTCGGAAATGCACGCCGGAGCCGGGCAAGACGGCGCTTACTGGTTAAGCGTGCCGCTTCCCGCCGATTTCGCCTCGCGCGATCCGCGGCTCTTCGTCTATCATGCGGTGGCCTTGTCCGTGTACGACGGCGACCGACTGCTTTATACGTACGACCCGAACGCCAGCCACGACAGGCTAAATTTGTTTTATCATTGGAATTTGGCCCCGCTCCCCGCGAAGCTTCCCTCGGAAATCCGCCTATTGCTCGATAACCGCGGCCACTCCCGGCCGGAGCTCTCGCTGCGTCTTGTCGGCAAAGGCGAGTTGTTCTCCTATCTCATTCGCAGAGACGCATACTCCTTTGTGTTATCCGGCTTATTCCTTTTTAGCGCCGTCATCTCTGTGGGCTTGTTTACCATCCGAAAGGACAAGCTCCATTTGTACTTCACGCTCTTGGCCTTATGCGGGTGCTATGCCTCCATGGTCCGCAACGCCCTGCTTCAACTATTCTGGGACCAGCCATGGCTGAGCTTCATGGAGCTGACGATTTTCCCGCTTGGCGTATACGGCTTCATCAACATCATGATCGAAGTGTTCGACGCGGAGCATACGTTTATTCTCCGACGGATTCGCTGGGCGATTCTCGGCTTCACGGCCGTCACGTTGTTCAGCGCGTTATTCCTTAGCGCGGGCTGGTTCAACTGGCTGCTTAGCTATCCATTGCTCGCGATGTTCCTCGTTACGGCGGCATTCATCCTGAACTCCATCCGCAGCGCTTACCGAACCAGGCAAGGACCGGAGTCCGTGTGGATGCTCGCGGGATTCTTCATCGTGACGTCCTTCGCCCTGATCCACGTCTTGCGGACGTATTTGCCCTCCTTCTACAGTTGGCTCCGCCAAAACATTTCGTTCCTGTCTGAGTTGCCCTTCGATACCCTGTCCGTTGCGTTGTTCCTGTTCCTCGTCTGCCTCATCCGGGTTATCGTCTATCGCTTCGGGCAGATGAACCTCCAGCTGAAGGCGTTCAACGAATCGTTGGAATCGAGCGTGGAGAAGCGTACCGCGGAGCTCCGGGAGCGCGAGACGCAGCTCCAAGAAGCGGGGACCCGGCTTGCGATGACGGCGAGAGGAACGGCCGAGGCGATCGCATCCTCGATGGTGTTGGAAGAACGGCATCGGATGACCGGGACGATCCATGATACGATCGGACATGCGCTTACCGCGACGATTGTCCAACTCGAGGCGGCGAAGCGGCTTCTGTCTCGCGACGGCCGTCTTGCGCTGGAGAAGTTGGAAGCTTCCCAAGGACTCGTCCGGCGCGGGATGGAGGAAATCCGCGGCTCCGTTCGGCTCCTGAGCGACGACTCTACGAGCTACGACCTTGTAGCCAACGTCGAAGCGCTCATCGCCGAAACCGAGCAATCGACCGGAGCGACGATCGAGCGGAATATTCACCCGTTGCCGGCATCATTATCGACGCTGAAAAAGCGGGTATTGTACCAAGCGCTGCAGGAAGGCTTAACGAACGGTTTGCGGCACGGCGGAAGCAGCCGCTTTCGGTTCTCGCTGCATGCCGACGGAGAAGCAGTAAGGTTCCGGCTTGTCAGCGATGGCCGCACGTACACGCCGTCGGCGTTCGGCTTCGGCCTGAAAGCGATGTCCGAGCGCGTCGAGGGACTCGGCGGCAAAATAACGGTCACGCCGGGCGCCCCGGGTTGCGTACTCGCTCTCGTCCTGCCGGTTAACGAACCTTCCGACGCAACAGAGTCGGCCGAACGTCAGGCGAAGGAGACGGTACGATGAAACGACGGATTTTCGGACAACATTCTCCTCTGCTTCGAACGTTGCTGATCCTGGTTGGATTGCTCGCTTGCATCGCCGTCTTATTGACCGCATTCGAACGGCACGGCACTAATGCGGTTAAGCTTTCGCGCGAGGATTGGCAATGGGCCCCCGCGAAATCGTTCGACGAAGTCCGATCTCCCGAAGAGGGCTGGTCGCCCGTCATCCACGGACGAACGATACCGGTATTGGCATACTGGCTTCGCATCCCTCTTCCGATTGGCGACAAGGCTGACCCGCATCTGAAAATCATGGGCCCGGGAAGCTTGAAGGCTTACGATGGACAAAGCATATTTTACGAACACCTGATAACGGACGTGGATAAAAGAACGAAGAACGGTTTCCGATGGCAAATTGTCCCCCTCCCGGTTCCGCCGCCTTCTCACGTCGACATTCTCATCCGCTACGTCAGGCCGTATCCCGTGGCGGCTTCGGTATCGTTCGGCGACCGCGCCGACTTGTTGAGCCTATTGCTGCACCAAGACTTGGACAATCTCATCGTCGCGGCGCTTCTCCTGTTCAGCGGTTTCATTACACTCGGCCTGTACTCGACGCAACGGCAGCAGCTTTATATCTATTTCAGCTTGCTCGCATTCGCGGGCGGATACGGAACGGCCGTCTGTAACGAGCTCTTGCAGGTGATATGGGACAATCCTTGGCCCGGGCATTTTCAAGACGTTTGCTTGCCGCTCGGCACGTTCGCCTTCCTCGGCGCGTTGGAGCAACTGTTCCCCGAGACCAATCGGCGGCTCATGACGCTGCTTCGGGCGTTGAAATGGTCTACGCTAGCCTATGCGATTCTGGCAACGATTCCCGCGTTCTTCTCGAGATCGTTATACAAGTATGTCGTTCCCGCGTTTTCGCCGCTGTTCGCCGTCGTTTTCGTCGCCATTTTCGGAACGATACTATGCGCTTACCGATCGAGAAAAGATCTCGAGTCGATCTGGATGATGGCGGGCTTCACCGTCATGACCATGATCACGTTCGTTCATATGTATCGATTCGTATTTCCCCTATTCATGCCGGAGACATTGCAGGCGAGCTTGCCGTCGCTTCGTCAATTGCCCATCGATTTGTTATTTTGGGGACTGTTCGTGCTCGTCGTCTGCCTCATTCGCGTCATCATGTTCCGCTACACCGCCATGAACCGGCAGCTAACCGAGTTCAACCGTTCCTTAGAGCAGGCCGTTCTCACACGAACACGGCAGATCAGGGAGAGGGCCGAGCAACTGGAGATCGCCCACGAGAAGCTGCAAGCGTCAATGCGCGAAAATGCGGAAGCGCTCGCGGAAGCGATGATTTTGGAGGAGAGGCACCGCATCACCGGAAGCATCCACGACGGCGTCGGCCATACGCTAAGCGCGACGATCATCCAACTCGAGGCGGCCAAGCGCCTCGCGCCTCGCGATCTCGCCGCCGCCGAGCAGAAGCTCACCGCCGCGCAAGGACTCGTCCGCAGAGGCTTGGAGGATATTCGGCAGTCCGTTCGGCTGCTTCGCGAGGACGCGTCTTACTACGACCTGACCGGCGCGATCGGCGCGCTCGTCAGGGAGAAGGAGCAGCTATCGGAGTGCTCGATCGAACGCCGAATCGATCCCCTTCCGGAAGATCTCGGCACCTTGCAGAAAAAATTGATTTTCCAGACGCTGCAGGAAGGCTTGCGCGTCGGCATTCGGCAAGCCCGGACGCCTTCCCGATTCCTTCTCTCCATTTCCCCGGCGGACGGAAATCGAATCGAGGCGCGCCTTGTCCATCTGGACGAAAGCTGCTACGCGTTCACGTACACAGACTTCGGGATGCGGGTACTCGCCGACAACGCGGCTAAACTCGGCGGCAGCCTGACGACGGGAGACGGCGACGCCGGCTTCTCGCTTACGCTGCTGCTGCCCGTCGACAGCCCGCTCTCGGACGACCATTGGGTCCTCTGAACTCTCGCGCGCGGGACTGACGCTCCCTCTATCGCGAGAACGGGACTTCCCGACCCTGCATAGACTGGGAGGACGATAGCCTATTTCAGCGCGTTGAACAACCTCTTTAAGCGAAGGGGAATGAGAATGAACGGCCAAACGTTAATGCTGCCTATCCGCATCCGAACGATGACCGCCAAGAACGTCAAAATCAACGTTCCTTACGTGAACGGCGGAACGACGCGCGAGGCGCAAGAGAAAATGAACAAGACGATCGCCGCCGCCAATCAACGATTGTTAAAAGAACAAGGCTTCCCGAGCGACGACATCCAGCAGATGGACGGGTCGTTCGAGATCAAGACGAACGAGCGCGGCGTACTGAGCCTATCCCTCTTGAATTACGTGTTCACGGGTGGCGCGCACGGCAACACGCTGCAGAAATCGCTCACCTTCGACGCGAACACCGGCAGAAGCTATAAGCTCGGCGAGCTCTTTAAGCCGAACAGCAATTACGAAGCCCGGCTCAACGCGATCATCCAGGCGCAGATCAAAGCCCGGCAGCTGCCGCTGCTCGTCGATTACCCGGGCATCGCACCGGATCAGGACTTCTACATCGCCGACAAATCGCTCGTCATTTATTTCCCGCTTTACGCGATCGTGCCCTACGCTTGGGGCTTTCCGTACTTCCCGATCTCCGTCTTCGACATCCAGGACATCATCGACGAAGACGGCCCGCTCGGCATCATGATGTATTGAATGCAAAAAGGACGGCCTCAGGTTCCTAGGCCGTCCTTTTTTCGTTTACCATTTGCCCGCGTCGATCTCCGCCGGCTTCATGCCCGCCCAGATGTTCGGCACTTGCACGGAGTCCGGATCCTCGAACACGAGGAAGCCGGTCGGCAAGTAACGTTCTCCCGCCGACGAAGACGGACGGTTCACGATGTTCCCTTGTTCGTCGACGAGTACGGTGGACGAACCGCCGTCCAAATTCGCCGCGATGACGGCTCCGTTCTCGAGCAGGATCTGCTGCGCGTCGTACAACGTCGCCCCGATGCTGTAGCCGGGCTGGCGACCGTCGATCATGAGGAACAGGATGGCTCCGTCCTCCCGCTGCCCCATGACGGTTCGGGGAGCGACGCCCCAACCTTGCGCCCGGTTCTTGATCAATCCTTTGCCGTTCACGATAATGCGCGGCGAGAAACTGACGGCTTCGGAGATGCCCAGATCCATCAATTCCTGAATCGAATATTTGCCCGCGAGCATTTTGCCTTGCTTGTCGATGCCGACGATCTGCACGCTTTTCTTGCCGCCCAGTCCGTCGTAATAAATTTTGCCTTGGCTGATGACGAGACCGATCGGCTTGAATCCGTTGCCCTTCCAGTTCGGGTCGGCGAAACCGCCCGCGTTCACGCCGGCAATCGCGCCCGTGCGCTTTACCATGCTCGTGATTCTCTCTCCGCGGCCTTTGCGATTCGTCACGACGAGCCTGATCTTCTTCGGATCGCGGACGGTCAGCAAGTAACCGTGGAACCCCTCCCCGTCCACTTCCTCGACGACGGTCAGCTTGCCATCGTCCGGATCTTCCGCGTCAACGCCGCCGTTAGGCGCGTCACCGGTAATCGTATGCTGATCCCGTTCCTCGCCCATCTCCTCGAACTGCTCCGCGTATTGCGCGACCCGTTCGCGAAGCGCCTTCTCTCCGATGATATACTTGGCCCATTCCCTGTGCTGCGTCGTAATCAGCGAATCCGCGAGCATGTAACGGTATTGATAACCGGACGGCGTCAGATAGAACCAACCGGCGAATAGGATTCCGAATAAGAGGCCCGTAATAAATACTAGTTTGAACAACACCCAAAAGATAGGTTTTCTCGGTTTCGCCTTCCGGTTCGTCACGGCCTTGCGCTGGGCGCGCGGCGGCATCGCGGACGGCTTCCCGTGAGTTGGCGTCGACGCCGCGATGTTTCTTGGCGGCAGTGGCGTCATAGCGTCCACGCTCCTTCGACTTCGATTCGTACCTCCTTTATACGTCGCGAATCGTCGTCTTGTTGCGTAAGTCGTTTATTTCGACAGTATTTCCCAGGAAATGACGACATTCCCCGCCTTGTCGATTACGCCTCCTCCGCCGATTTCTTGCCCTTGAATTTCTTGTCGATTCGCTGCCAATAACGCTCGGCAAGCTCTAGCTTCGCGGACGCGTTATACTCGGGAATGCCCGAAGGAGACTCATAGGCTCCCATCGGGAACAGAACGTTGCCTTCCGGGAAGTGGACAGCCAGATTGCCCGGAGCGATGTCGGCGAACCGCGCGACGCCGTGAAGCGTGCCGTGTTCGTTGCGCAAGACGATCGCGTCCCCCTGCGCAACCGAGCAATCCGCCGCGTCCGCTCCGTTCAGAAGCACCGCGTTTCTTTTTCCCCCGTTAAACGCGTCGTTCTCACCGTAGATCATCGAATTGAATTGCTTTCCCCTTCTCGTCGTCACGTAGAACGACGGCTCGTCCTGCCGTTCGTTCCCGCCCCTTCGCTTCGGCACGTCTACGGGAATGAGATTGCCCTTTCCGTCGGGCGTCGGGCATACGCCGCCTTCGCACAACCACGCGCCTCCGCGTTGGAAGAAGTCTCCCTTCTCCCTTAATCTTTGTATCCCGTCGTATTCGGGCGCCGCCAAGGCAATCTCCTCGCGAATCGCTTGGGCATCCAGCAAGCCGATCGATGCCTTCGCTTCGGGCTTGACCCTCGCGGCCAAGTCGGCGTAGATCGCCCATTCCGCCTTGGCTTCGCCGATGCGCGGCCCTTCGATTTCCGGGCTGAAGTACACCATCCGCTCCGTCGAAGTGGACGTGCCTCCTCCCGGCATCTCGTAGCGGGTCATCGCCGGCAAGACGATGACCGCTTCCCGGGCGTCGAGCAGCGTCGACGTATTCAGGACGATGTCTTGATGGACCCGCACGTCCAGCGCCTCGAGCGACCGCCGAACGAACGCCGGGTCCGGCATCGTCTCCAGGAAATTGCCGCCCGACAAATAATAAAGCTTCAGCTTCCGCGAATGCCCCTCCGGCAACGTCGCGTTCTCGAGGGAGGCGCCGACGATGTCGCCTTGCCATCGGGGGATATCGAAGCCCCATAACCGCTCCAGCCTGGAGGCGTTCGCTTCGTCGAAATCTCCTCCGGGGAGCGAGAACGGTTCCACGCCCATCTCTCCCGCGCTTTGCACGCCGGAATGGCCTCGTATCGGCATGACCCCGCAGTGCTCTCGTCCGATAAACCCGCGAAGCAACGCCAAATTCGCCACCTGCGAAATATTATCCGTCGCATGGCGGTGCTGCGTCAGCCCCATCGACCAGACGAAGACGGCGGACTTCGCCGCGGCGAGCAGCATGGCCAGTTCCCCGATCCGATCGCGCGACAAGCCCGACGAGGACTCGAGGGCCTCCCAGTTCTGCTCCTCGACTTTCTCCCGCAGCCGCTCGAATCCGTTCGCGTGCTCCCGCACGAAAGCATGGTCGATCGCGCTGCCCGGCGATTCCGCCTCCATCTCGAACCACGTCTTCATAACCCCGTGCATGAGGGCGATGTCCCCGCCGATGTTCACCTGATAGAAGTCGTCGGCGAGCTTCGTGCCGAACAACGCCGACTCCGCGACGGAAGGAATCCAATAGCCGTCCATCGCCGGCTCCCTGTACGGATTAACGACGACGATCTTCGTTCCTCTCCGCTTGGCGGCGTACATGTACTTCGTCGAGACGGGCTGGTTGTTCGCGGCGACGCTCCCCCAGAACACGAGAACGTCGGTACCGATCCAATCCGTGTAGCTGCAGCTCGACGCCCCTATGCCGAGCGAGCGCTTGAGCGCCGTCTTGGAAGGCGCATGGCAGATGCGGGAAGCGTTGTCGATATGGTTCGTCCCGATAAGCCTGGCGACTTTGGCCGCTGCGTAATAGGATTCGTTCGTGATACCCCTCGCGGTCAAATAAAACGCGGTTTGCTCCGGCGGGAGCGTCCGGAATTTCGCCGCGATCGCGTCCATCGCCTCGTCCCACGACAAGCGGGAGAAGCCCCGCTCGCCGGGACGACGGATGAGCGGATAAGGAATGCGGCCGAGCTCGCGCAATTCCGCGCTGGACATCTTCCTAAGTTCGTCGATGTCCGCATGGAGCCGCTTCGGCCTCATCGCGGGCATCGTATTGAGCCGCAGCACGTACAGCCTCGTCGTGCAAATATGCGGTCCTTCGAGCGTCCTATCGCGCAAGCCGGCGACCCCGAGCGCGCAACCGTCGCATACGCCCTGCGTCAGAATGCGCGCCGCGTACGGAAGATTGTCCCGGTTGCGCCACATCGTCTTCATCGTATCGCGGATGTGCTTCGGCTTGATTTTGCCGAGACCGAACGGTACCGCGCTCACCCATAGTTTCGGATCCGGCTTCTTCGGCAGCTTGCCGGGACCCGGATGCTTCGTCGTTCCCATCGGTCACTCCCCTTCCTTCATTCGTTCGGGATGCGAATAGACGTTCATCGCCCCGCCCCGGATGAACCCGACGATCGTAATGCCGAGATCCTCGGCCAATCCGATCGCGAGATCCGTCGCCGCGGACTTGGACAGCAACGCTTCGCAACGCATTTTCGCCGCCTTCAGCAGCACCTCCGACGACACCCTGCCGCTGAACGCCAGCACTTTGTCCGACATCGGCACTCCGTTGCGGAGACAGTATCCATAAAGCTTATCGATCGCGTTATGCCGGCCGATGTCCGTTCTCGCGAGCAGCAACGTCCCGTCCGCATGGAAGAGCGCCGCGTTGTGAACGCCGCCCGTCGCCTTGAACAAACCCGAATTCGACTCCATCGCGTTCATCATCCGCAGGCAGCTTTCGTACGTCAGCCCGATGTCGCGGGAGGCGACCTCGCGGGCCGTCCTCATGTCGGCGTAGAAGACGAACCCTTGCCTGCTCTTGCCGCAACAGGAGGTCAGCACTCTCTTGGAACCGCTTTCTTTCATCCACGAATCGACTCCTCGGACATCCGCGTACACCGTCCCCGTACGATCGTCGTAGGAGATGTCTTCGAGCGCCGCGATATCCGCCAGGACGCCTTCGGATGCCATGTAACCGATCGCCAAGTCTTCGACGTCGCCCGGAGAGCAGACGAGCGTCGCGAACTCTTCGCCGTTCAGCAAGATCGTCACCGGCCATTCCGTCGCGACGTCGTCCTCGATCCGGCGAACGGCGCCTCGTTCGTAACGGACCACGATTCTTTTGCCGGTCGCTTGCTGCGCCAAGGCTTTCACCTCCGCTTCTCTACCCTTTCACTATATCCGCTCGCGGTTGGCGGTTCAATAAATATTGGTATAACGAGCAAAAACGCCTTCGGCGTCCCACGACCGCCCAAAAAGCTTTGCGGAGATATCGGAGTAGGATAAGTGAATTGAAATCTTATACAATCTGATATACTGGTAATGACGCATTTCTAAACAACAATCGACACGATTTGGAGGACTTCCTTTGACCGCAACGACGAACTACGCCATTCAACGGAAAACGGACGGCTTTCCGCTGTACGAATTGATCGAACGCGACACCGATTCCTCGGTGACCGTATGCCCCGAACGCGGAGGCATCGTTATCGGCTGCCGGCTTCGCGGCGTCGAGACGCTTTACCTCGACAAGGACACTTTCCTGAATCCCGAAGCGAACATCCGCGGAGGCATCCCCGTCCTGTTCCCGATCGCGGGCCAGCTCGTGAACGGACAATACGAATGGGAAGGCAAGACGTACCGGATGAAAAATCACGGCGTCGCCCGCATTCTTCCTTGGGAAGTCGTCGATTCGGGCACGGACGGCTCCGCTTACGTGACGCTTTCCCTTGCCGCCAACGCGGAGACGCTCGCCGTATATCCGTTCGATTTCGAGCTTCGGTTCACGTATCGACTCCGGAACGGAGTTCTGTCGATCGAGCAGCAATATCGCAACCGGTCGGACAAGCCGATGCCGATGGTCGCGGGCTTCCATCCGTACTTCGCGACCGAAGGCAAGAATCTCGCTTACGTCACGGACGCCACGCGCATGCTGGATTATAACGATAAGCTGGAAAAGCCGTTCGACGGCACGTTGAGGCTGGAAGACATGGTCGAATCGGCCGCGCTCCTCGATGCCGCCAAAGCCGAAATGACGTTCCCGCTTTCGCGGGAGCGCAACGTTCGCCTGACCTACAGCGAGCTGTTCCGTTACGTCGTCCTTTGGTCCTTCGCGGGTAAGCCGTTCGTCTGCGTCGAGCCTTGGACGGCGTTGAACGAAGCATTGAACGACAAGAAAGACCTTCTTTCCGTCGCGCCCGGCGATACGCTGGAGTTATGGATGAACGTCGAGCTCGACTCTTGAAAGGAGAAGGAGGAATAGGCATGTCGTCGCTACTGACCGCAACGGAACTACGGAAGTTCGGCACGACCGATCTGCGCCTCTCCCCTCTCGGTCTCGGCTGCTGGCAATTCAGCCAAGCGAAAGGGTTCGTCGGCGGCTTCTGGCCTAAGCTGGAAGGCGAACTCGTGAAAGAAATCGTCCGAGTCAGCCTGGAAGGCGGCATCAATTGGTTCGATACGGCCGAAGTGTACGGGGGCGGCGAGTCGGAGCAGATCTTGGCGGAATCGCTTCGCGCCGCGGGCGACTTGGCGAAAGGCGCTCACGTCGCGACCAAGTGGTGGCCGGCATTCCGGATGGCGAGCAACATTCCTCGAACCATTGGCGAACGCCAACGACGGCTCGGCGGTTATCCGATCGATCTCTACATGGTTCACCAACCGTTCTCGTTCTCCTCGGTGGGGAGCGAGATGAAGCAGATGGCCAAGCTCGCGGAAAAGGGGTTGATACGGCATGTCGGCGTCAGCAACTTCAACGCCAAACGGATGAAGGAAGCCGACCGCGTCCTGCGCGAACACGGGCTCAGACTCGCCTCCAACCAGATGAAATACAGCATGCTCGACCGCCGCATCGAGAACAACGGCGTACTCGAGACCGCGAAAGAGCTCGGCGTCGCCATCATCGCCTATTCCCCGCTTGAGCAAGGCATTCTGAGCGGCAAGTTCCATGCCGATCCGTCGCTCGTCCGCAAGGCGCCGGGTCCGCGCCGCTTCTTAAAGGGCTTCAAACCGGAAAGCTTGCGCCGGACGCAGCCGCTGATCGACGCGCTCGACCGGATCGCGAAGCGTTACGGCGCATCCCCGACCCAAGTCGCCCTCAACTGGATCATCCACGTTCACGGGGACACCGTGTTCGCCATTCCCGGCGCCTCCAAGCTGCATCACGCGCAGGAGAACGTCAAGGCGATGACGTTCCGCCTCTCGGCAGACGAGATCGGCGAGCTTAGCGAGTTGTCTTCGACCGTCGCAGCGAAATAGCGAATAATAACAAACAGGCCCCCGGACTTCCTTCTCCGATGAGAAGGTTCCGGGGGCTTGCTGCGATTAGAACCCGTCCAAGTACCACTTGTCGTCGAACTTGGACAGCTGGAACGATTCTTCGACCATTTGTTCGTTCTGCTCCTGCTTCACGATCATTTTATACTTCACGGTAGCCGTCTTCTCCGTCGTCTGGCTACTCAGAATTTCATAATCCACGATCTTTAAAGCATCCGACTTAAACAATTCGTTATATTGCTTGATTAAATCCTTTTTGACCTCGTCCGAATTCTCCGGCGACCACATATACGAAAACATCTTCTCCGCGTTTTCCGCTTGAACCGCTATGAAGAATCCCTTCACGACGCCTTCGGGCGTCGACTGCGCGTCGCCTCCGCCCGCGGACTTCAACATGAAATACAGAACGGCGCCTGCCGCCAATAACAACAGAATCAACGCTTTCGCGCGCGTCGACAACGCGAGCGTTTTTCCTTGCGGCAATCCCGCGAACGGATCCGGCTCGGATGCCGGCGATTCTAACGTTGCGGCGACCGGAGCCGATACCGCAGCGAGCATCGCCTCCGTCGCCGGAGGCTTCTGCCTCACCTCGGAGCCGCAGCTCGGACAGGAAATCGCGGAATCGACGAGTTTCTCCCCGCATTCGGCGCAGTACATGTTGACTCCCCCCAAACCCTAGCTGTGCATAGCCATTTCCTCTAACTATACACAACTTAATTAGCCGATTGGGTACAGGAATGCAAAATTTAGAAAGATTTTAGCATATCTTCCTTCTACGCCAGCCGTTCCAGCGCCGCCAGCCGATCGCGCCATTCCGCGGGCCCGAGCTGCCTCGTTAACGCGATCATCGCCTTGAAGTGCAGCGGATGACGAACGGCGGAACGGCCGGCTTCTTCCTTCAATGCCGTCAGCGCGCCCACGAGATCCGCATATGCGCGCTCTTCCCAGCGCGAAGGATCCGATGCCGCCTCTGCGAGCAGTTCCGATACGATTCCGGCCGCTTCGCTTGATTCGGCCGAGTCCAAGCCCGCCAGTTCCCGAAGCCGTTGCAAGTTCGCAGGCGGCAGAATCGGCGCCTTTCCGCCGCTGACCATTCCCGCCACCATGTCATCCAGCCTCTCGGTCAAGAACTTGCCGAGTCCCCGGTTCTCGAAGCTTTCCCCTTCGAACAGGATCGCTTCGAAATACGGTCCGGCGATTCCAGACATGAGCGCCGACGCGTCGCCGAAATACTTCTCGGCGGACGATCCGTAAATCGCTCCCAGATGCTTCACGTTCCATACTTTTTCTCTCGCCCGGATCCGGATGAATTTCTCCCGGATTTGCGGCTGAAGGCCGCTCAGCGGCTCTTTCGCAAACATGCGCATGAAATCGAGATGCTCCCGAATAAAGACGAACTGCCGGTCGATCTGCGTCGCGAGCTTCTCCCGGGGCGGCAGCGCGGCTTCCTCGGGAAGCTCCCCCATCTGCTCGAACAGCATTTCGCCGTAATGCTCGATGACGGAGGCGAGCAGATCGTCCTTCGATTTGAAGTAGAAGTAAATCGAGCCTTTCGCCATTCCCAGCTCGTCCACGATTTCCTGAATGGAAGTGGCGTTAAAGCCTTTTTGCGCGAAACATTTGATCGCCGCGTCGAGAATTTGCTTTTTCTTGTCTCTCAAACAGAACGCCCCGCTCTCCGGCCGAGTCGGCGATTATGCCGCCGCTCTCTTCGGTTTTCGTCTGATCTTCATGAGCAGTTCGTAGATGATCGGAACGATGAGCAACGTCAGCAGCGTGGAGCTGATCAGACCGCCGATAACCGTCACGCCGAGCCCTTTCGAAATAATGCCCGCGCTCTCGAATCCGAATGCGAGCGGCAGCAACGCGCCGATCGTGGCGAGCGCGGTCATCAGAATCGGCCGCAGGCGGGTTCCTCCCGCTTCGAGCAACGCTTCTCGGGTCGGCATGCCGTCGCGTTCCTTGTGGATGACGCGGTCGATGAGCACGATCGCGTTCGTGACGACGATCCCGATCAGCATTAGCGCTCCCATAAGCGCGGAGACGCTTAGCGTCTCGCCCGTCACGTACAGAGCGACCAGACCGCCGATAATCGCGAAAGGCAACGAGAACATGATCGCGAACGGCGCGAGTCCGCCTCCGAACGCGAGCACGAGCACCAAGTATACGATCGCGATCGCCGCGAGCATCGCGAGTCCGAGCTGCGTGAACGTCTCGTTGATTTGCTCGGTGACGCCGCCGAATTTCACTTCGACGGTAGAAGGGATGTCGAGCTTGTCGACTTTCTCCTCCAAGTTGCTCGAAGCCTTCGCGACGTCCGATTCCGTAATTTCCGCCGTCACGTTAACGACCATCTTGCCGTTCTGGCGCGCGATCGAGTTCGGAGACGTTCCTTGATCCACCGTCGCGACGTCGCGAATAGGTACTTCGACGCCGAGCGGGGATTTGAGCTTCTCGTCGAGAATATCGTCGACGCTTCCGTAAGTCGCCTTGTCGACGTCCACGTATACGTCGTACGTCTTGCCTTGCTCGACGACTTGCGTCAGTACCGGTCTTACCCGCTGAGGGCTTAGCGTCATCGCGATTTGACCGGCGGTCAGGCCGTATTGGCTCAGCTTCGCTTGGTCGGCGACGATCGTGTATTGCTCGTACGTCTTCGACAGGCTCGTATCGACCTTCTCGAAAGCGGAATCCGCCTTCATCAGATCGACGATCTGATTCACGACCGGAGTCATCTCGTCGAGGTTATCCCCGAATACGCTTAGGCTGAAGATGCTTCCGCCGAGGCCGCCGCCTTGGTCCATCTCCGCCCACGTGCCGCTCGGAACGACTTTGTGCAAGCCTTCGACGATTTCTTTTTTCTTATCCGCGAAATGTTTCGTGTCCTCCTCGAACTGAAGGTAGAACAATCCGTTCTTGGATGGGCCCGGCTGCAACGGATTCTCTCCGCCGACCGAGTATTGCACGCTGGTGACGTCCGGCAACTCCCGAATGAACTTCTCCGCGACGAGCGCCTTCTGTTCGACGTCCTCGACGCGATCGCCCGGCTCCGGCGTATAGGTTACCATCGCGTATTTGTCCTCTTGCTCCGGCAGGAAGCTTGCCCCAATGAGCGGGATGAGGAACAAGCTGCCGACGAGAAGCGCGAACGCGATAACTAGGGTGATGATTTTATGGTTCAACGCCGAATTGAGCAGGCCGCGATACCCTTTCGCGAGTCTTCCCGGCTTCTCTTCGTGGTCGTGGCCCTTGCCCGCCTTGATGCCGTTCATGAACATCTGGTGCGCGAGCATCGGAACGACGGTAATCGCCACGAGCAACGAAGCGAGCAACGCGAAGACGATCGTAAGCGCGAACGGCAGGAAAATTTGCCCGACCATGCCGCTGACGAGACCGAGCGGCAAGAATACGGCGATCGTGACGATCGTCGACGACATGATCGGCAGGAACATCTCGCGCGTCGCTTCAAGCACGAGCTCGCGTCCTTTAAGCTTCTCGCCGCCGAGCGACATCCGGCGGTAAATATTCTCGATGACGACGATCGAATCGTCGACGACCCGCCCGATGGCGACGGTCATGGCGCCGAGCGTCATGATGTTCAGCGTTATGTCGAATTGCTTCAGCACGAGTACCGCGATGATGAGCGACAACGGAATAGACACGATCGAGATCAGCGTCGTTCTGATGTTCCTCAGGAAGAACAAGATGACGATGACCGCGAACAACGCGCCGAACAACGCCTTGTTCAGCATCGTTTCGACCGATTTCTCGATCGGCTTGCCTTGGTCGAGCATGACGTCGAGCTTCAGGTCGGCGTATTTCTCCTTCAGCTTGTCCGCTTCTTTCTTGACGCCGTTTACGACGTCGACCGTATTGGCGTCGTTCGCCTTTACGATCTGGATGCCGATCGACTCCGCCCCGTTCGTGCGGGAGATCGATTGCGCCTTGCCGGACATGACAATGTCGGCGACATCGGCGAGCTTAACGGGGTCGGAAGATTTGCCCCCTTGCGCGGACGGCATGACGGGAATGACGATGTTCTTCAAATCCTCGATCGTCGTCACGCGTCCGTCCACGACGACGGACTTCTCCGTCCGGTCGAGTTGGAACAAGCCGAGCGGAACCTTCAAAGCGGAGCCTTGCACGATCCCTTTCACGAGATCCTCCGTCAATCCGAGCTCGGCTAATTTCGCTTGATCGAACTTCAAGCTGACTTCTTGGACGAATTGGCCGGCGATTTGAACCGATGCGACGCCGGAGACGCCTTCCAATGCCGGCTGTACTTCCTCCGCCACGATCTTCGTCAAGTTCTCAAGACTGCCTTGTCCGGATGCGCTAAGCGAGATGACCGGGAAGGAGTTGAAGCTGAACTTCGAGATGTCCGGCGCCGCGACCCCCTCCGGAAGCGCGACGTCCGCCGCGGCTTCGCGAAGTTGAGTAACGGCCGCGTCCATGTCTTGTCCGAAGTCGTACTCGATGGAAATCGAAGAGACGTTCTCCATCGACGTCGAGTTGATGTTTTTGACCCCTTCGATATTCTTCAGCCTTTTCTCTAGCGGTTCGGTAATATCCTTCACGACCGCGTCGGGCGTCGCTCCCGGATAGACGGTCGTTACGCTTAGGTAAGGAAAGCTTAAATTCGGCAAACTTTCCTGTTTCATCGTCAAGCCGGAATACAAACCGGCCACGATAACGATGATCGTGATCATCCATAGCGCGAACTTGTTTTTCAAAGAAAATCCGATAACGCTTTTCACTTTCGTCCCCACTCCTTGGTATACATTTGTAAATTGAATAATGACAATTTGAACGATCGGTCGATTCATAAAATATATATTAATCGCCGTTTATTTGCAAATTAGGCCCCTATTTCGAACGGTCGTTCAATCGCCCAATTCGGCACTTCCGCCGACCCGCACTTCTTATCGTCTCCCATCCGTCTTGTTTTACTAACCACTTCCCCCGCGCGCTTTTCTTAGCAATCTTTAAGGTTCCCTTCATTGCCCATTCATGATGCCGCATTATACTTCGAGTATGAGAGGGGAGGAATTTACGATGCGAAACAATGTGAAGAAGCAACTCGTAAAATGGACGATTGCCGCCGGAGCGACGTTATCGGTCGCCTTGCTCTTTCAGCAAGCGCGGAGCAGCGACGCGTTCACGGCCGGATCCGATCGGCCTTCCGTCTCCGAAGCCGTCGGCGCGGACAATGCGATCGATGATCCGCTAGCCGTCGAGGAGCCTTCCGCGAACGGCAACGGCCTCTTCGACGATACGTTCCGGAGCCCGGCTTCTTCCGAACAAGGAAACGACGGCGGCTTCCGTTCTCGATCCAGGCAATCTTAGCAAGAGGTGGTGGCGATTATGATTCGAACGATAAGGGACGAGTTCCGCGCGATGAATACCGACGTCGAGGTCACTCTCCGCTGCGACGTAACGGGCGAGGACGATAAACCGTTGATCGAAATCAGGGATTGGTTCCGGTTCGTGGAAGATCGCTTCAGCAGATTTAGGGACAATAGCGAGCTAAGCCGTTTGAACGGATCGCGCGGGTTTCCGACATCCGTATCCTCGGCCATGCTCGAAGTGCTCAGCCATGCGGAGGAATACCGCAGGCTGACGAACGGTATTTACGATCCCTGCATCTTGCTGGCGCTCGAACGCTCCGGCTATTCGGTCAGCTTCGAAAGCGTCGGCGCCGCGGCCGGCGCGATCGACGATGCCCATCCCATTCATGGCGATCGGTTGGGCTGGACGACGTTCCCGCTCTTCCGCTTGGCGCGCTTATCCCGAGGCGCGAGACTCGATCTGGGAGGGCTCGTCAAAGGCTGGGCGGTCGATCGTATCGCCGCCATGCTGAGCGCGAGCGGCATTCCGTCGGGGCACTTGAACGCCGGAGGGGACTTGCGCGTATGGGGATGGGGACAAGCGGGACTTCCCGATTGGCAGGTAGACATCGCCCCTCCTTGTCCGTTCTCGGAAGAGGAAGAACCAGCAATTCTGGCAACGGCGATACTCGGACAAGGTTCGGCCGCGACTTCCGGCACGACCCGCAGAAGCTGGATGTCGGCGGACGGCGGCAAGCACCATCTGATCGACCCCAGAACCGGTGTTCCCGCGATCAGCGACGTCGTGCAATGCACGGTCGTCGGCTCGTCGACCGCGGACGCGGAAATCGCCGCCAAGACGGTATGCATTCTCGGTTCGGGCGAAGGCGAAGCCTGGGTGAAAGAAACTTTTCCGGGTTATGACGTCCTGATGGCGCTGGATAACGGGACGACGAAGTTGTTGAGGGGAATCGGCTCTTCCGTTCGGTGGAAGGAGGCTGCTTCATGACCGACATCGTGTTGGAGTTGCCGACCTGGACGATTACGAGGGTCGCAGGACTGGCGGCTTACTATATGCTGTTCGTCGGCGTTTCGCTGGGCATCCTCTACGGCATGCCGCAGCTCAAAGGCAGCTCGAAGAAGCGGTTCTATTATTGGCACGCCAAAGCGCAAGGAGCCGGCATGGCGCTGGCGATCGTCCATATTCTGATCCTCGCCGTCGACCGGTTCTCTCCCTTTACGTGGGGGCAGCTGCTCGTTCCGTTCTCGTACCCGGAACACCGCTTCGCCTACGGACTCGGTTCGCTGTCGTTCTATTGCCTGCTTCTCGTCATGCTCACGACGGATTTCCGGATGTTTCTCTCGAATCGGATCTGGCTCGCGATCCACATGGTCGGCTATCCCGCGTTTTTCCTCGCGCTCGCGCACGGGCTAGTCTCGGGTACCGATACCGCTCGCCCGATCTTTCTCTGGAGCTACGTCGGAACCGCCACGGCTCTCGTCGCGATTACGTTCGTGCGAGTAGGCGCGGAGCACCGCGCGGGGAATCGTCGGAAAGCCGTCCGCACGATGTAGGCCTATACGCGAACGGGCATAAGAAAAAGCCGAATCCCCGGACAATCGGACCGGGAAATCGGCATCGCTATGTATAAGTCTTGTTTATAAGCCGTATGCTAGAGGCTCAGGTTTTGCGTGTCGCTCTTGCTCTCTGCCGTCGTCAAGTAACGGAAGATGCCGTAACCGCCCGCCACGTAGATCGCCGCGTGCACGAGATCGAACAACCGCAGGTTCTCGAACGGGAACAGGATAACGAACGCGTATCCCCATAACGAATAGGACAAGTACTTCACGTTGCGGGAAACGAGCGTCAGCCATGCCCCGACGAAAAAGCCGTAGTACGCGATCAAATAGAGCGGAATGTCGTTGAAAATCGTATCGAGCGTGTTATAGCCGTCTAAGGTGCTGACGTTATTGAGCAAAATCTTATACAAAAACTGAATGCCGAGGCCGCCTAACAGGATGTGGAGGTGATAAGGCAGAATAAGCTTTACGATTCTGAACGATGCCAGAAGCGTCCGGAGCTCCCGGACAACGACCGCAAACTGTTGCATTGGTAATTCCTCCTTTTTTATCCTATTATACAACAGCTCGGCAAACGAAATGCAAAGAAATTATCCAGTTGACAAATATTAGAGATTTTGATATTATCATTTATTGTAGAAGTTGTAACCCTCTGATTTTTCCTCAAGGGACATACCTCCGTTTCCCCACATTCCTTAATCTCAAGATTCAGAACGGCTGCTGGAAGGAACACGAATTCTCACTGGCGCGGCCTTGGAGCCGCAAGAACGATGGAGAGGTAGGGCTATCGTTGTTTTCGTGAAAGTGAATGAAGGAACGATCGCGCGGTTGCGCTTCGATATTAGACCCCCGACAGATCTGCTGCGGGGGTCGTCCAATTTTAAAGTAGAGTAGAGAACTGAAATTTCATTGGAGGGCGGAAGCCCTCCTTTTACTTTCCCAGCTCCCCCTTCATCAAACCGGACGTGAGGTTTTCCCTCATCC